>NZ_JBHFJG010000016.1:0-16430 GCF_057559155.1 Rhizobium moroccans | reverse complement strand
AAGGGCGCCGGCCGTTGCCGGCGGCGCCCTTCGTCAAGCTGGTTGACCTTGGAAAGCTCAGCCCTGGTCGATAGGCAGGGCCACGAAGCGGCTGCCGCCTTCGGCTTCGACCTGGAAGAGCGCGCGGGTGCGGCCGTCCTTGCGGGCGGCTTCGAGCACCTTGCCCACGTCTCCGGCGGATTCGACCTTCTGGTTGTTCACTGAGAGGATCTTCTCACCGGTCTTGATGCCGCGTGCCGCAGCCTCCGAATCCGGGTCCACATCCGTCACGGAAAGGCCGGAACCGTCTTCAGCCGGGGAGACCGTGATGCCAAGGCTTGCAAGAGCCTCCTCGGTCGAAGGCTTCGGCGCATCCGGCTCGGTCGTCTCGGCGGATGCCGCTTCGTCGCTTGCGAGATTGCCGAGCGTCACCGGAAGCTTCTCCGCGCGGCCGTCGCGCCAGATGTCGACTTCGACCGTGGTATTCGGGCCGAATGTGGCAACCTTCTTGGCGAGATCGCGGGCGTCCTTCACCGGCTGGCCGTTCAGGGCGGTGATCACGTCACCTTGCTTGATGCCTGCCTTTGCGCCCGGAGAACCTTCCTGGGGAGCTACGACAAGGGCGCCGGAAGGCTCCTTGAGGCCGAGCGATTCGGCGATATCCTGGTTCACGGGCTGGATCTGCACGCCGAGCCAGCCGCGCTCGACCTTGCCGTCCTTGATCAGGTCCTGAACCACGTCATTGGCGACGGAGGCCGGGATCGCGAATGCGATGCCCACATTGCCGCCGGAGGGCGAGAAGATCGCGGTGTTGATGCCGACGACCTGGCCTTCGAGGTTGAAGGTCGGTCCGCCGGAATTGCCGCGGTTCACCGCCGCATCCACCTGGATGTAGTCGTCATAGGGGCCGGAGCCGATATCGCGGCCGCGGGCCGAAACGATGCCTGCCGTTACCGTGCCGCCGAGACCGAAGGGATTGCCGACTGCGACGACCCAGTCACCGACGCGGATCTTGCTGTCATCGGCGAAGTTGACATAGGTGAACTTGCGGTTCGCATCGACCTTCAGCACGGCGAGGTCCGTGCGGCTGTCCTTGCCGACCAGCTTGGCTTCCAGCTCGGTGCCGTCGTCCATCACGACCGTATAGGCGGAACCGTCCGATACAACGTGGTTGTTCGTCACGATGTAACCGTCTTCCGAAATGAAGAAGCCGGAGCCCTGAGCGGTCGGACGCAGGCGATGCGGACGGTTGGCGTTCGGGCCGCGGTCGCCGGGAGCACCAGGGCCGCGGAACTGCGGGCCACCACCGAATTCACGGAAGAAGCGCTTCAGCGGGTGATCGTCCGGCAGCTCGTCGAAACCACGTCCGCCGAAATTGAAGCTGAAATTGCCGCTGTCGTCGGAGACCGGCTGCTGATCGGACTGCACGCGGACGGAAACGACGGCCGGAGAAACGGCGGATACGACGTCGGCGAAGCTCGGAGCCTGCGGCGCGTTGACTTTTACCGGATCGGCGAAGGAGGAGTAGACCTGGGCCGGAATGCCCGTCGAGAGCATGACGGCAGCAAGGCCGGCAACGGTCGATGTCTTGAGGACCGTCTTGAGGGAGGGGCGTCCAATTTTGCTCATGTTCAAGCTACCTTCTTCTCTTCAGTCACATTTGGCCGGAGCAGTCCGGCGAGGGATGTCTGGGCAGAGATATAGGAGGCTTCAGGTTAACTGCACGTGGCGGGCGGATGAAATCTTGTTAATGTTCACTGGACCGGGACGGACGCCGAAAACTCAGGACCTGACGTTTCGATAGCGACCTCCATCAAATCAACAGCTTGGGTGGCATCGCTCCGAGCGCGATCGCTCCCGCCATTCACTTCTTCAGAAGCTCTTCGATCCGGGCATTTTCCTCCGCCGTCAGCGCCGGAACCGCCTGTTGAGCGGGACGCGTGCGCATGAAGACGAGAACCGCTGCGAGGCCGATCAGCAGCAGCACGATCGGCGCGGCCCAGAGAAGAACGGTCTTTGCGCTGACGCGCGGCTTCAGAAGCACGAACTCGCCATAGCGCGATACGACGTAGTCGAGGACCTGCCTGTCCGTATCGCCGTCGACCAGGCGCTCACGTACCAGCACCCGCAGATCGCGCGCCAGTTCCGCGTTGGAATCGTCGATCGACTGGTTCTGGCAGACCATGCAGCGCAGTTGCGCCGAGAGATTGCGCGCCCTCTCCTCCAGCACCGGATCGGAGAGGATCTCGTCCGGGTTCACGGCGAATGCCGGGAGGGGCGTGAGGAGAGCGAGCAGAAGAAAAAAAACTGCAAAAAATCCCCCTCTGGCCTGCCGGCCATCTCCCCTACAAGGGAGGAGAAAACTGGTGGCACGGCCTCGCCCAAACGAAACCAGAGCAGCGGGGCAGTTAAGCCCCTCCCCCTTGTGGGGGTCCGCAAGGACGGGTCGAGACAAGGGGCTCGACCCCGGTCGGGTTGGGGAGGGGCCTGTCCAACAACGCGTTGAGGAGCTTGTCGCCATCACTCCGCCGCCTCCAGTGCCGCCTTTACAGCCTTCACCCGCCTGGTCGGCGCGCCGACGCGCAGACGCCGATCGGAGAGCGACACGAACCCGCCGATCATCATGACGAGCGCGCCGCCCCAGATGCAGAGAATGAAGGGCTTCCACCAGACCCGCACGACGATGCCGCCGCCTTCCATCGGATCACCGAGCGACACGTAGAGCTGGCTCAAGCCGAAGGTCACGATGCCCGCCTCGGTCGTCGGCATGCGCCGCGCTGTATAAAGCCGTTTCGACGACCAGACATCGGCGACCGTCACTCCGCCGCGGCTGATGGTGAAGTGGCCGCGCTCCTCAGTGAAATTCGGTCCGACCGCCTCGCGCATGCCGTCGAAGATGATCGAATAGCCGCCGGCTTCCGCCGTCATGCCCTGCTTCAGCTCGACGACCGTTTCGGTCTCGAAGGTGGTCACCGCCACGACGCCGAGCACCGTGATCCCCAGCCCGAAATGCGCGAGCGCGGTGCCGAAAGCAGAACGCGGCAGGCCCTTCAGGCGGCTCCATGCGACACTGAACTTCGCCTTGCCGAAATTGGCGCGATACCAGAGATCGGCGAGCGCGCCGAACATGCCCCAGAAACCGAGCGCCAGACCGGCAACGGCCATGACCGGGCCGCCGTTTTCGGCGTAGTAGAAGGCAAGCCCGGCAACCAGCGCCAACCCGGCCACCAGATAGAGGCGCTGCAGAGCGCCGAGAAAGTCGCCGCGCTTCCAGGCCAGCAACGGCCCGAATGGCACGGCAATCAGGAGCGGCAGCATCAAGAGGCCGAAAGTCATGTTGAAGAAGGGCGCGCCGACTGAGATCTTCTCTCCCGTCAGCGTCTCCAGCACCAGCGGATAGAGCGTGCCGGTCAGCACCGTCGCGGTCGCGACCGTCAGGATGAGGTTGTTCAGCACCAGCGCTCCCTCACGCGAGATCGGCGCGAACAATCCGCCCGCCTTCAGCATCGGCGCCCGCCAGGCAAAGAGCGCGAAGGCCCCGCCGATGAAGACCGCCAGAATGCAGAGGATGAAGATGCCGCGGCCCGGGTCTGTGGCAAACGCATGTACCGAGGTCAGCACGCCGGAGCGCACGAGGAAGGTCCCGAGCAGCGACAGCGAGAAGGTCATGATGGCCAGCAGCACGGTCCAGATCTTGAGCGCCTCACGCTTTTCCATGACGAGCGACGAATGGAGGAGCGCCGTGCCCGCAAGCCAAGGCATGAATGAGGCGTTTTCCACCGGGTCCCAGAACCACCAGCCGCCCCAGCCGAGCTCGTAATAGGCCCAGTAGGAGCCCATGGCGATGCCGGCGGTCAGGAAAGTCCAGGCGGCAAGCGTCCAGGGCCGCACCCAGCGCGCCCATGCGGCATCGATCCGCCCGCCGATGAGTGCCGCCACCGCAAAGGAGAAGCTGACGGAAAAGCCCACATAGCCGAGATAGAGAAGCGGCGGATGGATGGCGAGGCCGAGGTCCTGGAGGATCGGGTTGAGGTCCTGCCCTTCGGCGGGCGCCGGATCGAGCCTGAGGAAAGGATTGGACGTCAGCAGAATGAACAGCAGGAAGGCTATCGAGATCCAGGCCTGGACGCCGAGCACGTTGGCCTTCAGCGTGTCCGGCAGGTTGCGCCCGAAAACCGCGATCAGCGCGCTGAAAAAGACGAGGATCAGCAGCCAGAGCAGCATGGAGCCCTCATGGTTGCCCCATACGCCCGAATATTTGTAGATCAACGGCATCAGGGAGTGGGAATTCTCCCAGACGTTCTTCACCGAAAAATCCGAGACCGCATAGGCCCAGGTCAGCACGGCGAAGGAAATGCCCACCAGGCCGAAGAGCACCAGAGAACCCAGCGGCGCGAGCGCCATCATCGCCGTGTCGCGACGGCGTGCGCCGATGACCGGCACGACCCCGACGATCAGCGCCACGGCAAGGGAAAGAACAAGGGCATAGTGACCGATCTCGATGATCATTGCGATATACCCTCGCCTTCCTTCCACACGCCCTGCTCTTTCAGGCGGTCGGCCACTTCCTTCGGCATGTAGTTCTCGTCATGCTTGGCAAGCACGGTATCGGCCACGAAGGAATGGGTCGCGGCGTCGAAGGCGCCCTCGGTCACCACTCCCTGCCCTTCCCGGAAGAGGTCGGGCAGGATGCCGGTATAGCTCACCGGCACGCTTCCGCTGCCGTCCGTCACCGTGAAGCTCACGGTCGATCCGCCGCCGCGCTTCACCGAGCCCTCGGCCACCAGTCCGCCGAGACGGATGCGGGTGCCCGGCGCGATGTCGGTCGTCGCGATGTCGGCCGGCATGTAGAAATAGGCAACCGACTGGCTGAAGGCGAACATCACCAGAAGCACGGCGGCGATGATGAAGCTCATGCCGCCGGCGATGATCGTGAGCCGTTTTTGTTTGCGCGTCATTGGCTCACCCCTTCCACCGCGATGCCCATCTGCTGCGCCAGCGCGACAAGCTCGCCGGAACCGGGGAACTGCTTCAATCCGCTTTTCAGCGCCGCTTCCGCCTTCTCGCGGTCACCCAGAACCGCGTAGGAGCGGGTGAGCTGCAGCCAGCCCTCCAGATTGTTCGGGTCTTCCTGCATCTTCGCCGCAAGGCTTTCCACCATGCCGCGGATCATGTCGCGCCGGTCGCTCTCCGACATCTGTTGAGCAGCCCTCATCTCCTCCTGCGTCGGCCCCGCGGGCGCGGACGAGGTCGGAGGCGGCACGGTTCCACCGTTCCTGGCGATATGCTCGCTCACCAGCTCCATCCAGGGCGCGTCAGCCGGCGAATCCTTCGCCAGGGCCTCGAAAGCCGTTCGGGCCTCGTCACGCTTGCCGGATTGCTCAAGCGCCAGCGCGATATAGAAGCGGGCATTCGGAGTGTCCGGCTGCAGTCGAAGAGCCTCCTCGAACGAAACGCGCGCATCCTCGGTCACGACGCCGTCGCTGGCCGCCACCAATGTCTCGCCGAGGCCCGCCAGCCGCGCCGGGCTGGCGCCCATAAGGCGGATCGCGTTGCGATAGGCAAGTTCCGCGTCGCCGAGTCGCATGGAGCGGTAATAGATCGGCGCCAGCAGGTCCCATCCCGCTCCGTCACTGGGGTTTTGCGCAAGGTGCCGTTCAGCCTTTGCGACCAAGAGCGCGATATTGTTGCCGGGATTGGCGAGCCGCGCTTCGAGCGGCTGGGCCGGCAGGTTGGGGCTGCCGAGCATGAGATAAAGACAGAGCCCCGTCGCGGGCAGAAGAAGGGTCACGAAGACGGTCGTAAACCCGTAACGGCTCGGCTTGCTTGTCTCGCCTTCCGCGTCTGCGTCGGCGGCGGCCAGCAATCGCCGGCCGATCTCGGCGCGGGCATAATCCGCCTGCTGCGCATCGATCAGACCGAGGCCCTGGTCCCGCTCCAGTTCCTTGAGCTGATCGCGGTAGACGGCGATTTCACCGGCATGCTCCGCCGGGACCGCCCTGGCGCTCCGCGCGAAAGGCAGGATCAGGATGGCGGCGACACCTGCCGTCAGGATTGCAAGGACGATCCATAAAACCATATTGGCCCATTACTTCAACCGGCCGGGCTTTCCAACTGCAACGCCCGTTTTGACGCAAATTTGAGGCGTTTCGCCGCAAGCCCGGCCCGAATATGGGCGCCTCGCAGCCGCTCGGCCATGATCTGCGTCAAAATCCGCGACCTTTTCAGGTCAGGGGCGTCCAGCTTCCGTCGCTGTTGCGGCAGGCTGCGCCGCGCGCCGTCACCTCGCGCCCCTCGGCAGTCAGCGTATGGCGGTACTGGCGGCAGTTCTGGGTGCCGACCTGATAGGGCGCGCTCGCCACGACCTCGCCCTTCACGTCGCTGCCGCTCCAGGTCACCGGCTGGCCGCCGGGGGAAGCTTCCAGCGCCCGATATTCCGCCTCCAGCGCCCGCGAACGGTCGCTGCCGGAAATATCGATCCCGCTGCGGCTGATGATGCCGCCCTGCAGCGCCGTGATATAGGGCGTTGCGGCAGCCGGGCGCGGCGAAAAGATGCCTCGTGCGGGAGCGTCGCCCTTGGTGGCGCAGCTACCAAGCAGGCCCCCGACGAGAAGCAATGAGACGGCAATTTTAAAGCTGGAACAACGCATCTTGTCAGAACCGGATGGCAGAATCGAAACGACGTGGGCAGCCACCGGAACCGCTGCGGTCCCGGCATGGCATCATTGTGGCATCATTGGGAAAATTCGCAAACGTGCCTATCTTGTTCTCCCATGTTTTGAGAGGCGCGAAGAAACACGAAGCCTCCGGCCGAACATCATAGTAGCCCCAAGTCTCTCCAGAAGCCCTGTTTTCCCCAGATCGCATGGGTCAGGCCGCATCCTTGGTCACGCCCGGCAACAGGAGCCTGGCCTTGAGCCCGCCGCGGGGACCGCGCGAAAGCTCGAAAATGCCCTGGTATTCGCCGGTGATCTCCCGCACGATCGAAAGGCCGAGGCCGGCGCCCGGCTTGCTCTCGTCGAGCCGCGTGCCGCGCTTCATCGCCTCTTTGATCTGGTCCGGCTCGAGCCCTGGCCCGTCGTCCTCCACGGCCATCTCCACCCAGGAGCGGCGAGGTTGGTCGCCTCCCTCCATCCCCGGCGGTTGGGGGGCTGGAACGGCAGTCACCCAGACGCCGGTCTTGCAGAAACGGGCTGCATTCTCCAGCAGGTTTCCGACGGTCTCCTCCATGTCCTGCTGCTCCATGGCGAGCGCCAGACTGGAAGGCTGGATGGAAAGATGGAAGTCCTTGTCGGGGTTGAGCCGCCGCATCACCCTGATCAGCCGCTCGAGCACGGGCTCGGCCTCCGTGCGGGCGAGCACCGATTCGCGCTGAGCGGCGATACGGGCGCGGTTGAGATAGGATTGTACCTGCGCCTGCATCGCCTCTGCCTGGGACTTCACGAGTTCCGACTGCGGGCGATCGAGCGTGCGTGATTCGTTGAGCAGCACGGCGATCGGCGTCTTCAGCGAATGAGCGAGATTGCCGACCTGCATGCGGGCGCGCTCGACGATGCGGCGGTTGCTGTCGATCAGCGCGTTGATGTCGTTGGCAAGCGGCATGATCTCGCGGGGAAAATTACCCTCCAGGCGCTCGGCTTCCGCGCGGCGCACCTTTTCCAGCGCCTTGCGCGCCGCGTCGAGCGGCAGCAGGCCGTAAAGGATCGCAAGACCGTTGACGATGAGGCTTCCCAGGCCGAAGACGGCAAGCGCGATATAGAGACTGCGCGAAAAGGTGCGGATATCATCTTCCACCACGGCAAGATTGCCGGATACCCTGAAGCGCGCCGCACGCCCCTCGCCGTCCAGCACGACTTCCGTCTCTGCCACCAGCACATGGTTCCCGAAGGCGTCGTTGGTCTGGTAAAACCGCTCGTAACGGTTGTCGAAGGGCACGTTGAGGATCGACGGCACCGCGATATTCGAAACGCCGAGCGAGGAAGAGGAAAGCGGCGTCGCCGCGAAGGTGCCGAGCGGCTCGATGATCCAGTACCAGCCGGTCTCCGGCTGCGAGAAGCGCAGGTCGCCGAGCTGCGGATTGCCGACGAGGGCGTTGTCCTCGCCGATCGAAACCGAATTGATGACGTTGTAGAGCTGGGCACGCAGGAGATCGGTGAAGGCCCGTTCCGCCGATTGCCGGTAGAGCGCCGAGATTACGATCGCGATCACCACCAACGCCAGCGCCGACCAGGCCGTGGCGAGCAGAAGGACGCGGGCGGTGAGCGATCTCGGACCGATCCTCTTCATTTAGCCGCTTCGCTCGGGGCCTGCATCCGGTAGCCGAGACCGCGCACGGTCTCGATCAGATCGACTCCGAGCTTCTTGCGCAGGCGTCCGACGAAGACTTCGATCGTGTTGGAATCCCGGTCGAAGTCCTGGTCGTACATGTGCTCCACCAGCTCGGTTCGGGAGACCACCTGGCCCATGTGGTGCATCAGGTAGGAAAGCAGCCGGAATTCGTGCGAAGTGAGCTTCAGCGGCACGCCGTCGACAGTGGCCTTCGAGGCCTTGGTGTCGAGCCGCACCGGCCCGCAGACGATCTCGGAAGAGGAGTGGCCGGCCGCGCGGCGGATGAGCGCCCGAACCCGCGCAAGCACCTCCTCGACATGGAAGGGCTTGGCGACATAATCGTCCGCGCCCGCGTCGATGCCCGCCACCTTGTCGCTCCAGCGGTCGCGCGCCGTCAGCATCAGCACCGGCATTCCCTTGCCTTCGGTGCGCCATTTCTCGACCACCGAGATGCCGTCCATCATCGGCAGGCCGATATCCAGAATCACCGCATCATAGGGCTCGGTTTCCCCGAGATAGTGCCCCTCTTCGCCGTCGAAGGCCTGGTCCACCACATAGCCGGCTTCCTTCAGCGCGTCGGAAAGCTGCCGGTTGAGATTGACGTCGTCTTCGATCACCAGAATACGCATGAACCGTCCTCGTAATAATAAGCTCGGGCTTCCGTGGCCACGGCAGCATTCAGCCTACATCGGCACCCTTACGGTGACCTTACGCGGCCTTTCGCTGCCGCTACCCTGCACAAGCACGGTCACGACGCAAGTCTGGCCGTCCGAGGAAGGTTCGGCCGATAGAAGCTGGCCGCCGGTTTCGCGCACGACCCGCGATGCGGCCGAGCCGCAGTCGCTTGCAACGAGAATAAGATAATCACGCGCGGACGCCCTTTCCGGCAAAAAACCGGAGCCTCCGGCAATGCCGGCGGCGAGTATCGCTATGATCGGCAGTCGCGCCATGGTTACAACTTCCACTTATGTGACGGACAGGTTTCATATCCAAAGCATGTGGGAACTATGTAACCAAAGGCCCCTGAATGGCAAATGAATGATGCCCTCAATCCCCCGCCACGGCCTACCTGCCGCGGATGCCGCTCCCTGCAACTATCCGGCCGTAAAGAGCCACCAATCCGCCGCCCACACCGGCAAGCGTGACCGCAATATCCGCAAGTTCGGACTGCACTTCCTCGCCGAGATTGATGCCCGTCGCCTGCAATAGCGATGCGACGACCGCGATCAGCGCACCCCACACCGTCTTCGACTGATACCATGCCTTCATGCCGTCCATGCTCTTCTCCTCTTTCTAGAATGAAATGGTTGCCGAGGCCGGAAGCCCGAGCGCGACTGCCCGCCCGAGTTGACGTATCCGCACCGAAAGCCGCTCCTGCGGAGCGCCGAAATCGGCCGCTTCCGCCGCTGTCCCATAAATGAATGCGGGGCTGTTTGCCTCCGCGGTCCGCTTCACGGCCGTGCCGTCCATGATCTCGACCAGATAGCGTTCTTCCGGCTCGTCCAGCGGTATCTCCGCCCCTTCCCAGGTATCGGCGTCGATCCGGCTGCGGCGTGTCCATGTGAGGCGAATATCGCCGTTCGCCTGCCGCGTCCCGCGCAGATGAACCGGAGAGAGCGGTGTTTCGGCGCGAATTCCGCCCGTGAAGACCTGCGGACCGATTCGCCCGCCGCCGCTGGCTGCCGCCTCCGCGAGCCAGTTGAGGCCAAGACCCCGCTCCTCGGACGCCAGCCCAAGGGGCATCACCGCCGCGTCCAGCACGACGACGGGTGCGCCGGCCGAGGCCCCGACGTTGGCCGCGTCCTCGCTGCCGGCGAGCCCTCGCAGCAGTCCTGACAATCGCCAGCGGTTCGGCCCGATCTCCTCCGCCTCGGCGAAGTCGATCACCTCCCAGACATCGTTCACAGCCTGGACCGCGATCCGGTTTTCGCCACTGAGCAGAGAGAGCCTATCCACCGAAGAGAGGCCTCCGAAGGAAAGGTCGACCACCATCGGCCGCGCCCTGTCGAACCTCCCGAAAATGCCCGAAGGAGAAAGCGCCTCCGCAAGCAGGCCTACCCGTGCCGGGCGATCCAGCACCGCCCGCGTTCGATATCCCTCGCCCGAGACGGAAGCCGAAATGACGATGCGGCGCCACGGTTTCGCAAAGCCCGCCACCCGCGCAAAGCTCGTGGCTTCTCCAGAGGAAAAACGTGGCAGATCGAGGAAGTGCAGGACGGGCGAGAAGGCATTCGACGCCGTGCCTCCACCCACCGGCTTGCCGGTTTCCGCGATCGGCGCCGGCGAGCTGGCGGGCGAGTGCCGCCTCGCCTCGATGCGCCGCGTCGCACCTTCCTCGATCCGCTCGATGACGAAGACGCCGTCCGGCCCATCGGCGAGCTGAACCGCGTCACCCGGCTCGGGCGATATCTCGTTCGGTGGAAGGGCGAAATTCAATGTCCGCCTGGCGATCCGGTGGTCCCGCAGCAGGTTTTCCACCGCGATCAGCGCCGTTTCCTCCGCCAGAACGGCCGGCAGGTCGTAGCCGAGCACGCGCAGGCTTTCGGCTCGCGCTCGCCTGGAGCGCGTGCTTGCCTGCTCGTAGTTCAGCGCCGGATTATAAGACGTCAGGATCGCTTCCGCGGCGAAATCGCTGTCGTGGCCGCGCAACTCGCTCCAGAGCGGCCCGCCGTCCGGATCGGCCAGCACGGTCAGTCGTTGCGGGGCAAGGCTGACCTTGCCTCGGGAACGGAAACGCAGCTGGCCCGCGTCTTCCCGCACATCCACCTGGAAGACTTCGAGCAGCGGCTCCAGAAGTGCCCGCGCCGAGGTCACTTCGCCCTGCACGTAGCCGACGAGATCGCCGCTGACCTCCGAGACGTCGAAGTCGGCAAAACCGTGCTCCGTCAGAAGCGCCGCGATCGCGTCGGCAAGCGTCGTTCCGCCCAGCCGTCCGTTCAGCCAATGGCCGGTGCGCCAATTGCCGCCGTCGCTCCACAGCGAAAGGTCGTTCGGAAATGCCGGATAGGGCCGCGCATCCCACGTCCAGACGAAGACATGGTCCGGATCGACCATGCCCGGCCGCGTGCCTTCGCCGCGCCACCAGTCGTGATGCGCTTCCAGGAAGCGCCGCTGCATACTGTCGGAGCGCGCGCCGCTGGAGAAATGCGGCACCGCGCTTTCGGTGGATTTCGGGTCGAGAAAGACGTTCG
Source organism: Rhizobium moroccans (assembly GCF_057559155.1). NCBI lineage: Bacteria > Pseudomonadati > Pseudomonadota > Alphaproteobacteria > Hyphomicrobiales > Rhizobiaceae > Rhizobium > Rhizobium moroccans. The sequence continues at coordinate 4,932 of NZ_JBHFJG010000016.1, read as the reverse complement.
GCTGGTTCGCGCCCTTGTCGATCGCCGCGCAGCCGAGTTCGGTGAACCAGACCGGCTTCATCCCAGGCTCCCAGGCCGTGGGTTCCGCCTTCTCCGCGCCGCCAACGCGGTCGTAATGACGGTTCGACCACCAGCCGAAGATATCCTTGTGCCGGAATGTCCAGTGCTTCTGCGCCAACCCATCGGTAATGGGAGATCTGATGCGGTTTTCCCGGTTCTCGGCGCCGGCATAGTACCAGTCGTAGCCTTCCCCGGCCTCGATCTGCCGCTGCAGGGCCTCCACATCATCTGCAGTCCGGAAACCGTCGGGATTGCCGTCCGCGAGATCGGTATCCCGCCAGTCCCCGAGCGGCATATAGTTGTCGATGCTGACCGCATCGATCGCGGGCGACGCCCAGAGTGGGTCGAGATGGAAATGCACCTCGCCGGAGCCGTCCTGCGGGTGATAACCGAAATATTCGCTCCAGTCGGCGCCGTAGGTGAGCCTGGTGCCCGTTCCGACGATCGCCCGCACGTCCTCCGCCAGCCGCACCAGTTGCTGCACGAACGGAAAGCCGCCGGCGTCGTCGCGAAGCTGGGTCAGCCCGCGCAGTTCCGAACCGATGACGAAGCCGTCGATACCGCCCGCCACCGCCGCCAGGTGCGCATAGTGCAGGACCATGCGGCGATAGCCCTCGTCCCGCCCTTCATACCTCACGCTGCCGTTGCCCTTGCGGAAATCACCCGCGGTCGCGGAGCCGCAGAAAGCATCCACCTGAGTTCTCGCCATCGCCGTCCTGTCGGCGCTGCCGGGCCGCATCGGCGCCGGAAAGCAGGTGATCCGCCCGCGCCAGGGAAAGGCCGACTGCTCGGAACCGCCATAGGGGTCGGGCAAGCCGTTTCCGGGCGGCACGTCCATCATCACGAAGGGATAGAGGTAGACCTTGAGCCCGCGCGCCTTGAGGTCCGCGATCGCCTGCAGCACGCTGCGGTCGCTCGGCGTTCCGCCATAGGCGGGGCCGCCGGCGACGCTGCCGATGAGGTAGGCGTCCCCTCGCGAGATGCCGCTGACCGACCATCCACGGCTTTCGTTCTTCCTGATGCTCACCTCGACGCCCGGCACGATCCGGCAATGGCCGGCCCGCAGGTCGGTACCGAACCATGTGAGGACCAACGCCACGCTTTCCAGGTTCGGGCACACCGCCGTCAGTTCATCCAGTGAAGCCTCCCAGTCGGTCGAAGCCGTCAGCGTGTTGCGGTTCATGATCCGGGCGCTGCCCTCGCCCGTCTTTTCCGTCACCCGTTCCGTGGCATAGCCATGCTCCGTTGCGCCGGGGATCATCGTCACGGCGCGGATCTGCTTCTCCAGCCGCCCCACCGACCGCACCACCTCGAACTGCAGGAGAGGAATGCGATTTCCGAAGGTCTCGAGAGGCAATCGCTCGAACACCACATAGGCAAGCCCCCGATAGGCCGAAGCATTGCCCTCTCCCTGCTTGGCTTCGATCAGCGGATCGGGAAACTGGTCCTCCGTCCCGCGATAGACACGCATTTCCAGCGAGGTCACGTCGAGTTCCCGCCCATCGGCCCATACGCGCCGGACGCAGGCGATCGGCCCCTCGCAGAGCCCCACCGCGAAGTTTGCGAAGTAGCGGAAATTCTCGATCCTCGGCCCGCTGCCCTTGCCTCCCGACCGCTCCTCGGTGATCTCCTCCTCGAAGCGTGTCGCCCAGATCAGAGTGCCGCCGATCCGCGCCGTTCCATAGAGCCGGTTGATCGCAGTCCCCTCGTCTGCGCCCGGAATGCGTGCGGTCGCAAGCCGTGCTCCGGAAATCGTGTTGCCGCCGCCGAGCAACGCCCGGTCGACGACGCTGCCCGCAAGCGCTCCGGCCGCCCGGCCGGCGATCGCCCCGACCGGGCCGAACACGCTGCCAAGCGCCGCACCCGCAGCCTGGAAAAGGATGGTGGCCATCTGAATCCTTCAGCGATCCAGCGCTTGCCACTGGATGCTCGCTTAAATTGTGATAGCGTCGGTAAATTCGGGAGCAGAAGCAGCAAGCGCCGAACCAGCCGGCGCGTCAGTGGAGATAGGCTACACTGACTCAGGCAGGAGCCCTGCTCTCGAATATGGAGGTGATGTTATGAGGCTTGTGCCGATTGGCATTACGCTTAGCTTAAGGATAACCCGGACGGGCTGGTCGATCGCCGTCCGGGTCAACTTCAAAGCTTAGCAAACGGTGGGCGAGGTAGCAGCCTCGCTCACCACTCCATCACAATAGGCCAATCGGCGGCTTTTTTCAATCACACCGCGATACCGGGAAACCTGTGCACGGCCGCAATCCGCCGTCTCCACGAAGGCACCAGAGCAGATCGCGTCACCGCGCCTTGCTCGTAGGCGTGAATGAAATGGTCCGGCCCGGCCAGAATGCCCGCGTGCTTGGCGGCGCAATCCGGTCGCCAGCGGAACAGCAGGAGGTCACCCGGTTCCGCTTCACGCAGCGGCAAGGCCGGCCCGAACAGCCGCAGCGCGGCCTCCACCAGCCGTTCCTCTCCCGAGCGCTCCGCCCAATCCGGTGCGTAGGGCGGCACGGCCACTGGCTCCTCGCCGTAAAGTTCCCGCCAGATACCGCGGATCAGGCCGATGCAATCGCAACCGATCCCCTTGGCCGCGCCTTGATGCCGATAGGGTGTGCCGATCCATCCCTCCGCCAGCGACACCACCTTTGCGCCAACCGCGCTCATTCGAAGATCGGGCTGCCGTCGTGCACCCGCTCCCCATCGGCATAGGAATAGGCGAAATCCGCGCCCGGAACATGCGGAAACCCGCGAAAGTTCAAGTGGTTTGCGAAGCGCGCCTTGCAGGTCGCGAAGGTCTTGTCGCAACCGGCCGTCAGGGTGAATGCCTGCCCCGCCTCCAGAGCCCTTTCCGGCGGAATCCAGAGGGCAAGCTCCGCCGTCCCGTCTGGGTTCAACTCGTGCCCCTCGACGTCGAGACTTGTCCCATCCGCCAGCATCATCACCCCGCGCCGGAAGAATCCGTCAGGAAATGCCCCGAGCCCCGAAACCACGATCCGGCTTGCATCCCGCATCTCGACAACCGTTCCCGCTCCCTGCCATCGTGCCAGGTCGACCTGGCAGCGGCTGTCTCCGAGGCTCGCGTCGCATCGCCTGCCGTAGACCCGCCCCTGCGGCTGGTTCAGCCGATGCGCGATGCTGCGCAGTTCCGCGCGGAACTCCCCGCCGGCGCGCGAGACTTCGCCGATCTCGCGAACCGCGACCAGCATATGCTCATTGGGCGCCTGCCAGTTGACGAGAAAAAGCTCCACCCGCGCGCCGTCATATTTCCCAGCCGCCAGATCGGCCTCGCTGATCGCCGCGCTCGAAAAACCGCCCGCCACTTCCGATGAATCCGCCTGAAGCCCGGTCGCCGCCTCGGTCTCACCCGCGGCAAAGCCGCTGGCGGCCAGGAAGGCCGTTCCGGCGAAGTTCAGGTCGCCGTCGTGCTCGGTAAAACCGAGGACCGTGCCGTCGCGGCGCGTCACTCGCCAGCAATGGCAGGTTGTCGTCGCCTCACCCTCCAGATGCGCGGCCAGAGCCTCCGGAACCTGTCTCATGCCAGTATCTCCGTCAATGGAATGGTCGGAATGCGCCCGGCATCGAAATGTGCGAGGTTGACGTCGATCCGGTCCGTATCGAAGCGAACCGGCACGTCGAATTCATAACCGGAGGTCACCGGCGCACCCGCCGGCGGGACCTGTCCGGCCGCAAAGGTCACGATCCCCGTCGCCGTATCGATCCTGTAGGCGGATAGCGGCTTCACCTCTCCGCCAACCGCGATCACCACCGATCCGGCCACCGGCTTGACGATCCGTCGCCGCCAGCTTCCCCCAGCGTCTCCATAGGTCTTGATGAGTTGGAAGGTGGCCGTCGTCCCGTTGCCGATGCCGATCGCCTGGTCGGTGGCGGAAACGGCCCTCCCCGGCGCGGAGGATTTCCAGTCCACCGGATCGCGGAAACGAAACCCGTAGAGCTGCCCGCCCCGCGCTTCGAAGAATTCCAGCACGGCATAGAGATCATCGATCGATTTGACGCCCGATCCCGCATCGTAGCTACGCCTCGAATTGCGCCAGCGTTGGTTGCGGTTCTCACGCCCGTTGGAAAGATTGACGATATCGGTGCGCCTGACCGGCCCGCCGCTCACGCCGAGTGCCAGCCGCAGCGGAAACCGCACCTCGTGAAAGCCGCTCATCGTTCAGCCTCCTTTTACAATCCGCGCCGGCCGCGCGCGACGCTGCGCGCCAGCATGGCGGAGATCTGCCCCTCGCTCTTTCGGAAGCTCGCCGCATCCGTGGCCGTCACGTTGAAGACGACCTGCGGCATGCCCCCGCCACCGCCTGCCGAAACTCCGAGCGATCCGTCCGGCCCGCGCCTCAGCGGCAGGATCGCCTCGGCGCCGGCCTCGCCCATCAGGCCCATGTCGCCGCCGATCGGAAAGAAGCTCGGGGACCGCACCACCCCGCCATCGGCAAAGGGCACCACCGAGCCCATCATGCCGCCAATCGCATTGCCGAGCAGGTTTTCCAGCGGCTTCAAACCCGCCGCGAGCCCAATGTCGGAAAGTCTGTTGCCGAGGCCGCGCAATACGTCCTCCAGTCCCTTCCCGCCCACTGTGGCGGATCGGAGAGCGCCCGTCAGCGCCGCACCGAAGCGCTGCGATCGCGTCTCCAGATCGGCCATGACATCGGCCAGTGCTTCCGCTCCGCCGAGCGCGCCCGTAAATTCGTTATTGTCGTTTTCCATGATGCCTCGCGTTAGTTCGGATGCCCCTCATCCGGCTGCCGCCACCTTCTCCCCGCATGCGGGGAGAAGGGATATGCCGCACCGGCTTCCTCACTCCGCACCGGTAGATTGGACACGTCCCCTCTCCCCGTCAAAACGGGGAGAGGGTTAGGG
>NZ_JBHFJG010000015.1:157166-168322 GCF_057559155.1 Rhizobium moroccans | reverse complement strand
AGCTGGCACTGACCTCCTACATGGTCGCGCTTGCCGTCTTCATTCCGATCAGCGGCTGGATGGCGGACAGGTTCGGGGCCAAGAAGATCTTCCGGCTGGCGATCCTGGTCTTCGTGATCGGCTCGATCTTCTGCGCAGTCTCCTCCACGCTTCTCGAATTCGTGCTTTCACGCTTCCTGCAGGGCATGGGCGGGGCGATGATGACGCCGGTCGGGCGCCTGGTTCTGCTCCGGACCACCAAGCGCAGCGAACTGGTCTCGGCCATGGCGCTGCTCACCATCCCCGCCCTGATCGGCCCGCTCACCGGCCCGCCGATCGGTGGCTTCATCACCACCTATTTCACCTGGCACTGGATCTTCATCATCAACGTGCCGATCGGGCTCCTCGGCATCTGGCTCTCCGGCATCCATCTACCCGATCTCGAAGCCGTGCGACCGCCGCGGATCGACTGGATCGGCTTCTTTCTCACCTCGATGGCCGCGGCCGGCGTCGTCTTCGGCCTGTCGGTGGTGAGCCTGCCGGCACTTCCGCCCGCCGTCGGGATAGGCACGACCGCGCTCGGCATCGCCTGCGGCATTCTCTACGTGCGGCATGCAAAGCGCCATCCGGCGCCGATCCTCAACCTGTCGATATTCAGCAACGATGCCTTCCGGGCGGCGACCACGAGCGGCACGATCTTCCGCATCTCGACCGGCGCCATTCCCTTCCTGATGCCGCTGATGCTGCAGCTCGGCTTCGGTCTCAACGCCTTCCAGTCCGGCATGATCACCTTTGCCGGCGCGATCGGCGCGCTCATGGTCAAATTCATCGCCCGGCGGGTCTATGCAGCGCTCGGCTTCCGCACGACCCTGCTTTTCGCCTGTGTCGCCGGCGCTGCCACAACCGCTGTCAACGGCTTCTTCACGCCCGAGACACCGCATGTGCTGATTATCGTCTTCCTCATGTTCTCCGGGCTTTGCCGTTCCTTCTTCTTCACCGGTGGCAATGCGCTGAGCTATTCGGAGATCGACGATGCGCAGGCGAGCCAGGCGACCTCGATCGCCTCGGTGCTGCAACAGGTGAGCCTCGCGCTCGGCGTCGCGTTCGCGGCCTTCATCCTCGAAGCGGCCTCGGTGCTTTCCGGTTCGCACCTGCAGCTTGCCGATTTCCACCTGGCCTTCTTCATCGTGGCCGGTTTCTCTCTGCTGGCGATCGGCCCGCTTCTTGGCCTCGACCGCAATGCGGGCGCCGCCGTTTCCGGCCACGGGCGCAGGCAGACCGAAATGACACCGGAGGCGGGGGAGTAGCTGAGCTTAAGCGGCGGTATCTTCTTCGGAGGCCTGCGGCTTGCGGCCCTTGAAGTGCTTGGCGAGCAGGAACATCTCCACCGACTCCGCACGTGAAGCGCCCGGCTTGACGTGGATGACCTGCTTGAAATTCTGCTTCAGCATGTTCAGGAGCTCGCGCTCCGTGCCGCCCTGGAAGGTCTTCGCCAGGAAATGGCCGCCCTCCGCCAGCACCTCGACAGCGAAGTGCGCGGCGACCTCGCACAGATGCATCGTGCGCAGATGGTCGGTCTTCTGGTGGCCGGTCGTGGGCGCCGCCATGTCGGAAACGACGAGGTCCGGCGCGCCGCCGATCGCTTCCACCAACTGGCGGGGAGCATCCGGATCGAGAAAATCGAGATGGAGGATCTTCACCCCCGGGATTGGCGCCATTTCGAGGAAATCGATGGCCGCGACGCGGATATCCTCCTCCGTCGAGCCCGTGACCTTCGCAGCGATCTGCGACCAGCTTCCCGGTGCCGCCCCAAGGTCGATGATGCGGCGGGCGCCCTTCAGGATATGATGCTTCTCGTCGATCTCCAGCAGCTTGAAGGCGGCACGGGCGCGATAGCCCTCGAGCTTCGCCCGCTGCACATAGGGATCGTTGATATGCCGCTCGATCCAGCGGCGGGAGGAGGCCTTGAGCTTCCCCTTCTTGACTTTCTGGCCGAGTTTGCGGCCGACCGGCGGTTTCGTCATCCCCTTACCTGCGCCTCCTCGTTCGAGGCGCGGCGCGGCCGCGCCCTGCGCCAGACGCCGTCATCGGCCATCATTTCCGTGAGCAGCCCTTCGCGCAGGCCGCGATCGGCCACCCGCATGCGCGAGCTCGGCCAGCGCCGGCGGATCGCCTCCAGGATGGCGCAGCCGGCCAGCACCAGGTCGGCGCGGTCCGGACCGATGCAGGGATTGGCCGCGCGGCCTGCGAAATCCCAGGACAAGAGCCTCGCCTGCATGGCGCTCACCTCCTGGTCGGAAAGCCAGAGCCCGTCCACCTTGCGGCGATCATAACGCGGCAGTTCCAGATGCACGCCGGCAAGCGTTGTGACCGTGCCGGACGTGCCGATCAGGTGAAAATCCTCCGCGCCCTGGCGGCGATCCTCGCCAAGCGGCGGGCATTCGAATTCGGCAAGCATGCGCTCGACCTCGTTCACCATGGCGGCGAAGACTTCTGGTGTCACGTCGCGGCCGCCGTGGCGTTCTGACAGCGTCACGACGCCGACGGGCAGCGAGGTCCAATGCGTGATGTGGTTGGCAAGCCGGCTGGAGCGGTTTTCGCCGATGCGGATCACCGCGATTTCGGAAGAGCCGCCGCCGATATCGAAGAGCACGACCGAACGCGCCTCACGGCCGACCAGCGACGAGCACCCCGAAACCGCAAGCCGCGCCTCCGTCTCGCGATTGATGATTTCGAGCGCAAGGCCGGTTTCGGCCGTGACCCGATCGAGGAACTCTTCCCCGTTTTCCGCCGAACGGCAGGCTTCCGTCGCAATCAGCCGCATGCGGCGGATCGGCTTGCTGGCAAGCTTTCCGGCGCAGACGCGCAGGGCCTCCACGGCGCGGTCCATCGCTTCCTGCGAAAGACGGCGATTGGCGGCAAGCCCTTCACCGAGCCGCACGATGCGCGAAAAGGCATCGACCACGCGGAACTGACCCGGCCGGGTCGGCTGGGCGATCAACAGGCGGCAGTTATTGGTACCGAGGTCGAGCGCGGCATAGAGATCGTCACGGAAAAAGGCGGCTCTCTCCGCGCGCTGATCGCCGCCCGCCGGAACGGCTGAAGGGCCGCGCGGCCGCATCTCCTTCGCGGGACCGGAGGCCGACCCGCCGAGTGAGCGCGCCGCAGCGGCGCCAGGTGCGGCCTTTGCCTGCGTCAACGGACGGCCCTGAAGGCCTCGGCCGCCGCGGTTCTTCCGCCGCCGGTTGCGCGATTTTCCACCCGGAGCGGACTGGCTTTCCTGCGAGGGTGGCGAACGCAGCGAGACCGGCGCCATGGCCGAAACCTGCACGGCTTCGGCCGGCGCGCCCGACCTGTTGCGTCGGCGCTTGCGCTTGCGCTGGGAGCTGCCTGCGGTGTTTAATTCCGGACGTCCGGCCTGGCCGACCTTTTCGACCTGGCCACCATGCGGGACAGACGCCGCGTTCCGGCTTTTGCCGTTACGCTTCGCCTTCCGGCGCCGCGAGGACTTTTTCGCCCCGCCGCGCTCCGCCGCAGACGCCCCGCCTTCTGGCGGCTTTCCGCCGCTATCGGGGTCCATATTCAAATATTCCATCTCGCCGCGCAAAACCTAAAAAAGGCATGCCGCTGGCATCTGATCGTTTCGTTGGGGCGGAGGATAACAGCGCGGGACGCTTTCGCCAATCGCTTTTTGAGCAGGTGCTTTTTCCGCTTTTCGAACGCTGTCAATTTTTTCAGAACGGGTATTTGCAATCCGCACGGTTTTGGTTATAAGCCCGGCACACCAGCGGCGGCGCTTCGCCGCCAGCCTGCTGGGGAATAGTTCAATGGTAGAACAGCGGACTCTGACTCCGTCGATCTTGGTTCGAATCCAGGTTCCCCAGCCAGTTTTCTTGTTTTAATTCAACAATTTAGCTTTATGTCGCCAGTGCTGGGAATACCCCCACGCTGCACCCCCACACAGGGGCTTTGGCGATGTCAAACTACCTGCGGCGAGAAGCCGACTCCTATTTTTTCCGGCGGCGTGTCCCAGCCTCTCTCCAGGCCTTGTTGGGCCAAACCGAAATATACCGGTCCTTAAAGACGACCGTGCGAAGAACAGCCAGGGCGCGGGCCGCCCACCTGTTCATCGCAACCGAGGAGCTTTTCAAGGTGTTGAGAGACAAGCAAATCCTGACAGACGACGACATACGTGCGGCTGTACGGCATTGGCTCGACCGAGACGACTGGCAGAGGCTGCTCCGGAAATATATCGATCAGAACACGCCAGCGAACCTCCGCAAATATCACGAAGAGATTCCTGACGTGCTCCTCAACATCGTCGGGGACGAGGAGAGGCCTGCTTGGGAGAATCTAGCGATGGAGGCGCTAGCGGCACTCGAGTACGCCGGTTACAACGGGTATCGAGCCAGTGTGGACGAGTTGGACCGAACCGAGGAAGCGCTTAAGCGGCAGCTACGCGAGCACGTTGACCGCCGCATGCACGCACTCTTCGCAGAGACCGCACCCGCTGCTCACACACGTCACGCAGACACTCCTTCTGAGCCTCCTGCGAACATGTCGAAACTCTCCACGTTCATCGAAGCGTGGCAGAAAGACATCGTCGCCGGATACAACCACAACAAACCCCTGAAGGACGCCGATCAGTACCTGAAAACTGTGGAGATGTTCATCGGCCTGATGGGAGACCTTCCTGTCGGACGGATCACGTTCGAGACGGCTGCCGAGTTTAGGGAGCTGGTGCTTCAGATGCCGTCCACACACGGTAAAGGAGCGACCGGATCGCCCAAGAAAGAGCTGGCCCGCGCCCGTGCCGATAAGACCTTGCCGCGCGTCACGATGAAGACCGCCAAGCGCCATTTTTCGGGCATGAACTCGCTCTGGAAGTGGCTCGTCCACAAGAAGCACGTCCCGGTCAGCCTACAGCCTGTCTCTTATACACATTCGTTTCCCGGAACGAAGTCCAAGAAATCTGCCCGCGACGACTGGTCACGCGAAGACCTGCAACGCCTCTTTACATCACGCGAATACCGTGATGCGCCGGACTCGAGCGCTCTCCATTGGTTACCCCTCATATCTCTTCATTCCGGGATGAGATTGGAGGAGATATGCCGCCTGCGTCCGGGCATTGACATCACCATCAAAGATGGCATGCCCTGCTTCGACATCTCCCCTCGTGAAGGATGGGACCCGAAGACCGAGTCAGGAATACGCGTCATTCCGATTCATTCATGGTTGATCCGGCACGGTCTCATGGATTTTGTGAAGGCTCAGCGCGCCAGGGGTGCAGAACATCTATTCTCTCCCGAACTCCCGCTCGGGAAGAGCATCAGTCAAGGATTCAGCCGCGAGTTCTCAAACCTCAAGATCGCTTTAGGCGTCGGCTCGAAAACAACGTTCCATTCATTCCGGCACACCTTCCGGACCGTTTTGGAATCGACCGACCTAAAGGAATCCCACATCGATGCGGTCATGGGTCATGAAGGCGGAGGTAGCGAAGGACGCACCTATACTAAGCGCGTAAGCACCGCCAAGCTCAAAGAGGTGGTCGAAGCGTTTCAGCCACCTCTTGACCTCGCGTTCCTTAGAACCGCGGCGGCAGCCACCGCCCCACCACCTTCGCCAAAGGTAGCCGTGAAGAAGAGAAAGCTCACCCCCCCGGTTATCGATGAGAATGGAAGGATGGTGCGGGGACGAAAGAGGTAGCTTCCACGCCTCCAAACGGAATGCCTCGCCGGAGGCAGTCGGTCCCGGTTCCCGCCGTTGGCGGCGCGATGCTGAACCTCCTGCGGCTGCCTTCCTTCCAGTCTCGGTATGCGCGAATTCCCGCCGTCCCGCTGACAGCGGCGCTATGCTGACGGCTCCGATATGCTCATCTTTCTCTGCGCCTCGCGGGGGCTTCAGCCCCCTGCCGCGCCTACGGCTTGGCCGCCCCCACCCTCATTGCCGGGGGGCTAGTCCGGAGCAGGGCATTACGGCCTTTAGCCTTCTTGTCCTGCTCCGGGTTGCGGTAGGATTTGGTCGCTCCGGTCCGTCAATCGAAATAGACGCGCACCGGGTCGCTGGCGCTCCCGCACCACTGCACATCGATTTCCATTGACTGCCCTCCCGCTCCGGGAGCGATACGTTAGATCCCTGTTGGTCCTCTCGACGCCTTTCCCGTCGCCACCCTGGGCTCACAACCCGGAATCTGCTACAAAATCGTTGTTTTACAATAGTTTAAGGAGATTCCAGATGGAGACGACAACTACGAGGATTCGCGGCATTGCGTTCGACGTGCTGGTGACAGAGACGACGCACCAGGACGCGCGCGGCGTCCTGTTCTATCTGGCCGTCATCATCGTCCGCAACCGCAAGACAGGCGTCGAGCAGGTGGCCCGCCGGTCGCGTATTCCCGGAGCCGGGAAGGCGCTCGCCCGCGACGTCCAGCGGCTGGGCGTCCGCGTCCTCGACAAGCTCACCGCGTGAACATTTTCAACTAATGGATGAAATAATTTTCTAAAAGGATTCGAGGGGGTCGCCAAGGATTCGAATTGTGGTGGCAAGGATTCGAGATCCATCCAATCCTTGCGCGAATCCTTGACGCAGGGATTCGAAGCTCCTGCCAGACCCTTGCGACAGCTTCGACGCATAGCTCTAGTGGAATGTAATTCCTCGACTTTTCTCCCCATCGCGTGCTCCCTATGCGTGTCATCAACAAAGGAGCCAACATGGCCATGACTACCCACATCGATTCCATTTTTACGATCGTCAAGGCGTTCGACATCTTTCGGGAGGCATACGACGCATACCTACTTGAGGTTGAGACCGCCCTACCCGACGACGTCGAAGACGAGGCGCTGCAAGAGCGTGTTAGGTCGCTGGTGCTCGGGTCCGGTGACGTGTCGATCTATCTTCGGGATTACGGTTACACGGTTGATAGCATGCGGGCGCTGCTACGTAAGTAACATCCAACACCAATTCCGGGCGGTTCTGACCCGCCCGGAGCCATCATCGGCATCGGAATAGGAGAACATCATGCACAACACACCCGACTGGCAACCGACGACGAAGACCTGTGGGAGGGCATGGCCCGACGGCGGAGGCATCTGGACACCCTGCGGCGGCCCTCTGCTCGAATGGAAGCAGCATAACCCGGAGACGGGAGCACTCATGATGACGTGTTGGCACTGCCGAGAGTGCGGCAGCGACACATTCCGGGCAGAGCCCGCACCCGCTAGCCCCCTCGCGCTGGCTCGCGCAACAGCCCTTCAAAGTTCATCATCAATGACAGGAGCATGACATGCAGAAGATCGAGATGGGCATGGAAGAGCCGTGGATCAAAAACCACGAATTCGCCGACATATTCGGCGGTAGGGCTGACGCCGATACGGTCGAAGGGACAAGCATCGTCATCAGGATCGATGACGGCATTCTCGATCTCGTGGAGCTCACGGTCGCTCGATTCCACGGTGATGACGAGTGGGTCTGGGACACGCCGAATGCCTACGGATGGACCAGAGACGTCGACGCCGCGAAGACGGCAGCGATGAAGAGGGGCTGGCACGAGGCCATGCTTCGTCTACGCGAAGAGGTGGCAACCGAGGTTGAAGGCCCACTGGACAGGATCGCAAAGGCGGCGGCGGCAGTCGCCCGGAAGCGCAGAGAGAAGGAGTAATAGTATGTTGGACATCATGAAGATACCGACCGAGGAATTTCCGCTCAACTGGGAGCGCTACAACCGCCTCATGGACGAGCTGCGCGATGCCGCTCGCGGCTTCGCCCGACTGGACGAGATGGGCTGGCCCGGCGGGCGCGATTTCGACCGACGTCTGATGGAGATATGGTCTCAACTACACAGCATATGGGATGACATTCAGGAAATCGAGCGTCGGCTTCGCGAGCAGCCCGTTTCCGGGTAGGTTCCTATACGACCGATGCCCACGAACGCGCTGTACGGCCTTCTCTGGCGTCCCCATTTTTGCAAACAGGGCCTTCGAGCCCTGTTTTCGCGTCAGAAGACGGTAACGACGACCGTGGCCGACGCCGCAGCCCCGGCGGCGTCGCTCGCCATAACGGCCAGCTCATACCGCCCCGGCACCACTGCGCGTCCATTGAAGGCGCCCGTTGTCCACGCGAAGGTCACACCTTCCGGCAGCGTTCCGGCGATGAGGTAGCGCACTGCGCCGGAGGCTCCGGCAACGACGGGCCGGAGATCGACAGCAGCTCCGACGTCGACGCTGGTTGTCCCCGAATACGACAACGAGAATTCAGCCGGCATGCCCGGAGCCAGATCGACCGGGATCGTCGGAGACCTTTCCGTCGAGCTCAGCATCGGCAGCACCCCTAAAGACTTCGACCGCCACACGACTTCGGCAGCTTCGGCCTGTCCCGCGAGCAGCACCGACAGCATGAGGATGCAGCGCCTCATGTTCGCATCTCAGCGTCATTGAGCCCGTCGTAGACTGCGACGACGGACTCGGCCAGCGCCTCGACGTCGGCCTTGTCCGCGACGTCGCGCGACAGCAGTTCGACATACGAGGCGTCGAGCGCATCGAGGCGCTGCCGCTGGTCCGGGGTCAGATGCCCGAGCAGCGCCCCGGCGTTGACCTCGAATTCTATTACCCTCATGCTCGCTCCCCCAACATCTCGATTGCGCGTCCGACCAGAGCGTCGGCAAGCTCATCGACATTCTCCGGTGCGAACTGGGGTGCCAGCACGGCTCGGATGAAGGAGAACGCACGTTCAAGTACGTCGTCGGCTGCTTCGGCTTCATCTTCGAATGTATCCATGCTCTACCTCCTGCCGGGGACCGGCGCGGCGTCGGCTTCGACTTCCGGTTCCGGCGTTTCCTCCGGCTCCGGCACAGACGCGACCCGCGCAGCACGTAACGCTCGCTCGACAAGTTCAGCCGGTCCCGCGCCGAGTCCGAGCATTCGGAGCTGGGTGCGGTCTTCTGACGCGAACTCACGGCGTAGCCAGTCGTGCACGACGGACGGCACGCGCTGTTCCAGAGCGAGGCGCGCAGACTCACGGCGCCGCGGCGACGGAGAGTCGAGTTCACGCACGAGTCGACGCCACGATCGCAGAGCCGGCTTCAAGCGCGGCACAGGCCTTTCCGACGCCGCAACGACAGCGTCCGGCTCGGGGTCGAGACCGCGCTCACGAGCCCAGGCATCGCGCCCCAGCGTGTAGCCGGTCGGCGGATCATACCGGGACCGGCGGCGCGGGAGCGAGCCGTCGAGCACCGGCTCGCTCGGCTGCGCGAGAGCGAGCAGTGCAGACAGCAGCGCGAGGAGCTGCAGCATCGTCTTCGTCGCCGGGTCGCCGCGCTGCGCTCGACGTCGCGCTAGGTCGCGGCGCATTTCATCGACGCACGTCCGACGTCGCCGTTTCCGCTCCTTCGAATCCTCATCCATGCCAACGCCTCCATCCTTCCAACAAGGATGCGCGCCGGCTCGAATCGGCGCAAATTCTGAGCGGACATCGCGACGTCGGGACATCGGATTCGACACGATTTGGGGTAGGTTACTACCCGTCGGCACCTCGCGAACGCGCTGTACGGCCTTCTCTGGCGTCCCCATTTTTGGCGAAGGTTGATTTCTGGCCGATTTTGACGTCCGGGTGTCTCGGAGCCGGAAAGTAGAAAGGGAGGCCGGAGCCTCCCTTTCGATCCACCTTCACGGCGGTGAACATGCTGCGAACTGTGAATATCAATCCATCAACCCACACCATATACTTCAGAGCCGCCTGCACGGCGGTGGACTGAAATCTCTGCGTATGCAGAGGCGTTCGCTCTTCTCCATGTAGAACGGTACATCCCTGCGTATGCAGGGAAACGTTGCCACGAGGGAGCGACGGCCAGCGTTCCTTACGTCCCGCTGACCACCTCAAGATGACGCCCGCTGGTGGTTTCCGCAAGGGTAGAAATACCCTGCTTTGCAAGAAAGTTGACGCTGGTTAACGGACTGTAATTGTTGAGGATACCACGGTTCAGCGTCGACCCGGCGTCGGCTTCATACCGTACCCCGCCCGCAGAGATGCTTCCGGCTCAGGGGGACGGAGTCGGGCCAGCTCTTTCCGGGCGGCGTCGCGCTGCGCAGTCGTCTCCATAAGGCTCTGGTCAAGGATGCGCGCCCGCTCGACCGCCTCCTTTCGGTCGGCATCGGCCTTGCTGGCGCGGTCGGCGGCGGATGTAGCCTGCGCGCGGAGCCGTTCCATCTCCCGCTCGACAGAGGCGCGGATACGGTCAGCAACGCGCGACTGCCGGAAGCCATCCCACGCCGTCCGTATGAGCGACGGCAGGCGCTGGAGCCGTGCCGACGCCTCGCGGACACGGGCGGCTTCGGCCCGGACGCGGGACATCATTGATCGAGCCTTCCGCTGCTCCTCTACGGCCTTGTCTTGCTCCTTTAGCGCGGCATCCGTCACGGCCTTGGCCTCCGCCAGTCTGCGGTCGGCTTCGGCCTTAGCGGCATCAGCTTCCGCCCGCAGCGTGGCGGCTTCCGTCGCCGCCGTCGAGACCATGGATTCCGTCTCGCCCTTCTTCTCCCGGATGAAAGATTCGACCTTGCCCTTGACCCTGTTGGCACGAGCGAGGGCAACTTGCAGAGCCTTGGCCTGAGCCGTCTCGCGCTGCCAGTCCCCGCGCGAGAGGTTCCGACGCCGGGGGCCGAGGCGAGCGAGTCCGCAGGGTATGCCGACTGCGGCATGGTACGAATCCTGCCAAGCGCGCATCGCAGCCTTGTACTCCCGATCAGCGCGTTTCGAGAGGGCTTTGGTGTCCTCGCCTTCGGCGGGACCGGCCGCCATCGCGGCGCGCTTCGCGGCCACGCCGGGATGATAGCGAATAGCTCGCATCTCTGGATCGTCGGTCGGCACGACATATGCATGAATGTGAAAATGGCTCTCATCCTCGTGACGGACGACAGACTTCAAGTCGTCGGCATACTGAGAACGAAGCCAGGCGATTGTTCGCTGTTCCCACTCCTCGGCCTCGGCCCGCTTCCCCGGATCGTCGCGGATCTCCCGCATGGTGTACGGATGCGAGGCGATGACCGTGTGAAGTGTCTTGTGATCCTGCCGGAGCTTGCGCGGCTTGCCCGTCTTCGGCGTCGTCCTCGCGGCGTCGGCCGCCGCGTCGTGCAGCGCCTCGACTTCGGCGATGCCGACACCGTAGACAACGACCGGCGGCGAAG
>NZ_JBHFJG010000015.1:25964-157146 GCF_057559155.1 Rhizobium moroccans | reverse complement strand
GTGGACGGACGCCGCCGGGTCGCGGCGAGCCTCGCCGAAGACGAAGGCGGTTCCCCGGCCCTTGGAGTCGGCTTTCCTGGAGAAGGACTCGAGATGGACGAACTGATAGGCCACGAGCCACTCACGTCACGACGACAATCGCAGCGACCGTCGTCGTCATGGCCCCAGTCGCGACATCGCGGACGAGTATCGACCACGAGAAATCGCCGGCGACCTGGGCGCGCCCGGAGAAGACGCCCGTCGCACTGTCGAAGGATAGACCAGCCGGGAGCGGCATCGACGTCGCGAGCGCGTATTCATATCGTCCGGAGCCGCCCGACACATCCGGAATAAGCAGGACGGACTCGCGAGTGCTCCAATAGACCTTATTGCCGCCGTAAGTGACGACGAGCGGCACGACGGGAGGCGTCGCCGGGGTCTCGTTGGCCGGGACAGCCAGCACGCCCGACGCGGAAGACCGCCAGACGACGTTCGGTTCGCCTGCGAATGCCGCGCTCGACAGCAGCACCGCAACGAGGACGATCGCCGATGCCCGCATCACAAAGCCTCCTCGAATTCGAAATCGATGCCTCGGGTGAAGCTTGCGACGAGTTGCACCCGGTCAAGGAAATCGCGGTCGCTCAGGTGAGAAAACCCGCCATTCAGGTCCGTCTTGTCTTGCGAGAAGCTGGCGTATCTCTCTGGCTTCTCCCAGATGACTCCGTACCAGCTACCCGGAAGACGAATGACCTTGAGTGTCGCTGGAAATGCCGGGCCTTCGCTGGTGACAAGTATCTGACGTTCGTATTCCTGCATTTCGTCCCTCCCACATGATGCGGTGGAAGAATCGTGACTGCCGGCGGAGCCGAGAACAAGCGGTAGTGACCGGCTACCACTAGCTGGCGCTAGTGCCGGCTCTCCGAGGGGAACTTCCGTCGGACCCTTTCCGGGGACTCCCGCGAGGCGCCTGGCAGGGCCTTGTCGCCGTCCTGGAGGACGACGAGACCTGACGTGTCAGGTCATGGTGACGGCGGATGCCCGACGTCACGCCGCTGCGCGGCAATCAGCGCCAGCAGACGCCCGCCATATCGCCCACTCCGCTTCGCTGCGGGCGAGGTCCGCACGCAGCTTCTCTCGCCACGCCACGACGGCGGGCGCTTCGAACGGGATTTCGTCGTCTTCGTCGGGCGGTCGTGAGGCCAGACGGACGACTGTCGCCCCTTCGAAGAGCGAAACGATCTCGCTCAGATCGTCGTCCAGCTCTTCCGGCGGCACTTCCTCGTCAGCGTCTTCGTGTGCCGGGACAGTTGGCCTACATGTGTGAACGATATAGCAGGCGGCTTCCGCCGCCTCGCGTATATCGTCCTCCGTAGCGGCAGCGTCGAGCGCCATCCGGGCGACGCGCAGCGCCTCCGCTGGCTCCGGCCCCCAGTTGCTGTCCCACATTTCCCGCGCTGCCCGCTTCCACGCCTCAATATCGCCTCCGGACTCGCCGAAGGCCTTTGAGGGGTCGTAGCGCTGTACCATGATGAGAGGCTCCGCCCATGGCGTATGCCGCCATTGCGGCAACGTCATCCCCAGAAGCATGTTCGACGGCGGAACCTTCGGCTCAGAGGCCTTTACAGCGCTCTTCTCGTCCTCATCGCTGGACGCGGTGTCCGCCTTCGCAGCAGCGTCGTTCGCCTTGTCCTCGTCGGCCTTCTTGCGCCGCTTCTGGACACGCGCCAGGCGGCCATCGCCGCGACCGACATGCACTCGGACAACCTTCTCGCCCAGCTTTTCAAGCGTTTTCAACCAACCCTTAAAATCTCCCAACGGCTGGCAAATTTTCAGGCGTTGGGTCTCCCGGTACAGCCAGACGAGCTCATCGTCCGACGCCGCGAGCGTATCAGTCGGCTTGCTGCAATACTTGACGATCTCCTCGACCTTCTCGACCTTGCCGTTATCACGCCACTCCGCACCCATGAAGGAATGCGTGTACTGCAGGAACTCCGGCCAGAGCTTGTCGATGTTCCTGGTCGGCCAATAGATCACGTTCGCATGCACGTGATAGAGGATCGTCCCCGGCGCGTACCTGTCCGTCATCTTGCGCTCTGCCGCGGTCCTGCGGGTGAACTCGATGCCCCGGAAGAGCACCTTGATGCCGTATCTCTTCTGAACCTTGTGCGCCCACTTCGAAATCCGCCTGGACAACTCTTGGATTGTCGCCCGGAGATCGCCAACGACAGGGACCGGCTCGGCGCATGTCATGACCGCGTAACGAAAATAACGGGAATTCGGGTGTCCGGAGATGAAGAGTTTCAAGCCGTTCACGATCGGCCTCCGGTCGCGAGCGGCGACGGTCGGCAGGAACCGCACGGCGCGATAGACGCGCTGATGCTCGACCACGCCCGTCACCGCGCCGATGAACGTCACGTCGCCGTCGAGGGTCACGTTGACGCCCGCGCGAGCCAGTGCGTCCGCAATGTGTTCCGTCTGCTGTTCAAGGACCTTCGTCGCTGCCTGGCGCTGCGCCCAGCCCACGGGATCGAGCGCCCAGGCCGTGTTCGCCCGCATAACGTCGTCATGCGTCCGGTGCGACGGGACCCCGGCGGATGCCGTAGAGGTCTCAAGCACGTCTTGCGCAGCGGCCGCGATCCTGCCTACCCCCTGCGGACGATGGGCAGGCGCAAATTGTTGACAACGATTTTGGGTATGATTGGGCGTCGCGTCGGCTGGGATATGTCCCAGCCGGGGGCTCAAATGCCCGTCGAATGGGGCTTTACAAACTCAACGGCGGCGTTCAGCATGTGTGAACAATCTCCAGAAAAAGCCGCCGAGGGTTCCAGCCCAGTGACAGCGGCTTTTTTCATGCTCACCTGACGGCGCAGGGAGGTCAAGCCATCATTGCGTAAGCTCAGGTGGCGTAATCGAAGAAGTTTTCCACGTCCGCCAGCCATCCGTCCAGGAACCGGACTCCGGTACTTGGCCTGCCCCTCAAAAGCAATTCTTCAGGCGTCTCGAAGCCAACGACACCTAAATTGCCCGCAAGGGTTCGAACCGCTTCACAAGTGTTCTTTGCTCGGTGAGCAAAGAAGTGTCTGCATACCTTTGCCTCATCGAATACGGACGCATTCAAGGACAAGGCAAGGACTAGATTCGGAAGGTTCGAGGCCGAATAGTCGATCAACACCTTTTCTGATCTCTTGGGATCGCGGAACGCTACTTCATCCTTCTCGTTGATTGCGATCGGGCTATTTTTGTTCGCGTAGCCGGTGGGATTCAGTGACTTGAATATGAGTGCGGCAGCCTCCTCGGTTGATGCAGGCGTCACGGTTGCTGTTATGCGGACGCCCGCAGCAGTCCGACTGCGAAGCAAAGAACTCTTTGTGTAGCTCCTCAGACCCACGATTATCAGGTTGTCGAGCTCGATTGTTACATAGGCGAGAGCTCTCCTGTTTTCGGATCCGAGGGGCAGGGTTATAGGGGCGGCGACCTCTCTGAGACGCCTTACACGTGAGATTGTTGCGTCCCGCAACTTGCGAAGATCGGTGACGCTTTGCATTCAGATAGCAGCGTCCAGATAGAGAAAACGCACTGCTTTCGCTCTGCCTACGTTTGTCCCTTTTGTTGAGTCGATAAACTCAATGAGCGAAGGATGGCTTTCTGGATCTCTCAGACCATCGATCAGGATTCCCAAATCGATACCACCGGCCTGTAGATTTGCAGCAGCCTCCGGAGCAGCATCTGCCGCCTGCTGCTTCAGGCCCAGATCGAATTGTCGATCAATCGATATCAGCGCGAGGCTCTGGAACATGTATCCTCGCAACAGTTCCCGCTCGCCGCCGGCTGCTTCCGGAATCGCCCTCTCCAACCCAGCTTCGATGTAGGAAAAGATCTCGTCTTCCTGCTCAAACGTTGTGTTGAAGCGCTTGTAGAGCGCGTCGATCTGCGGGCCTTTTGTGGTAACAAAACCGTGGAGTATCGTGTGAATGATTTCTGCGTAAAACCGGGTGTCGCTCATTCGGATAATATCTCGCCGATTGAACACTCCCAAAGCTTGAAGCCGCTCCGAGAACCGTTGCGCCAGGCGCTGTATGAACCACTTGAATGGCCCCTGGAATTTTGCATTCCGCTGCTCCTCGTCATTTAGCGGAACATTGCTCGCGTTCATCCTTCTAAAGGATTCCTGGATCTGCGAAGGCTGCACACCTCTAAACTCGTCAATAGGCAAGCTGTAAGAAAGGAACTTGGACTGATACTCTTCCGACAGTTGATTGTAATTCTTTCCTCTCAGCTCCTCTGTCTCGATGTTGACCGAAAGTTTGAATTTTTTGTTGTAAAATTGTTGCAGAGTATGACTTCTCTGCTGGCCATCGACGATCTCTTTAACCGTTGTCCGAGTGCGGAGATCGACCTTCGAGTACAGGAAAATCTTTGGTATCGGATACTCCAGCAGGATCGACTCGATGAAGAACGACCGCGCATAGGACGCCCATATCCCTGCGTTGCGCTGATACTCGTCGTTCACCGTGATTAAGTCATCATTGAGCGCCTTGCAGTAGTCGCCCACTGACATTGGAGAATAAACAGCCAGCATGTTATGCCTTCCTAAATAATACTGCACACTCGCTCTTCGGCTGACGTGCATCTTGATGGGCGCGGGTGTTAACGAGTGAGATTGAGCGGCGTGATTCGAATTCGACAGTATCTCTATGCTGCAATCCGAATTCTTCGCCAAGGGCGACTATCACAGCGGCAAGATCTATTTTGATCTCTTTGTAGTTACTCGATTGCACGACGATGCATCCCGAAGCTCCCCCCTTCAACACTTTTGCAATGTTTCGCATCGAAGCTTGCAGGTCAACAAAGTAGGTTGAAAAGAAGCGATAGTAGTACGATGCGGAGGCCTTCGACGAATGGCTTTCAATTCGGTTCAGAAGCTCTCTGATGGGCTGGGGAAGACGCTCGACATTCCATTCAGGCCGTTCGCTTGTCAGGGGGGAGCCGAGCATGGAACGCCGGAGACGCTGCATGTCCGGAACTACATCCAGTTCTTTCAGAAGTAGAAACTCTGGAAGCGTCGCTTGTACGTAGTCGAGCCGCGTCAGGTATGGTGGTGATGTAAGAATGCCGTCGAACGCGTCCTTACGTCCAAGAGACTTGCGTGAGTCGCCTCGCTCGATCGAGATAGCGACGCCGTGAGGGTCTTCCTGCGTGCTGCGCCACCTGGAGATCTCCTCAAGAAGCGCCAGCCAGGATGTAAAGAACTCGGATCGGTTGATCGAAATTCCGTCGAGCGTCGCACCCTTTTTGAACCAAGACGGGTTCTTCGTCCTACTTACGTTGAGCAACGCTCTCGCATAGGGAAACAATGCAGCGATTGCTATGCTATGCGCATACTCGTTTCCAACCGGCAGCTCCTTGAAGGCCGAGCCCACTGTCTTGAGATCGGTGACCTCTCCGTTGTCCACGATCTGGTTCACGCTGCCAATCAGCTCTAGCGCCTCTTCAAAATCCACTTTCGAGGCCACTCGTGCGCGACCGAGGTGAACCATAACGGGGTTGATATCATAACCTTGGCAGGAGAAACCTATCCGCGCGCAAGCTGCCGCAGTCGTGCCTGATCCATTCCATGGATCGATGACCAACGCACCTGATGGAAGCTCAAGCTTTCCCAGCGCCCATTCAGCGAATTCCAAAGGATACCCAGCATAGTAGCGATAGAACTCATTTTTTGAGCGGCGGGAAGGAAGCTTCGAGGAGACCGGAATGTCGGCGATGCTGGCTACTCCTCGGACATCTTGTAGATATTGAATACTCCGGCAAGACGTCGCGCGCATACCTTCCGTCGGCACGTCGCGAACCCGCCGTCCTTCTCATGAGAAAGCGCATCCACTCGCAGTGCGCAAGACTTCGCAGAAAATTCTAGTGGATTATCCAGAGCTATGGCTCCGGCAATTCAGATCTAATTGTTGACACCCCCACAAGCTACCCCCACATTGTTGACGCGACATCAAGCAATCCTTTGAAAGTAAACAGAAATCCAAGACGCCAGTCCGGCTCCAGGTTCCCCAGCCAATCTCCTCATCAGTCCTTAGGTAATACCGGAAACCGCGTACCCGGTATGCGATCCGCGCCTGCTGCCGTTTCAGACCCTGAAGCGTGTCGACGCACTTACGCCTATCAGCCCTTCAGCGCATCCCAGATGAGTTTGAGGGAGATGATGAGCAGCGCGATCTCGACGCAGCGGAAGAAGATATCGTCCCGGATCATTCTCAAGAGCCGCGCGCCGATGAAGGTGCCGATGATCGCCACCGGAACGAGCGCCAGCGCCGCGGAAAGATTGTTGCGGTCGAACTGGCCCAGCGCCCAATAGGGCAGCACTTTCACCGCATTCACGATCGCGAACAGGATCGCGGTCGTGCCGGCAAAAACGAGCTTGTCCAGCCGCTGGGGCAGGACATAGATCTGATAAGGCGGACCGCCGGAATGCGACACGAAACTGGTGAAGCCGGAGATCATGCCCCAGAAGACGCCGCGGGGCACATCCGCCGGGCGGGGAGGCACGAATTTGCCGAGCTTGCGCCAGGTGTTGAAACAGTAGAGCAGGCCCAGCAGCCCGACAATGAGGGTGATCACCCATTCCTGGATGAACGACGCGGTTGCCCAGCCGACGCCGACCCCGGCGATCGCCGAGGGCGTGAGGATCGCCAGGTTGCGACCGCTAAATATGCCGCGATAGATCCAAAGCCCGACGATATCGGTGGCGATATAGATCGGCAGCAGCAGGGCCGCCGCCGTCACCGGCGAGATGAAGAGGGAGAACAGCGGAACGGAAAGGATCGCGATCAGCGGCAACCCGCCCTTCGAAAGGCCGACGAAGAAGGCGGAGAGCAGAGCCACGGCGCTGAAGGCCGGGTTGGCGAGCATCACATCAAGCATGGCATGCCCTTGGCGCGACCGGCATTGCGAGCGGACGCCATCCGAAACTTTCCTGCCCTCTCACCAATACACTCCCCGCCGATACTTCGGACGCCGAGATAGGCACCAATTGCCCCGCACATCAAGCGCAACGATGCCGGAAGCTGTTGATACCGAGCGTGGCTGCGCCAAGCCGACCCGGCGGAAGTGAGGTCCGCTCTAGCGCCGGGTGCCCAGCTTGCGAAGGGGCGCGGTCCAGCGCCAGGATCTACTCTTCTCCACGAGAAGAAGCCTATCCTTCAATGCGGCGCCCTCGGCACGCGCGCGCTCAAGCTCTGCCCGCACCTGTTCGAGTTCCGTATGCGTCTTTTCAAGCTCCGCATGCGTCTGTTCGAGCTCCGCATGAGCCTGTTCGAGCTCCGTGCGAACTTGACCGAGTTCCGCTTGCGTCTGTTCGCGTTCGAGATGGTTCTTGTCTATCGTTTCCTGCAAAGCGCGTTCGCGCTCTCCCGCTTGGGCCTCCCGCTCGCGTGCCGTCTCCCTCTCCTTCTCCAGTGAATGGAGAAGCCCCTCCCAGGTGCCGGCGATATCGATGGGGAAGGTATCCCTGCCTGCATTGCGATCGAGGATGCGCGCGGCGACATCGCGCTTGCGTTCGATGAAACCGTTCTTCGCCTCCCCACGGAATGAAGGCTCGTCCTGCTGCCAGAGGCTTTCCACCACGGCGGGCAAACCGGAAACCTCCTCCTCTCCGCCCAGCACCGGCCAGTTGCTTCCCATCTCGCGCACGGCCTTGTGCTTGGTGTCGTAGTAGGGGATGGAGGTGAGAGCGACGCCCTTGATACCGGATAGCGCACAGAAGAAATGCGGGTGATAGCGCGACGTGATCACCAGGCCCTCCGGGCTGGCGGGGAAGCCTTTCTCCAGCAGGGAAAAGGGAGGGATCGTCTCGATTGCAAAGCCGGACGCATCGAGGCTTTCAACCAGGCCGGCGGGCGGCCCTTCCACATCGCCCTGCATGGCGATCGCAAAGACGATTTTCCTTATTCCCCGCTCCTCCAAGATCCTCAGGAGGTCATCGCTGAAAATGCCGGAAGCAGCTGTATCGCCGGGAAACAGGTCGTTCTGGATACAGATGGTGAGGGTCGGCTCGTCCAGCAGCCGCAGCGGATAGGAAATCACGCCATTCGCCAGATGAAGAAGAGCATCGTCTCCCGAACAGGAGAAGCGGCCTTCATCCAGACCGGCGAAAAGTTCATAAGATTCCGGGTCCCGCACGTCCACATGATCGAATGTCGACAGCAGCCCGCGTAATCCCCCGAGGTTTTTGGGGTTGACCGGCGTCAGACCGAGCCCGGATGCAAAAAGGCCGGCGCCCGTCTTCCAGGCAAGCATCCTCGCGAAGAAGAGTATCGCGTAATTGGCGGGCCAGAGCTCGTTGAAATACCCTCCCCCGATGATGTGGATGGCATCCGGCCTGAGGCCCTCCAGAGCCTTCAACCTGACGGCCAGATCCTTGGCGACGTCTTCCCGCTTCAGCTCGCTCTCGATATGCGCCCAGATCGACGTTTTCTCGTCACCCGCCCCCATGGATGCGGAAAGCATCCACAGGCTCTCCTCATGGCGGAGCACCGTGGCCACGCCTTTGGCGTATTGGGTGAGGTTTTGAAGCCCGTAGCCGTCGCAGAAGATTTCAGCCGCGGGATCTTTCTCCCGGATCGTTCGCACCCATGCGGAGAAGATGGCTTCGTCACCGAAGTTGGGACCACCCAATGCGCCGATCAGTAAATGGCGAGTCATGAATAAGGCCTCCTGACCGGTTGCAGGAAATCAGCTCGGGAAGGAGCCTGCCTATTGAGGTTCCAATCCTTGGCCCAATTGGGGCATTCGAGACGATTTTGAAGGCCGGACGCAATTAAGTGCGGCGAGGCGGGCGCATGGCGTCAGACGCGCCGAACGCCACCGACATCTGAAAAGTGCTTTGAAAAGATGGGGATGGTACGGTTGGGGGGTCTCGAACCTCCGACCTCAGGTGCCACAAACCTGCGCTCTAACCAACTGAGCTACAACCGCACAAAGAATACGCCGAAGCGGCGTTGCGGGTCACATACGGCGATCGAATGTGTTTTGCAAGTCCTTCCTCGCAAAAGAAAGAGGCCGGAGCATGACCGGCCTTCCTCAGAGCAGAAATTTCGGCGTTTCAGGCGGCCTTGAAGGTCGCCATGACCTTTTCGGCCGCTTCCTTGCCGGGCTTCGTCACTTCCTCGGCGAGCTTGCGGGTAGCTTCCTGCATGGCCTTGGCCTGCTCGACGGTCATTTCCGCCTGCCTGCGCAGGAAACCAGTCTGAAGCTCGACCAATTCGGCAACGGATTTCACGCCGAGAAGCGCTTCCATATGCGACAGCGAGAGATCGGCATTGGAGCGAAACGCGTCGATCGCCTTCAGGCCGATCTCGACCGTGCCAGCCTGCGCCGACTGCATGGTGGTCTCCACGGTCTTCGTCGTTTCGTCAGCGGCGGCCTTCATCCTGGAATAGGCTTCGCGCGACTGGGTCGCACCTTTTTCGGCAAATTCGCGGAAGCTCTCGGTCAGCTTGGACGGGTCGAAAGCGGAGAAGGAAAAGATATCATCAGTTCTGTAGGCCATGAGTCGAACATTTTCCCTGTTGACGCATTTCTTCGGCTGTATCCGAAGAGCTCATGAACCTTATATAATAAATCGCCTTGTGCATTGCAATATTATTGTGCAGCGCACAATGAAGCGAAGCCTCGTTAACCCTATAACAGGATTGACCGGCCTACGAGTGGACCCACATGCAGGGGAGGGTTATTTAACAATCTGTTAATTTGCCCTCAAAATCACCGGTCAGGAAATCACCAGGTTCGCCTATGTCCGCAGTCCAATACCCGTTCATCGACATCGCCGTGCACGAGCGCGTCCGTGACCGTTTTGCGGCAGGCGAAGCGATAGCTCTTTTCTCGCCGGACATGCGCAACGCGCTCTGGGCGAACGGCCGGGGCGCCGATCTTTTCGGCTTCTCATCCGTCTACGATTTTCTGGACCAGGGGCCGAACCGGACCGATGTCGCCTTCCGGCAGATGGAAGCGGCGGCACGCCAACTTTCCGCCGTGGGTGAGAGCCGCAGCTTCGTGATGCGCGTCACCTCCGGTTTCCAGCGCATCGCGGTCCAGGCGACTTGCGAGCTCATCCGGATCGGAGGAGGAACCGCCGTGCTCTTCGCCGCGCCGGCGGAGAAGGAAAAGCTCTCCCGTGAAGCGCTTTCGGCGCGGATGCTCGAAGGTCTCGACGATCCGGACACGCATATGGCGGTGCTGGATGGAGACGGCGCCGTCATTGCCGCCTCGCCGGATTTCGACGGTCTCGGCGTTACCGAGAAGACGGCAAAAATGCTGGTGACCATAACCGGCAACGATCCGAGCCGTCTCACCAAGCGACCTATACCTACCTCGAAGGGCTATCTTCCAGCGGCGATCGGCAAGCTTTCCGACGAACCCGCCCTCCACCTGCTTTTCACGGTGGAGGCGCTTCCGGGACGCACCGACCAGAGCATCGGATTCGAGCCCGAGGCGGAGGGCGCAACCGCTCCCTCACCCGCGGAAACGGCGGATACGCACGGCTACGATGCGGTGATCGACGCGGTTGCCGGCATCGAGGAAACGGAAGAGCCCGAGGAGGAAATCTCCCTCGATACCGAAGAGGCGGTCGAAGCACCTTCCGCAAAGCGGCAGCCGGATACAGCCACCGAGTGGCTCGCACCGACAGCGGAGGCGCCGAGCGCCACAGGCTCTAGCCAGGAGCCGGAACGCGAGATGGCCGCGGAGGAAACGAGCCCGGAGAGCGTGCCTACCTCCCCTGCCGAGCCGGAGGAAACGGGTTTCGTCTTCAGGCGCGATGCCCGCGCGACCCGCTTCGTCTGGAAGATCGATGCCGAAGGCCGGTTCAGGGAAATCTCCGGTGAATTCGCCGAGACGGTCGGGCCGCATGCCGCCGACATCAAAGGCATGGCCTTCAGCCGTATCGCCGCACTCTTCCGGATCGATCCGGAAGGCAAGGTCACCGAACTGCTCGGCAAGCGCGATACATGGTCCGGAAAAACCATCTGGTGGCCTGTCGAAGGTACCGATCTGGTGGTTCCGGTCGATCTCGCCGCCCTGCCGACCTATACCCGTGCGCGCGAGTTCGACGGCTTCCGGGGATTCGGCATCGTGCGTGTGGGCGATGCCAGGAAAGACCCCGAGGCGCTCGGCCTGACGCTTGGCAGCAGCCCGGCCAGGGGGCCGGAAGATGACGAGGAGGAAGACGCGGCAGCGGAGGCTGCATTCCCGCCAGAGGCACAGGTTTCCGAACCCGAGGCAAGCGAGGAGCCTCCCGAAACGGTCTCGATCGCAGAGATCGGCGACGAAGTCCTTTCCGGTGACGAAAGGGATCAGATCGAAGAAACCGGAAAGGCGGACGATGCGCCTCTTCCTTCCTTGCTGGACTGGCCCGACGGCGAGCCCCCTGCCATCAAGATCGCCGAGAGCCGCAGCAGGCAACACACCGACAAAGTGATCCAGTTCGAGGAGCGACGTTCGCGAAAGGAGGGGCTGACCCCTGGCGAACAGGCCGCGTTCCAGGAGATCGCGCGACAGCTGGACGGCTTCATCGGGCAGGCCAAAGAAGAGCCTGATGATGAGGGCTCTCCACAAGTGGAAAACGAAGGCGTGTCGCCGGAAGAAGTTCGGGCGGACGTAACGGACGAAACTCCGAGCGCGGAACCGAGCCATGAAGCCCCGGAAAGCGCAGCGCTTCCCGAGGAATTTGGCCACGAGGATGCCGCAGGCGCTATCGAAGCGGAGGAGGCTCCCGGCGAAACGGAGCCCGCCGCGGACGTTCCGCAGGAAGAAGCGGTCGAGGACGAGTTCACGACGGAAGAAGCGGCGACCCTGACCGATGAAGATGCCGACTTGTCGGAACGGGAACTGCTCGGCAGGATAATTCCGATCCGCGAGAGAATCGGGCTTTCACCGGAAATCGTCGATCAGATGCCGATAGCTCTCCTTGTGCATAGCGGCGACAGGCTGATCCACGGCAATCCGGAATTCCTGCGGCTCACCGGCTATCCCTCGATCGAAGCGCTGGCGGAAGTCGGCGGTCTCGATGCCCTGCTGCAGCGGCAGGAGCTTGAGGACAAGACGGCGGAAGCCGGCGGCATGGTGGTGGTGCGCGCCGACGACGTGGTCGTTCCGGTGACAGCCCGGCTGCAATCGGTTCGCTGGGAGGATTCCACCGAGCTGATGCTCGCCTTGATGCCGGTCACGGCGGAAGGCGAGGCCGTGGAGGACGGAGCCGAGGCCGTTCAGGCGCGGCCCATGCGCCCTGCCGATCAACTCGCCCGCCTGCAGGTCGAGGTCGAGGAGTTGCGCGCGATCCTGGAGACGGCGACCGACGGCGTCGTCATCATCGATGCGAACGGCGATATCCGCTCCATGAACCGTGCGGCGAGCGGCCTCTTCAATTACGACAACGAGGAAACCTCCGGCAAACCCTTCGTCATGCTGTTTGCCCATGAGAGCCAGCGGGCGATCATGGATTATCTCGGCGGCCTTTCCGGCCACGGCGTCGCAAGCGTGCTGAACGACGGCCGTGAAGTGATCGGCCGCGAGGCTTCCGGCGGTTTCCTGCCGCTGTTCATGACCATCGGCCGCCTCACCTCCTCCAATGGTTTTTGCGCGGTGATCCGCGACATCACCCAGTGGAAGCGCACCGAAGAAGAATTGCGCACCGCCAAGCGTGCCGCCGAGACCGCCAACGCCCACAAGAGCGAGTTCCTCGCCCATGTGAGCCACGAGATCAGGACGCCGCTCAACGCCATCATCGGCTTTGCCGACATGATGGCCGGCGAACGCTTCGGCCCGATTGGCCATCCGCGCTATGTCGAATATGCGAACGATATCGGCCGCTCGGGCCGCCATGTGCTGGACATCGTCAACGACCTGCTCGACATCTCGAAGATCGAGGCGGGCGAGATGGACCTCGATTTCGTGGCCGTCGGCCTGAACGAGACGGTTTCGGAAGCCGTTTCGCTGGTGCAGCCGCAGGCCAACAGCCAGCGCGTCATCATCCGCACGGCGCTTTCCCATTCGGTGCCGCCGGTGGTGGCCGACCTGCGCTCGGTCAAGCAGATCGCCCTCAACATCCTTTCGAACGCGATCCGCTTCACGCCTTCCGGCGGGCAGATCGTGGTCTCCACCGCCTATGAACCCAATGGCAGCGTGATGCTTCGCATCCGCGACACGGGGATAGGCATGACGCGCTCGGAACTGGAGCTCGCCATGAAGCCCTTCCGCCAGGTCGCGGGCGGCGCGCGCAAGCGCGGGGACGGTACCGGGCTCGGCCTGCCGCTGACGAAAGCCATGGTGGACGCCAACCGCGCCTCCTTCGCCATCAGCTCCTCACCCAACGAGGGCACGCTGGTCGAAATCACCTTTCCGCCGCAGCGGGTGCTTGCGAACTGAGCCCTGCAGGGTTAGCAGTCCTTTGAAAAGAGGACTTGGACTTGCAAGTTTCGACGAGCACTGAAGCGGCGAAGATGAAGGTCCGGCGGCCGGCACGATCATTATCCTGGGTGGCTGCGGGCATTGCCGCGATCGTCGCCCTGCCTGTGATCGCCATCTTCTGGATCGCCTTTGCGAGCGGCGACGAGACCTGGCGGCATGTGATGGTCAACGTCGTGCCGCGCGCCACCGGCCGTACGGTGAGACTGCTCCTGTTCACGGGCCTGGTGACCTGCTTCTTCGGAATTCTGACCGCTTGGCTGGTGGCAAGCTTCGAATTTCCTTTCCGGCGTCTGTTTTCGGCCATCCTGGTGTTGCCGCTTGCCATACCCTCCTATCTTGCTGCCTATGCCTTCGGCGAATTCCTCGATTTCACCGGTCCGGTACAGACCGGCTACCGGGCCCTTTTCGGCTTCCAGACCTCGCGGGAATACTGGTTTCCCGATATTCGCTCGCTGGGCGGCGCGGTGCTGGTTCTGAGCTCGGTGCTCTACCCTTATGTCTATCTCGCCTGCCGCTCCATGTTTCTGATGCAGGGACGCGCCGCGGCCGATGTCGCCCGCACGCTGGGCGCCGGGCCGCTCAAGGTGTTTCTGCGGGTGCAGATCCCCATGGCGCGCCCGGCGATCATGATCGGCCTGACGCTGGTGATGATGGAGACGCTGAACGATATCGGCGCCGTGGAATTCCTGGGGGTCAACACCCTCACCTTCTCGATCTACGATACCTGGCTCAACCGCGGCAGCCTGATCGGCGCGGCGCAGATCGCGAGCGTCATGCTCTGCGTCGTCGCGGTCCTCATCTTCGTGGAGCGCGCCGCCCGCCGCAGCCAGCGCTTCACCAGCAACAAGACGACGGCCCTCGTCAACGATGGAGCAAGGCCGCGCCTGCCCGCGGTGCGGGCCTGGTGCGCGACACTGTTCTGCGCGCTGCCGATCGCCATCGGTTTCGCCATTCCCGTCTCGGTGCTCGGCGGCTTCGCGCTGAGCCGGCTCGAAAACTTCGCCGACAGCAGGCTTTTGAACGCGCTGTGGCACAGCATCGTCGTCTCTTCCGCAGCGGCGCTCGCAGCCGTCGCCCTCGGCTTCCTTCTCGCCTATGCGGCGCGCGCCGAGCGCTCGACGCCGACGACGGTTGCCGGGCGCATCGCCTCTCTCGGCTACGGCGTGCCGGGCACGGTGCTGGCGATCGGCGTGCTCATACCGCTTGCAAGCTTCGACAATGCGATCGACGGTTTCCTGCGGGCGCAGTTCGGCATATCCACCGGTCTTCTGCTTTCCGGCACCGGCTTTGCGATCGTCTATGCCTGCACGGTGCGGTTCATGACCATGGCGGAAGGCACGCTCGATGCCGGCTTCCATAAGCTTTCGCCGCATCTCGACATGGCCGCGCGGACACTCGGAAGGAGCAGGAACCAGACGTTGCGTTCGGTGCTTCTGCCCAATATGCGCCCGGCGATCATGACGGCCGCTCTCTTCGTCTTCATCGAGACGATGAAGGAACTCTCGGCGACGATCCTGCTCAGGCCC
Organism: Rhizobium moroccans; assembly: GCF_057559155.1. NCBI lineage: Bacteria > Pseudomonadati > Pseudomonadota > Alphaproteobacteria > Hyphomicrobiales > Rhizobiaceae > Rhizobium > Rhizobium moroccans. The sequence continues at coordinate 142,177 of NZ_JBHFJG010000015.1, read as the reverse complement.
TTCAACTTCAATACGCTCGCGACTCTCGTCTACGAGGATGCCTCCCGCGCCAGGATTGAGGATTCCTCCGTGGCGGCCATGATCATCATCGCGGCCGGTCTAATCCCGGTCCTGTTCGTCTCGCGATCGCTCGACCGCGACGGCGAGCTTCATCTGCGGGAAGATTAATCTTTCGGCAATCTATGAGGGTAGACAAGACCAAAAGAAAGGCAGCGAAAGCTGCCTTTAAAGTTCAATGCTGTCCAACGTGAAGTCGGGAGGAGACATCATGTCCGTGGGAAGCATAAGGCTTCGCCATCTCCATACGGAAAATGTCTTCCGATTGCTTCATTCTCGATCAATGTGCCTTAACAGGACGTTAAATGCGTGCCGTTTCCGGAAGGACACCCGACAAAACGACCATTCCGACACATTCTAACGCGCGTCGCGATCTTTCAGATTCGCTTCCTGCGCTTTGATGCATGTCGTTATCGCAAAACCGCTTCACACTTTTGCGCGACATGCATTAGTTCTTCAGCTCCTCCAGTCCCGCGAAGAGCTCCAGCGCCTCGGGATTGGCGAGCGCCTCCTTGTTCTTGACCGGCCGGCCATGCACGACATCGCGCACCGCCAGTTCGACGATCTTGCCGGACTTCGTGCGCGGGATATCCGCAACCGCAATCACCTTTGCCGGCACGTGACGCGGCGAGGCGCCCGCGCGGATACGGCTCTTGATCGCCTTGACCAGGTCGTCGGTCAACGTCACGCCGTTTGCGAGCCGCACGAAGAGCACGACGCGGACGTCCTCCTCCCAATCCTGGCCGATGCAGATGGCTTCCGCCACCTCCTCCATCTGCTCCACCTGATTGTAGATCTCCGCCGTGCCGATGCGCACGCCCCCCGGATTGAGGGTCGCATCCGACCGGCCATGAATGACGATTCCGCCATGCTCCGTCCATTCGGCGAAATCGCCGTGGCACCAGACATTGTCGAAGCGCTCGAAATAGGCGGCGCGATACTTCTTCCCGTCCGGGTCGTTCCAGAAACCGACGGGCATGCAGGGGAAAGCTTTGGCGCAGACCAACTCCCCCTTCTCGCCACGCACCGGCTTGCCGTCGTCGTTCCAGACATCCACCGCGAGCCCGAGCCCCGGCCCCTGGATTTCGCCGCGCCAAACGGGCTTCAGCGGATTGCCGAGCACGAAGCAGGAGACGATATCCGTGCCGCCGGAAATGGAGGCGAGATGCACGTCGCTCTTGATGTCTTCATAAACGAATGAAAACCCCTCCGGCGAAAGCGGCGAGCCGGTGGAGGCGATGAGCCGAAGGGCCGGCAGGTCATGCGAATTCTTCGGGACGATGCCGCCCTTGCGCACCGCATCGATATATTTGGCCGAGGTGCCGAAGACCGCGAACCTTTCCTGTTCCGCATAGTCGAACAGCACATTGCCATCGGGGGCGAAGGGTGAGCCGTCGAAGAGGCAGAGGGTGGCGCCCACTGCAAGCCCCGAGACCAGCCAGTTCCACATCATCCAGCCGCAAGTGGTGAAATAGAAGAGCCTTTCGCCGGGGACGAGGCTGCAATGCAGCCGGTGTTCCTTCAGATGCTGCAGAAGCGTGCCGCCCGCCGAATGGACGATACATTTCGGCACGCCTGTCGTGCCGGAAGAGAAGAGGATGTAGAGTGGATGCGAGAAAGGAAGCTGCGCGAACTCCAGTTCCTTCGGCTCATAGGGAGCGGTGAAATCCTGAAGCGTGCGGCCATCGGAAAGCGAAGCGGCGAGCGCCGGCGCATCCCCGGCATAGGGTACGACCAGGACCGGCGCATGGAGGACTTTCGAAACCGCTCTTACCTTTTCCGCCACGTCCTGAAGCTTGCCGTTATACCAATAGCCGTCGCAGACGATGAAAAGCTTCGGCTCGATCTGGCCGAAGCGGTCGAGCACGCCCTGTTCGCCGAAATCCGGAGAACAGGAGGACCAGATCGCGCCTATGGAGGCGGCGGCCAGCATGCAGGCCACCGTCTCCGGCATGTTCGGCATCATGGCTGCAATGCGGTCGCCCTGCCCGATGCCGAGCGCGCGGAAAGCCTGCTGCAGGCGGGAGACCTCGGCGCGCAGCCGGTCCCAGGACCAGCGGTAGCTTACCTTGTCCTCGCCGCGGAAGATGATGGCATCCTCGTCTCCGCTGCGGGAGAGTAGGTTTTCGGCAAAATTCAGCGTCGCATCGGGAAAGAAGCGGGCGGCGAGCATGTCGTCGCCATCGATGAGCGCGCGCGTCCCCTGTGCGCCCTTGACCCCGCAGAAATCCCAAACGGCCGTCCAGAAATCCTCTCGCTCCTTGATCGACCAGGCGTAGAAGGCATCGTAGTCCGGAAAACTCCTGCCATGGCGTTCGCCGCACCAGCCCATGAAGCGGCTGAGCGGCGCATTTTCCAAAACCTCCTTGGATGGCGTCCAGAGCGGTTGCTGCACTCCCATGTATCTCCTCCTCTTTTTGAGGCTGTATAACATGCTGCACCGCAAGAGAAAAAGCGCCTTTCGACGGTGCCCCTGTTTGCGCCCGGACCGCATTTCCTATATCGCAAACCTAATGATCAGAGCGCTCGGGAACATTCGGGAAAAGCTAGGCCGGCCGCTTGGCCGGAGAGTCCGGCTTTTGCTCTTCGCCGCTCTCGCGGTCGTCTGCCTTCTCCTCGTCGTCCAGATCGTCGCGCCATTCGTGATCTCCATCGCAGTGGTGCGCGGCAGCATGGAGCGAGCGGTTGCGGAATGGACCGGCAACGAGGTGTCGATCGGCGGCTCGCCGGAGGTCCGCTTCTGGCCCGAGCCGCAGATCACCCTGGCCGATGTAACGATCACCAAGGAGGACGATCGCTCCCGTCGCCTCTTGGCGCGCATCGATAAGCTTTCGGCCTCGTTCGAACTCTATCCCGCGCTCTTGGGCCGTATCGTGTTCGAGGATATCGAGCTCACCAGGCCGTCCGTTTTCGTCGTCCGCGACAGGGAGGGCAGGCTCGATTGGGCGAATGACGGGCTGCTGAGCGCCGCCGTGCGGCAGGCGGCCTCCGCGAATGCGAACACCATACCGGCCGATCTCGACGCGCGCGTGGGTGACGTGACGGTCGAAAACGGCAATCTGGAACTGCTCGATCTTTCGGGCAACCGCTCCTTCCGCCTCCATGCGATCAACGGCGAGCTTCGCTGGCCCCGACTTTCCCAGGCGGCAAGGATCGAGGGGAGCGCGCAGTTGAACGGCCAGGCGGCGAGCTTCGACCTTACCTCGGCTCAGCCGCTTCTCCTGCTTTCCGGCCGGGATGCGGCGGCAGCCGGAAGCCTTCAATCCGACCTGATTTCCGGCCGGTTGAACGGTACCGCCAATCTTGCGGCCTACAGCTTCCTTGCCGGCAGCTTCGACGTCGCGGTTCCCGACGTTTCGGCATTCACGGCATGGTCCGGCATCGAGATACCGGGAGCCGAGCAGGTCAGGTCGCTGGCCATGAAGGCCAGGCTCGGCATCAGCGGCGACGTCCTGCGTTTCGAGGATCTGTCGCTCTCCGTCAACGAGGGCCGGGCGACCGGGATTCTCGACCTCGCCTTGCCGCCCGGAGGACGCCCCCGGCTGACCGGCACACTCGCCTTCGACAGGCTGGACTTCTCCTCCATCCTCGCCGCCATTCCGCCACGGACATTGCCGGACGGCCCACCGGACGATGAGGATATCACTACGCTGCACCGGAGCGCCGAGTTCGATCTGCGGCTTTCCGCGCAAGAAGCAGCGCTCGGCCCCTTCATGCTTGGCGATGCGGCCGTGAGCGTGCTGAAGACGGGCGACGAAACCCGCCTCGACATCGCCGACAGCGATTTCGAGGCCGGCACGCTGACGGGCAGGCTCACCTCGGCCAAAGATGGGTTTTCGAACGGAGCGGCGCTGCGCCTCTCCATTCAGAATGCGGATTTTTCCAGCATTGCGCGTCGTCTCAATCTCACCGGCCCCCTTCCCTCCGCGCGCGGTTCACTGGAACTCTCCTTCAGCCTCGACAAGCCAATGGGTACTGCAAGCTGGGAGGACGCAAGAGGCCAGATGCGCTTCACCGCCGGCCGGGGCACCATTCCCGGCGTCAATCTCGCCGCCTTGCGGCAGCTCGCCGCCAGCAAGAACTACTTCCCCTTGAGCGAAGCCTCCGGGGACGATCTGGATTTTGACGGGATGGAAGTTGTAGCGACTTTCGCCGGCGGCTCCGCCGAACTTCAGAAGGCGGAAATCGCGAATGCCACCGAAACCCTCAGCCTCAGCGGCGTGGTGCCTTATGTCGACAACAGCCTGGCGCTTTCCGCGAGCATCACGCCGGCAGGCACGGAGGCGCCGGACTTCACCTTCTTCATCGGCGGCTCCTGGCCGTCGCCGGTGATTCTGACGGCCCCCGCCCCGGATACCAAGCCGCTCAACGACTGATCAGGTCGCGTTGCGGGCCGCGACGTGTTCGTCCCGGATGCGGCGAAGCTCCGTGCGTTTCATGCTGATCGAGGTGACGATCACGCCGAGCGTGACCAAGCCGATCAGGATGGTGCAGATCGCGTTGATCTCCGGCGTCACGCCGAGGCGCACCTGCGAATAGATCTTGATCGGCAGCGTCGTGGCGCCTGGCCCCGTCGTGAAGCTCGCGATAACCAGATCATCCAGCGACAGAGTAAAGGCGAGCATCCAGCCGGCAAGCACGGCGGGCAGGATCAGCGGCAGGGTGATCGTGAAGAAGGTTTTCACAGGCGGGCTGCCGAGATCGAGCGCGGCCTCCTCCAGACTGCGGTCGAAAGTGAGCAGGCGCGATTGCACGACGATCGCCACATAGCACATGGTGAAAGTCGTATGCGCGATCGTGACCGTCCAGAAGCCGCGATCGATGCCTGCCGCGACAAAGAGCAGGAGCAGCGAAAGACCGGTGATGACCTCCGGCATGACGAGCGGCGCATAGATCATGCCGGAAAACAGCATGCGGCCGGGAAACCGCCCGTAGCGGACAAGCGCCAGCGCAGCGAGCGTGCCGAGCACCGTGCCGATCGTCGCACTGAGAAGGCCGACGCGGGCCGTCACCCAGGCGGCATCCATGAGCCCCTGGTTAGACCACACGGTGCGATACCAATGCAGCGAAAACCCTCCCCAGACCGTCACGAGCCGGGAAGCGTTGAAGGAATAGACCACCAGGATGATGATCGGGATATAGAGGAAGGCAAAACCGAGGGTCAGGACGGTGGCGTCGAACTTTGACGATTTCATCTAAACCACCTTCTTCTGCTGGTTCTGGAAGATGACGATCGGCACCACCAGCGCGAGGAGCAGGAGGACGGCGACCGCCGAGGCAAGCGGCCAGTCGCGGTTGCCGAAGAACTCCGTCCAGAGCGTCTTGCCGATCATCAGCGTATCGGCGCCTCCGAGCAGATCGGGGATGACGAATTCCCCCGTGATCGGGATGAAGCAGATCATCGAGCCCGCGATGACGCCTGGCAGCGAAAGAGGAAAGGTGATCTTCCAGAAGGCCTTGAGAGGCGGGCAGCCGAGGTCGTTCGCGGCCTCCAGGAGCGTATTGTCCATCTTCTCCAGCGCCGAATAGAGCGGCAGCACCATGAAGGGAAGATAGGAATAGACGATACCGATGAAGACGGCGATGTCGGTGCGGAAAATCTGCACCTGATCGTTCGGCCCGAGGAAGCCTACTGTCTGGAGCAGGAGCGTTAGGAGCCCGTCCGGCTTCAGGATGCCGATCCAGGCATACACGCGGATGAGGAACGAGGTCCAGAAGGGCAGGATCACCAGCATGACCAGCAGCGGCCGGATGGTCGTCGGCGCACGCGCCATGGCAAGCGCGATCGGATAGCCGATCAGGAGAAGCAGCAGCGTCGAGATCAGCGCGATTCTGAGGGACGAGAGATAGGACTGCACATAGAGCGGATCTTCCGTGAGGAAGAGATAGTTCTCCATGTCGAGATTGGAGAAGAAATCGCGGATCGCACCGAAGCCCTGAAAGACCGGCGTGTAGGGCGGCATCGCGATCGCGGTATCTGAGAGCGATATCTTGAGGATGATGAAGAAGGGCGCGGCGAAGAAGAGCAGCAGCCAGAGATAGGGAACCGCGACCACCAGCCAGCGGGCGGGTGACGCGTGGGTGGTGGTGGCGCTGGTCTCGGCCATGCGGGTTCCCCTATCGTGTCAGAACGATGCCGGCATCGCGCGGCCAGGTGAGCCAGACCATGTCGCCGAAGGTAACCGGCCGGTCGACCAGGCGCGAGACATTGGCCTGGGCGGCGCGAACAATGCGGTCATCGGCGAGCTTGACGAGGAAGACGGAGAAATCTCCGAGGTAACCGATGTCCCAGACCTCGCCGTATACCGCGTTCACAGAGGTCTCGGCCGGCGCATCGAGGGACATGCGCACCTTTTCCGGGCGGATCGCGAAGGCGACCTGATCGCCCTTCACCACCTGGCATTCCTGCTCGACGGCCACCGCGACGCCGCTGCTATCCAGCCGCACGACGCCGGGCGTATTTTCGGTCGCGACGACCGTTCCCTCAAGGATGTTGATGTCGCCGATGAAATCCGCGACATAGCGGCTGTTCGGCGCCTCATAGATTTCCGCGGGCGTCGCCACCTGCACGATGACGCCCTTGTCCATCACCGCGATGCGGTCCGAGACCGTCATCGCCTCCTCCTGGTCGTGGGTCACGATGAAGAAGGTGAGGCCGAGATTGGTCTGGATGTCCATCAGCTCGAATTGGGTTTCCTCGCGCAGCTTCTTGTCGAGCGCGCCGAGCGGTTCGTCGAGCAGCAGCACCTTCGGACGCTTGGCGAGCGAGCGGGCGAGCGCGACGCGCTGGCGCTGGCCGCCGGAAAGCTGGTTGGGCTTGCGCTTGGCGAAGGACTCGAGCTTGACGAGCTTGAGCATCTCCTCGACGCGGGCAGCGATCTCCCCTTTCGGGAGATTGTCCTGCTGGAGGCCGAAGGCGATGTTCTTCTCCACCGTCATATGCGGGAAGAGCGCATAGCTCTGGAACATCATGTTGGTGGGGCGGCGATAGGGCGGTACGCCGGAAATATCCTTGCCCTGCAGCAGGATGCGGCCCTCGGTCGGCTCCTCGAAGCCCGCCAGCATGCGCATCAGCGTGGTCTTGCCGCAGCCCGAAGGGCCGAGAAGCGAGAAAAACTCCCGCTCGTAGATGTCGAGGGTCAGATTGTCGACGGCGGTGAAGTCGCCGAAACGCTTGGTGATGTTCTCGAAACGGATGAAGGGAACCGCGGCAGGGTCCGTCCAAGGTGAGAATTTACGCTTTACCGGTCCGAGAGATTTCGCCATGCCCCACCCCAATTCGCCCCGTTAACACTCACGCCAAGCCGAAAAGGGCAGGCGCATCGCCTGCCCTTTTCTCAACTCAGCTACCGGTCTTGATCTTCGTCCAGACTCGGTTCAACACGCGCTGCTCTTTGGGCCCATAGGACGAAATGACGAAGAGTTTGGAAAGCACTTCGGCGGGAGGATAGACGGAGGGATTTTCCAGCACTTCCTTGTCGATGAACTGCTGGGAAGCGAGGTTTCCGTTCGCATACTGCACATAGTTCGACGACTTGGCGATGACTTCCGGCTTCATCATGTAGTTGATGAAGGCATGCGCCTCTTCGACATTCTTCGCATCCGCCGGGATCGCGAGATTGTCGAACCACATATAGGTGCCTTCCTTGGGGATCACATAGTTGACCTGCACGCCTTTGCCGGCTTCCTCAGCACGGTCTTTCGCCTGCAGCACGTCGCCCGACCAGCCGATGGTGATGCAGGTATCGCCATTGGCAAGTTCGTCGATATAGGCGGATGAGTTGAAAGAGCGGACGAAGGGGCGGATCTTCTGGTAAACCTCGCCGCCGGCCTCGAGATCGGCGGTCTCCTTGCTGTCGGGGTCCTTGCCAAGGTAATTCATGGCAATGGCGAAGGTCTCGTCGGAAGCATCCAGGATATTGATGCCGCATGCCTTCAGCTTTTCGGCGTTCTCCGGCTTGAAGATGATGTCCCAACTGTCGATCGGCACATCGCCGAGCGCGGCCTTCACCTTCTCGACATTGTAGCCGATGCCGGTCGTGCCCCACATGTAGTTCACGGCATATTCGTTGCCGGGATCGTACTTGGCGAGCCGCTCCGAAATTTCCGGCCAGAGATTGGAAAGGTTCGGCAGCTTCGACTTGTCGAGCTTCTGGAAAACGCCGGCCTGGATCTGGCGGGCAAGGAAAGGACCGGTCGGGACCACAACATCGTAACCCGAACCGCCGGCGAGCAGCTTGGTCTCGACGATTTCGTTGTTGTCGAACACGTCGTAGACGACCTTGATGCCGGTTTCCTTGGTGAAATCCGCTAGGACCGATTCATCGATATAGTCGGACCAGTTGAAGACATGCACCACCCGTTCCTGCGCCATGGCAGCGGTGGCGGCAATCGCCGACGCGGCAACGGCGGCGGCAAGACGGAGCAAATGGGTTTTCATGATCTCTCCTGTTCCAGTTTTTCCCGCGCAGGCGGGGGCGCCGCGCATGAATTCCCGCATGTTTTTCAACCAGAGTAAGAAGGAAATTTCCTCCCCACAAGAGGGGAAATGTGCGCCGCCACAAGGGACTACTGGAAATCGAACGCGCTAAGCCCCGTCACCATCTCGTCGAGCCCGAGCGGGCGGGTCAGCGGCGGTTCGGCGCGGGAGAGACAGCCCCGCCGTTCGCAGAGGCGGCAGGCCGTGCCGGCGAGCACTTTCGCCGATGCCGCCACCACATCCCCATAGACTGTTTCGCCGGCGCGGGGGAGGTCGCAGCCGATGAGGAGCGCCGTGCGCCGCACCCGCTCCCCGAAACCGGCCTGCGGCCCTTCCAGCGTGCGGGAAAGCGTCAGGAAGGCGTTGCCGTCCATCATCTCCACCGCATCGACCAGCACCTGCCCCGGCTGGGCGAAGGCCGTGTGGATGCCGAGCTTCGGACAGAGGCCGCCGAAGCGCGCCTGCGGAAAGCCTTGCGCGCCGGCACGGCGGATCGCGTTGCCGGCATGATCGAGTTCCAGCAGGAAGAAGGGGATGCCCGCGGCGCTGGCGCGACAGAGCGTGGTAAGGCGCGTCGCCGCCTGCTCGAACGAGACGTCGAAGCGTCCGCGAAGGACATCGATATCGTAGCGGGCCCGCTGCGCGGCGGCGAGGAACGGCGCATAGGGCATCATCAGCGCATGAGCCGCATAGCGGGCGAGTTCGAAACGGGCGATGCGCCGGGCCTCGCCGGTGGAAAGGACAAGCGCATCCAGCTCCGCCATGATCTCCGGCCCGAGCGCCAGAAGTGCTGCTTCCATGGCAAGCTCGCGAGTGCGGTCGAAGGGCGAAAGCCTTTCCGACAGGAAAAGCCGCATCGAATGGCGGTCATAGCGGCGGCGCAGATCCGGCATGACGTGATCCGGCAGCGTGCGAACCACGATGCCATGTTCCGCCTTCAGCCAGCCCTTGAGGGCGCCCGGCAGATCGTCGCCGCCGGCAAGTCTTTCGGCAAACGCTTCCGCGGCGTCTTCTATCCGGGAGAAGGAATTCGGCCGGCGCTCCAGTGTCTCCCGCACTTCGTCGATCGGCAGCCGCGCACCGGCGATCGACGTCTCATGACCTTCGCGCGCCAGAAGATCGGAAAGATCGGAAAGCCGCGCGGCCTGCTCCCGATAGGCGCGATAGAGCTTCATCATGCCGAGCGCGGCATTGGGGGCGGCTTCGGCCACTTCGATGATTTCCTGGTCGCCCGGAATTTCGCCGACCAGCAGCGGATCGGAAAAGACCTCGCGCAATTGGCTCGCCAAGCCTCCGCCCTCCCCCTGCAAGGCATCGAGATCGACCTTGTAGACGGTGGCAAGCTTCAGGAGGAGCTGAACCGTGAGCGGCCGCTGATTGCGCTCGATCAGATTGAGATAAGACGGCGAAATGCCGAGCGCCTCGGCCATTGCCGTCTGGGTCAATCCAAGGCCGATCCGGACGCGCCGGACGCGCGGCCCTGCGAAAATCTTCCGCTCCGCCATCTGTTACACCTTTTACAATTCGAAGGCCCCAACTAAGTTTTACTAGATTTACATCTTCACAGAACAGTTTGTGAAACGCAAGACAACATAACCTCTTTCATAGCGCTGTTTTCGCAACTTTTCTGGCGGTAATGCCTTCTCTTCTGTAAATTCGGTCACACGACCTCGCCATGGGATGCGTGGCAATTTTCAACGGGAGAGAGGATAATGACAGAATTTTACAAACTGGTTCCGAATGCAGCCGAGGGCCGCTTCGACGGCATCGAGCGCCCCTATGGCGCCGAGGACGTCCAGCGCCTGCGCGGCTCGATCGAAATCCGCTACTCGCTGGCGGAGATGGGTGCGAACCGGTTGTGGAAGCTCCTGCACGAGGAGGATTTCGTCAATGCGCTGGGCGCGCTCTCCGGCAACCAGGCCATGCAGATGGTCCGCGCCGGTCTGAAGGCGATCTATCTCTCCGGCTGGCAGGTCGCCGCCGACGCCAACACTGCTTCGGCCATGTATCCGGACCAGTCGCTCTATCCGGCCAATGCCGCGCCCGAGCTTGCCAAGCGCATCAACCGCACGCTGCAGCGCGCCGACCAGATCGAAACCGCCGAAGGCAAAGGGCTTTCGGTCGATACGTGGTTCGCGCCGATCGTGGCCGATGCGGAGGCCGGCTTTGGCGGGCCTCTCAACGCCTTCGAGATCATGAAGGCCTTCATCGAAGCAGGTGCCGCGGGCGTTCACTTCGAAGACCAGCTCGCCTCGGAGAAGAAGTGCGGCCATCTGGGCGGCAAGGTGCTGATCCCGACGGCGGCGCATATCCGCAATCTCACCGCCGCGCGGCTTGCCGCCGACGTCATGGGCGTGCCGACGCTGGTGATCGCCCGAACCGATGCGGAGGCGGCCAAGCTGCTGACCTCGGATATCGACGAGCGCGACCGGCCCTTCGTGGATTACGATGCCGGCCGCACGGTCGAGGGCTTCTATCATGTGCGGAACGGGCTTGAACCCTGCATCGCGCGGGCGATCGCCTACGCACCCTATTGCGACCTGATCTGGTGCGAGACCTCCAAGCCGGATCTGGAGCAGGCGAGGAGGTTCGCGGAAAGCGTGCACAAGGCGCATCCGGGCAAGCTCCTCGCCTATAACTGCTCGCCTTCGTTCAATTGGAAGAAGAACCTGGACGACGCGACGATCGCCAGGTTCCAGCGCGAGCTGGGCGCGATGGGCTACAAGTTCCAGTTCATCACGCTCGCGGGCTTCCACCAGTTGAACCACGGCATGTTCGAGCTCGCTCGCGGCTACAAGAGCCGGCAGATGGCCGCTTACTCGGAGCTGCAGGAAGCCGAATTCGCGGCAGAAGCGAACGGCTACACGGCGACCAAACACCAGCGCGAGGTGGGCACCGGCTATTTCGACGCCGTCTCCATGACGATCACCGGCGGGCTTTCGTCCACCACCGCCATGAAGGAGTCGACCGAGCACGACCAGTTCCGCCCGGCGGCGGAGTAACGAGCTACCCCTCCCCAACCCCTCCCCACAAGGGGGAGGGGCTACCAGCAGCGACCCTCCTACCCTTACTCACCCCATGAGTTTGAGGTGGAATACGAGACGCGCGGCATAGTCCCCCTCCCCCTTGTGGGGAGGGGCTGGGGAGGGGTCATTTTTCAAGAACCCCGAGAGAGGAGAAATGCCATGAACGTCCAGACCCGCGTCAAGGAACGCGCAGAAGAGCAATCCACCAGCATGACGGCCGATCAGCAGGCGGCGATCCGTTCGCTGGCCAACGACCTGCACCGGCTCAACCATTCCGTCATAAAGGCGGTCGAGGCGGGCGTTTCCGTGGAACTCGTCCGCTCCGCGCGCCATCATGGCGGAGACGGCCACTGGGGCGATCTCATGATCCCCGTTGTGATCGCAAGCAACAGATGATGGTGCTTACGACACTCGCCCTCGCGGCGATGCTGCTCAGCCTTGCAGGCCTGAGCCAGCGGGCAGGCAATCGCCAGGGCTACGTTCCGAGCCCTGTCATCGCGCGCCTCAAGCGCTGAACGAAGGCGCCCTTAACCGGGCGCCTTCCGCATGCGGGGAAACTCAAGGTTATGGCCGACGTCCGGCAAAGAGTTCCGCGTGCCCCCGGACCAGGCTTACCATGCGATCCACGACCGTGCGGATTTCGCGCCGGTGGCGATCGTCATTGTTCATCACGATCCACTGGCTGTGGCGCAGCTCGGCAATCTCCTCCCCTACCCGGACAAGCCGGATATCCTGATCGCCGACGAAACAGGGCAGCACGGCGGTGCCCGCGCCGGCAAGCGCCAGATCGCGCAGCGAACGCGGCCTGTTGACCGTCACGACGATCTGCCCGGCGCGCACCTCGTGCGGAAAGCGCAGATAGGCGGAGATGGCATCCTCTTCCGATACGGCGAGCCACTTTTCCGCCGTCGAGGGATGGGCCGAGCGGGCCCTGTAGGCCGCATAGGCCACCTCTCCCAGCCTGGTCGTCGCAAGGTTAGGCTCCTCCGGTTCGAAGGCACGGATGCCGATATCGCTTTCGCGATGGGTGAGCGCCGCGCGCCGCTCCGCGATGAAGAAATCCAGCCGGAAATCATCGCTTTCCGTGCGGATCGCCGAAAAATTGCGGTTGAACATCCAGGCAAGCCAGGTGCCGCAGGCAACCCGGACGAGGGCCGAACCGGAGCCCTGCCGCTTCCAGGCATCGATGCGTCGGGCGGCACCTTCCATTTCCAGTATCTGATCGAGGAGAAGCGAGCCCTCGCCGCTCAGCCTATAGCCCGTGCGGCTGCGGATGAAGAGCGGACGCCCGACCGCCTCTTCCAGTTCCAGCATGCGTCTTCCGATGGTGGCGGGGCTGAGCCCCGTCACCCCGGCAGCACCGGAAAGCCCGCCATGGCGCGCGACCTCGAGGAAAAGTTCGTAAGCGTCCCAGCCGATGTTTTTCATGGGTGAAAAACATAGCCCGATCCCGGCTGTTCAAGAAGCAGTTTTTTGCGCTTAATAGAGGAGATGGCTTTTCAAGCGAAGGAGTCATCAAATGTACGAGACAGTCGCAGCTATCGTCATGAAGCGGCAAATGAATTTGCCCGAGCATAACCGCCATGCGGAGGAACGCTTCTATCGTGACTTCGGTCAGCCGCTGCCGCGCTGGATCAGCCGGCTCGCAAAATGGCTGAGCCGCGAACGAGCGATGAAAATGGGCGGCCCGCAGACCGCCCATTGTGACGATGCCCTTATGCCGCCCGGGGACGCCGCTCCCGCTGGACCGCATCGTCGCCCCCAATGCGGAACTGCTCGACAAGCTGCCTGAGCACATCCGCCTCTTCGGCGAGGCGCCGGTTTGCCTCGCTGGTTTCGCTGACCATGGCGCCGTTCTGCTGGGTCATCTGGTCCATGCGATTGACGGAGGTGTTGATCTCCTGCAGCGCCGCGGATTGATCCTGGCTTGCGGTGGCGATCATTTCCACATGCTGGCTGACGCCCGCGATCTGCCGGCTGATCGCCGCCAGCACCTCGCCCGCCTGCTGCACGAGGCCAGCGCCTGCGCCGACTTCCCGGGTGGATTGGTTGATGAGCGCCTTGATCTCGTGGGCGGCGCCCGCCGAGCGCTGCGCGAGTTCCCGCACTTCCTGCGCCACCACCGCGAAGCCCTTGCCGGCTTCGCCCGCGCGCGCCGCCTCGATGCCCGCATTCAGCGCCAGGAGATTGGTCTGGAAGGCGATATCGTCGATCACCTCGATGATGAGTTCGATCTTCTTCGACGCCTCTTCGATGCGGCCCATGGCCTCGACGGCGTTCTTCACCACCGTTCCGGAACTGTCGGCGCTCTTGCGCGTCGTCGTCACCGCCTCGTTGGCTTCCCTCGCCCGCTCGGCGGTGGAGCGGACCGTCACGGTGATCTCGTCGACGGCGGCAGCGGTTTCCTCCAGCGAGGCGGCCTGGGCTTCGGTGCGCTTGGAAAGCTCCGCCGAGGAATGGCTGAGGCCGGCGCTGCTTTGCTGAATCGTGAACGTGCTTTCGCGGATGTGAGAGAGCGTGTCGCGCAGGCGGATGATCGAGCCGTTGAAATCGAGGCGGAGCTGTTCGAGCCGGCCGGAGAAACCGGTATCGATCACGGAGGAAAGATCGCCCTGGGCAAGCCGGGCAAGCGCCTTGCCGAGTTCGGTGACGGCCAGATCGATCTGAGCATCGACGCGCTGCTTTTCCACATCGTTGCGCTGCCGCTCGGCCTCCGCCCCGGCGCGCTCCTCGGCGCCGCGAGCCTCTATGACCTGCTTCTCGCGGGCATTGTCGCGGAATACTTCCAGTGCGCGGGCGATGTTGCCGAATTCCGTGCGGCTATCGAGGTAGGGAACCTCCGCATGATGATCGCCTTCGGCGATCTTGCGCACGGTGCCGGTCAGGATGCCGAGCGGACGTATCAGGGCACGCAGGGCAAGGAAGCTCAAAAGGCTGACCACCGCGAGCGCCACGAGCGAGGTGGCGAGCACGACATGGAAAAGCGACGTCATCTGCGCGAAATAGACCTCCATCGGAATGCCGATGAAGAGCAGCCCGGTGACGGCTTTGGAAGCATCCGTGATCGGGAAATAGCCGGTCATGAAATCCCGGCCGAAAAGAACGGCGGGCCCGAAATAGGCCTCGCCACGGGCAAGAAAGGGCTGCGCCGGATGATTGGCGGCAAGCTTGGTGCCGATCGCACGCTCGCCCTTTTCGGTTTTCACGTTCGTGGAGATGCGGACATATTCGCTGCCCTGCTTCTCGAAGACGGTCGCAACGCCGTCGATCGACTTGGCCGTGCGGTCCACGAGATCATGATCGGCCACCGAGCCCTGGCCCTGGATGGCGCGGACGAGTTCGGCGTCGCGGATTTCGACCCGCGCCCCCTCCACGTCGGTCTCATAGAGAAGCCCCATGGCGCGGGCGGCTTCCTTGGCGTCGCGCAGCGCCGTATTCATGATATCCGCGCGCAGATAAGCATAGGTAAGCCCGCCCACGGCAGAGACCGCGGCAAAGATCAGGAAAAGACAGAGAAAGACGATACGGGTGGCAATCGAAGACGGAAGAATTCCGCGCATGGGCCCAGCTTTCCAAAATAGATTGGCGTGGGACCTTTTTATTAGAACTATGTAAAAATTTACTGAATTGGCTTGTCGTCAGGTCTAGTGCTGCGGCCTGTTGCGTTAATCGCCGCTGTTTACTCCTCCTTTAAGGAGCAGTTTACACTCGCAATCCGTTCCGAGCTGTCAGAACAGAACCGGCAGGGCAAGCAATGCCGCTACTGCGCTAATAGTGATCGCAAGAAGGCGCAGGCGAGCGAAACGTTCGGCGTCGCGGGTTGTTGCGATGGCAATGGCACGAGCGCGTTTTTTCTGCATGGAAATAGCCTCGAAACACTTGTTGTTATTTTCTGCCGCAGGGCAGCAGACCGGCACTCACCCAAACAAATATGAGCAGGACTTTGCTTGGATTAAGGCAGGATCGCGCCGGCACATTAAAAAGTGCTGAATCAGCCGGCTCCTACAATGCTTCCCCGCATACATGGCCGGAGGCCCAGGCCCATTGGAAATTATAGCCGCCGAGCCAGCCGGTCACGTCCACGCATTCGCCGATGAAATAGAGGCCGGGTATGGCCTTGGCTTCCATCGTTCGTGAATCCAGCCCGGACGTATCGATGCCGCCGGAGGTGACCTCCGCGGTGCGGTATCCCTCGGACCCCGCCGGGCGGATCGTCCAGCTCTGGATGGAAGCGGCCAGCGCGTGGATCGCCTTGTCCGAAAGGTCGGCGAGATGGCTTGCTATGCCGCGCGTTTCGACGAAGAACTGGGCGAGCCGCTTCGGCAATGTCTCGGCAAGCACCGTCTGCGGCGCCTGCCTGCCGTTCTGTCCGCGCGCGGCCTTGAGCATGGCCGCCAAATCCATATCCGGCTCGACCACGAGGGTGATCTCGTCGCCCTCCCGCCAATAGGAGGATATCTGCAGGATCGACGGACCGCTCAAGCCGCGATGCGTGAAGAGCAGTGCTTCCCGGAAGGTGGTCTTGCCATGGCGAACCTCCGCCGGCACGGCAATACCCGAAAGGGGCGCCAGCTTTTCCAGGAGCCCCGGATCAAGGGTCAGCGGCACGAGGGCGGGGCGCGTTTCCGTCACCTTCAGCCCGAATTGCTCTGCGATGCGGTAGGCAAAGCCGGTGGCCCCCATCTTGGGGATCGACTTGCCACCCGTGGCGATGACCAGGGCCTGTGCTTCTATCGGACCGGAAGAGGTCGCAAGGCGAAACCCGTCGATTGCCTTTTCGACCGAGGTGATCTCGGTCTGCAATTCGAGTTCGGCCTTCACCCTGCGCATTTCCGCGAGCAGCATGCGGATGATGTCCTTGGCACTCTCGTCGCAGAAAAGTTGGCCGAGCGTCTTTTCATGCCATGCGATGCCATGCGCCTCGACCATGTCGAGGAAATCGCGGGGCGTGTAGCGGGCGAGCGCGGATTTTGCGAAATGCGGATTGCCGGAAAGGTAGTTCTTCGCCGTCGCATGGATGTTGGTGAAATTGCAGCGGCCGCCGCCGGAGATGCGGATCTTCTCGCCGGGCGCCTTCGCGTGGTCGAGAACCAGCACCGAACGGCCGCGCCCGCCCGCCCGGATCGCGCACATCATGCCGGCCGCGCCGGCACCCAGAACCACAACGTCGAATTTCCGCGCCACGCGCTGCCCCTTTCAATCGCCGCCAGCGGTGTTCGCGATCCTTACTTCAAAGTCAATGCCGCCCCCTCGCCAATCGCCAATGAGTGGTTATGATGGGATTCCCGATCAACCCCACTCCGGTGCGCCATGCCGCGAAAGAAACCCACCCCGACGTCCACCACAGGCAGCGTCCTCAAAGCTGCCACAACCCAGCCCACCCTCACCTCCCTGCGCGGCGTCTCCGACTGGCGCGAAGCGGCGGCATGGCTGAGGGCTCGCGGCATAGAGGACGTGGAGTGCATCACGCCGGACCTTGCAGGCGTGCCGCGCGGCAAGATGATGCCTTCGTCGAAGTTCACTTCGAACACCTCACTGGCGCTGCCTTCGGCGCTCTATCGCCATACGATATCGGGCGAATATCCGGAGGAAACCGCCAACTTCCGCTATGAGCCGCGCGACAGCGACCTCAAACTGATGCCGGATCTTTCGACGCTTTCAGTCGTGCCCTGGGAAACCGATCCGACGGCCCAGGTGATCTGCGACATCGTGGATACGACCGGCCAGGCCGTCGCCTATACGCCGCGCAATGTCCTGAAGAACATCGTCAACCTCTACAAGCAGCGCGGCTGGAAACCCGTCGTGGCGCCGGAAATCGAATTCTATCTCGTCGCCAAGAACGACGATCCGGATTATCCGCTGCGTCCGCCGAAAGGCCGCTCCGGCCGCTCCATCCTCGGCGGCCAGGGCTATTCGATCGCCGGCATCAACGAGTTCGACGAGCTGATCGACGACATCTATCATTTCTCCGAAAAGCAGGGATTAGAGATCGATACGCTGATCCACGAGGAAGGGCCTGCCCAGCTCGAGATCAACCTGCGCCACGGCGATCCGATCGAGCTTGCCGACCAGGTTTTCCTGTTCAAGCGCACCATCCGCGAGGCGGCGCTCAAACACGGCATCTACGCCACCTTCATGGCCAAGCCGATGCAGGGCCAGGCAGGCTCGGCGATGCATATCCACCAATCGGTGGTCGATATCGCGACCGGCAAGAACGTCTTCTCCAATCCCGACGGATCGCCCTCCAAGGAATTCTTCCACTTCATCGGCGGCATGCAGACCTATGTGCCGAAGGCGCTGGTGATGATGGCGCCCTATGTGAACTCCTATCGCCGCCTGACCCCCGACATGGCGGCGCCGGTCAACAATGCCTGGGGTTACGACAACCGCACCACCGCCTTCCGCGTGCCGGTTTCGGATGCCGCGGCGCGCCGGGTGGAGAACCGCTTGCCGAGCTCGGACGCCAATCCCTATCTGGCGCTTGCCGCCTCGCTCGGCTGCGGGCTGCTCGGCATCCTGCGCGCAATCGAGCCCGACCCGCCGACGGAGGATTCGGCGAACGAAGGCTCGATCGACCTGCCGCGCGGCCTGCTCGAGGCGGTGTCGCTGATGGAATCCGAACCCGCGCTGACGGACGTGTTCAGCCCCGAGTTCATCGGGCTCTATGCGGGCGTCAAGCGCGGTGAGTTCGAGACCTTCATGCAGGTGATCAGCCCATGGGAGCGGGAATTCCTGCTTCTGAACGTCTGAGTAACATGAGTACCGCATCGTGAATTCATGGCAGAGCCCCATAGCGCCCGGCATTTCCTGGTATCAGGCGACAATCGGTGAACGCCCCGTCTATCCCGCGCTCGACGGTTCCAGGACCGTCGACGTGGCGATCGTCGGCGGCGGCTTCACCGGCCTGCAGGCGGCCTACAACCTCGCCAAGGCTGGCGTTTCGGTCGCGCTGATCGAAGCCTGCCGGCTCGGCGACGGCGCTTCGGGGCGCAATGGCGGCCAGTTCGGCACGGGTCAGCGCTCGTGGCCGGAGGAGCTGGAGCGGAAGATCGGCTACGAACGCTCCAAGGCCTTGTTCGACATGGCCGAGGACGCCAAGCGCCATCTTCTCGACTTCGCGGCCGCTCACGGCATCGATATCGACTACATGCCGGGACAGATGAACGTCGCCCACAAGCCCGGCTACGAGAAGGAATATCAGGCCAATGCCGAGATCGCCGCGGAGCGTTACGACTATCCGCATCTTTCCTTCATGGACGCACGCGAGACGGCCGAACGGGTCGGCAGCAAAAGCTATTATTGCGGCGTGCGCGACACCGGCACCGGCCATATCCACCCGCTGAAACTCCTGGTCGGCCTCGCCCGCGTGGCGAAGGAGGCCGGCGCGCAGATCCACGAGATGACGCAGGCGACGGCGATCAGGCGTGCCTCGGGCAAGATCATGATCGATACGCCGAAAGGCACGCTCACGGCCGACCGGGCGCTGATCGCGACCAATGCCTATATCGGCAATCTGGAACCGGTGACGGCCGCGCATGTGATGCCGATCGGCTCCTTCATCGCCGCGACCGCGCCGCTCGACGATTTTCCGGAGGTGCTTTCAGGCGGCGAGGCGGTTGCCGATTCGCGCTTCGTGGTGCGCTATTTCCGCAAGTCGCGTGACAATCGCCTCCTCTTCGGAGGCCGCGAGGTCTACTCGTCACGCAATCCGCAGGACACCGCCGATGCCATCCGCCGCCAGATCGTCGAAACCTATCCGGCACTGAAAGACGTCGAAGTCACCCATGCTTGGGGCGGCAATGTGGGCATTACCATGCCGCGCCAGCCTTTCGTGCGGGAGGTCATGCCGGGCGTCACCTCGATCGGCGGCTATTCCGGGCATGGCGTCATGCTGTCAAACTATTGTGGCAAACTCTATGCTGATATGGTCGGCGGCAAGGCGACGGACCTCGATCTTCTCGAGGCGCTCGACGTTCCCGCCTTCCCCGGCGGGCGGCACCTGCGCACGCCGCTGCTATTCCTTGCCTTGACGTGGTTTGCCCTGCGCGACAGGCTGTGACAAGGCGCCGCGCCAACAAGTTATCCGCCATGCCCCAAATCGGGCTAGCCTTTTTAAATCGATTAGATTAAACAAGCCTCCAACCATACGAAGACGAAAGACCAGCGTATGAGCAGCCAGATCATTCCTGTTGAACCCTTTGATTGTGTCGTATTCGGCGGCACGGGCGACCTTGCCGAGCGCAAGCTCCTGCCGGCCCTCTATCACCGCCAGATCGAAGGCCAGTTCAGCGAGCCGACGCGCATCATCGGCGCCTCACGCAGCACGCTTTCCGACGACGAATATCGAAAGTTCGCGGACGATGCCCTGAAGGAGCATCTGAAGAAAGGCGAATACGACGAGGCGGAAGTCAAGAAATTCTGCCAGCGGCTTTTCTACGTTTCCGTCGATGCCAAGTCGGACCAGGGCTGGGATGCGCTGAAGAAGCTGCTGGACGACGGCAAGGATCGCATCCGCGCCTTCTATCTGGCCGTGGCTCCCGGCATTTTCGGGCCGATCTCGGAAAAGATCCGCGATCATAAACTGATCACCAAATCCACGCGGATCGTCGTGGAGAAGCCCATTGGCCGCGATCTCGCCTCGGCGCTGACACTCAACGACACAATCGGCAGCGTCTTCCGTGAAGAGCAGATCTTCCGCATCGACCACTATCTCGGCAAGGAGACGGTGCAGAACCTGATGGCGCTGCGCTTCGCCAATGCGCTCTACGAACCGCTTTGGAACGCCAATCATATCGACCACGTGCAGATCACGGTGGCAGAATCCGTCGGCCTGGAAGGCCGCGCGGGCTATTACGACACCGCCGGGGCGCTGCGCGACATGGTGCAGAACCATATCCTGCAGCTTCTCTGCCTGGTCGCCATGGAAGTGCCGGCCTCGATGGATTCCGAATCCGTCCGCGACGAGAAGCTGAAGGTGCTGCGCGCATTGAAGCCCATCACCGAAGCCAATGCCGAGCAGGTTACCGTTCGCGGCCAGTATCGTGCCGGCGCATCGGCCGGAGGTCCGGTCAAGGGCTATCTCGAAGAGCTTGAGGGCGGCGTCTCCAACACCGAGACCTTCGTCGCCATCAAAGCGGAGATCGGCAACTGGCGCTGGGCGGGCGTGCCCTTCTATATCCGCACCGGCAAGCGGCTTGCCAACCGCGTTTCGGAAATCGTCATCACCTTCAAGCCGATCCCGCACAACATCTTCGACCAGTCGGCTGGGCGCATCTCAGCCAACCAGCTCATCATCCGGCTGCAGCCGGACGAGGGCGTCAAGCAGTCGCTGATGATCAAGGACCCCGGTCCCGGCGGCATGCGCCTGCGCGAGGTTTCGCTCGATATGAGCTTTGCCGAATCCTTCTCGGTCCGCAATCCGGATGCCTATGAGCGGCTGCTGATGGACACGATCCGCTCGAACCAGACGCTTTTCATGCGCCGCGACGAGGTGGAAGCCGCATGGCGCTGGGTGGACCCGATCCTCAAGGGCTGGGAAGTGACCGGCCAGCAGGCGCAGGGCTATACCGCCGGCACCTGGGGACCGAGCCAGGCCATCGCACTGATCGAGCGCGACGGCCGCACCTGGCATGAGGGGTGACGGCGATGACGGCGAAGCTGCATTCTTTTTCCGACGCCGCGACGCTGGCCGAAGCGCTGGCGGAAGCGGTCTCCTCGCGGCTCGCCGCGGCCATCGCAGAGCGGGGCGGCGCATCGATCGCCGTCTCCGGCGGGTCGACGCCGAAGAAATTTTTCGAGGCGCTTTCGGCCCGCGATATGGACTGGTCCAAGGTCGCGGTCACGCTGGTGGACGAGCGCTTCGTGCCCGCCGACAATCCGCGCTCGAACCATCTTCTGGTCGCCACGCACCTCCTGATGGGCAAGGCGGCGGCCGCCCAATTCTTCCCGCTCTACTATGACCGCGCCTCGATCGGCGAGGCAGCGGCTGTCGCCACGGAAAAGGCTGCCGGCATCGGCAATCCCTTCGATGTCGCGATCCTCGGCATGGGAACGGACGGCCATACGGCCTCGTTCTTCCCGCATGGCAACAACCTGAAGAGAGCGCTCGATCCTTCCGGTCCGCGCGGCGTGCTGACCATGACGGCTGACGGCGCCGGCGAAGAGCGCCTGACATTCTCCTTCGCCAGCCTTTCGGATGCCCGCTTCCTGGTTCTGCATATCGAGGGCGAAGGGAAGAAAGAGGTCTTGGAGAAGGCGAAATCCGGCTCCGACGAGATGGAGATGCCGATCCGCGCCGTGCTCAATCGCGCAAGCTCGCCGGTCGATATCTATTGGGCGCCGTAAGGCGCCCCATGCCGGCTACCCGCCGGAAACATTGAGAGAACCCGATCCCGGCCGGCTTCGCGCCCCTCCCAAGCCGGGATGGACGAAGAGGACTAGACCATGGCCGCCCATTCCAGCATAGAGGCGATCACCGCCCGTATCGTCGAACGATCGAAGCCGCATCGCGAAGCCTATCTCGACCGCGTACGGCGCGCTTCCAGCAAAGGGCCGCACCGGGCGGTCCTCTCATGCGGCAACCTCGCGCATGGCTTCGCGGTCTGTTCCCCCGCCGAGAAGGAGGCGCTCGCGGGAGACGTCATTCCCAATCTCGGCATCATCACCGCCTATAACGACATGCTCTCGGCCCACCAGCCTTATGAAACCTATCCCGCGATCATCCGGGATGCGGCGCGGGAGGCCGGCGGCATCGCCCAGGTCGCCGGCGGCGTTCCGGCCATGTGCGACGGCGTGACCCAGGGCCAGCCGGGCATGGAGCTTTCGCTCTTCTCGCGCGATGCGATCGCCATGGCGGCGGGCATCGGGCTCTCGCACAACATGTTCGATGCCGCCCTCTTCCTCGGCATCTGCGACAAGATCGTGCCCGGCCTCGTGATCGCCGCGCTCAGCTTCGGCCATCTGCCGGCCGTCTTCATTCCGGCCGGTCCGATGACCACCGGCCTGCCCAACGACGAGAAATCGCGAATCCGCCAGCTTTACGCGGAAGGCAAGGTCGGCCGCGCCGAGCTTCTGGAGGCGGAATCGAAATCCTATCACGGTCCCGGCACCTGCACCTTCTACGGCACCGCCAATTCCAACCAGATGCTGATGGAGATCATGGGCTTCCATATGCCGGGCGCCTCCTTCGTCAATCCCGGCACGCCGCTGCGCGACGCGCTGACCCGCGAAGCGACCAAGCGGGCGCTCGCCATTACCGCACTCGGCAACGAATTCACGCCGGCCGGCGAGATGATCGACGAGCGCTCGATCGTCAACGGCGTGGTCGGCCTGCATGCCACCGGTGGCTCGACCAATCACACCATGCACCTGGTCGCCATGGCGCGAGCGGCCGGCATCCAGCTCACCTGGCAGGATATTTCCGAGCTTTCGGACATCATACCGCTGCTGGCCCGCGTCTATCCGAACGGGCTTTCCGACGTGAACCACTTCCATGCCGCAGGCGGCATCGGCTTCCTCATCAAGCAGCTCCTCAAGAAGGGTCTGCTCCACGATGACGTCCGCACCGTCTTCGGCCATGGACTGGAAGCCTATACCGTCGAAGCCAAGCTCGATGCGAACGGCTCCGTCATGCGTGAGCCGATCCCGGACGAGAGCGGCGATCCGAAGGTGCTCGCCCGTATCGAGGCCCCCTTCCAGCCGACCGGCGGTCTCAAGATGCTGACCGGCAATATCGGCCGGTCGGTCATCAAGATCTCCGCCGTCAAGCCGGAGCGCCACGTCATCCAGGCACCGGCCATCGTCTTTCATGACCAGCAGGAAATGCAGGACGCCTTCAAGCGCGGCGAGCTCAACCGCGATTTCATCGCCGTCGTGCGTTTCCAGGGACCGAAGGCGAACGGCATGCCGGAACTTCACCGCCTCACGCCGCCGCTCGGCGTGCTGCAGGACCGCGGCTTCAAGGTGGCGCTCGTCACCGACGGGCGCATGTCCGGCGCTTCGGGCAAGGTGCCGGCCGCGATCCACATCACGCCCGAGGCTGCGGACGGGGGCCCGATCGCCAGGATCAGGGACGGAGACATGATCCGCCTCGACGCGGTCGCCGGTACGCTGGAAGTGCTTGTCGACGCCGCCGAACTTGCCGCCCGCCCGCTTGCCGAAACCGATCTTTCGGAAAACGAGTTCGGCATGGGCCGCGAACTCTTCGCCAGCTTCCGGCGCAATGCGGGACCGGCCGACCAGGGCGCCAGCGTGTTTGCGTGAATGAGAACCACTCGCATTCACGCATAGAACAGGCTATAAGACCCTATGGCAAAGAGTTCAGCACAATCCGTGATAACCGTCCGTGACACGAAAACGGGGAAGCTGGTCACCGTACGTGGCGCTGGCTCGCTAAAGGGTATCGATCTGCCGATAAACAAAGGCGTCGACCTGACCAAACCGATTGCGCCCCAGGTTCTCAAAGAAGAACGGAAATAGGCTAACGGACCTTGGCGGGAGTTCTGCTCGATACCCACGCTCTCTATTGGCTGGTGAAAGGGGCAGACCTCTCAAACGAGGCCCTTGTCGCCATTGGTCAGGGCCAAGCTGCCGGAAACCTCTATGTTTCTCCCATCACCGCCTGGGAATTACCGCTGGCGGTGCGCAAACCCAACAATGCTCCGCAGCTCGGCGATGCGACGGTGTCAAAATGGTTCCGCGCCGCAATTCGGGAAACTACCGCGAAGGTTGCTCCGATAACCCACCGAATTGCGCTGGAAGCTGCGGAAGTTGTTGCTGTGACCGGCCACAAAGATCCCGGTGATTGCTATCTCATAGCAACGGCAAGAATTAAGAAAATCCCGCTTGTTACACGGGATAAGGCGATAGCCGAGTTGTGTGTCCCAGGATACCTCGAAATCATAGCCTGCTAGGTGGAGATTTCGAGCCGCCCTTTCAGGAGCCGCTCACCAGCTGCGAATATCCAGCGTCCGGTCGCGATGGCTGGGGTGCGTGCTGAACACGAAGATACGGTCCAGGTCCTTCTGGCTGAGAAGGCTTAGGAAACGCACATCGATCGTGTTGTTCATGTTGGCGCGCATCAGCAGACAGCCGATCTTGGAGATGCGGGCGTCCGGAATATCGAGATAGAACTGTTCCGGCAGCTTATACTGCGTCAGCAGGCCAAGAACGGCGCCGCTGCGGGAGATGCGCAGCACGTCGCATCGGCGTTGCGCCATGTTCAGCACGCCCTTTTCGGTATACTCGATGCGCGCCGCATTCATTGTGTCTTCCATCTTGAACCGGCTCTCCCGGTCGTACATGAAAGACTCTTCTCTATTTAGAAAATGATTTCCGCTACTTGCTGCCGCACCCACGACCTGTCTCCCTTTCCGTTGGGAGGACGCATCCACGTCGAGCCGCAACGGGTTATTTCCGCGCGGGGTCATTCCCTGATGTATTCGGCTTCATCGCCTTACGCAGAAAAAAGACTAGCCGATGAAGTTTAACAGAGCGTTTGAAAGACCTTAGCAATTAGCGGCGATAACTCTGGCCGGCTGTATCGAAGAGATGCAATTTCTTCGGATCGGCCGAGAAACGCATGGTCTCTCCCTTCTTCACGTCGAGAATGCCGGGGATCTTCGCGATAATCGGCTCCTCGCTCGTGAGACCTTCCACATAGAGCAAAGTCACCTCGCCCAACGCCTCGACGATCGAGACCTGGCCTGCGAAGAGGTAATCCTCGCCCGTTGCGATCGTCAGGTCCTCCGGGCGCACGCCGAAACTGGCGACGCTCCCCTTTTCCGAGGCGGCCGACGGCACCGGCACACGCACCGACTTGCCGCCCTTGAGCTCCACGACCGTCGCCTCACCCGTCTCGGTCACCGTCGCCGGAATGATGTTCATGGCCGGAGAGCCTATGAAGCGGGCGACGAAAAGGTTGTCCGGTCGCTCGTAAAGTTCCAGCGGCGCGCCGACCTGTTCGATGCGGCCGGCGGAAAGCACGACGATCCGGTCGGCCAGCGTCATCGCCTCCACCTGATCGTGCGTGACGTAGATCATCGTCGTATCCGGCATGGATTCGTTAAGCTTGGCGATCTCGATACGGGTGGCGACGCGCAGCGCCGCATCGAGATTGGAAAGCGGCTCATCGAAGAGAAAGACCTTCGGATCGCGGCAGATCGCCCGGCCGATCGCCACACGCTGCCGCTGACCGCCGGAAAGCGCCTTGGGCAAGCGCTCGAGATAAGGCGTGAGCTGCAGGATTTCCGCCGCCGCGCGGACCCGCCGTTCGATCTCGTCCCGGCTCTCACGCGCGATCCGCATGCCGAAGGCCATGTTGTCGTAGACCGTCATATGCGGATAGAGCGCATAGGACTGGAAGACCATGGCGATGCCACGCTTGGAAGGAGGCACGTCGTTGACGACCTGTTCGGCGATCCGCATCTCGCCGCCAGTGATGCTTTCCAGGCCGGCGATCATCCGGAGCAGCGTCGATTTTCCGCAGCCGGAAGGGCCGACGAAGACGACGAACTCTCCCTGTCGTATCTCCAGATCTATCCCGTGGATCACCTCCACCGAACCATATGCCTTCCGGATATCCTTCAGAACGACGCCGGCCATGTTGCCCCCTCTTCTTCTCTATGCGTGGCGGGCGAAGAACGCCCCCCAGGCGGGCAGTTCCACCCGATTGCCTTCCCAGCCGTTTTCGAAACCGTGGCCGGTCAGCACCTCCCAGTCGCCGATCGGCAGTTCTGTCGCGATCGGCACCGCGCTTACATTGAACATGCACAGCAGCACCTCATTGCCGTGCTGCCGCTTATAGGCAAGCAGCGAGCCATCCTGAGGCAGGAAGAGAATATCACCCTTGGCGAAAGCCGGATGCAGTTTGCGGAACGCCAGAAAGCGGCGATACTGCTCCAGCACCGAGGCCGGATCGCCGTATTGCGAGCTGACCGCCCGCATCTGGTGCTCTACCGGGATAGGCAGCCAGGGGCGTTCGGCCGTCGAAAAGCCCGCCTGCAGCGCCTGGGCATCCCACACCATCGGCGTGCGGCATCCGTCGCGCCCCTTGAACTCCGGCCAGAACTGAATGCCGTAGGGATCCTGAAGGTCCGCGTAGGCGATATCGGCTTCGGTCAGCCCCAGTTCCTCTCCCTGATAGATGCAGACGGAGCCGCGCTGGGTGAGCAGGATCGCCGAGAGCATCCTGGCATAGGCGTCGCGATCGAGAACCTCGCCCCCCCAGCGGCTCACATGGCGCACCACGTCGTGGTTGGAGAAGGCCCAGCAGGCCCAGCCATCGGGGGCGGCCGCGGAAAAGGCGTTCTGGACATTCCTCACGCGCTCCGGCGTGAGCGGATCGGGCGCCAGGAATTCGAAGGCATAGCACATCTGCATCTTGTCGTTGCCGGAGGTGTACTCGCCGACGATCTCGAGCCCGCGCTGGCTGTCGCCCACCTCACCGACGGCAGCGATCGCCGGAAACTCCTCCAGGACAGCGCGGAAACGCTTGAGGAATTCCAGGTTCTCCGGCCGGTTCTTGTCGTAGATATGCTCCTGGAAATTATAGGGATTGACGGCGGGGGCCGTGGCCGCATTCCGGCGCGAAGGCTCGAGCGAAGGGTTGTCCCGCAATTCCTTATCGTGGAAGTAGAAGTTGATCGTATCCAGCCGGAAGCCATCGACGCCGCGCCGCAGCCAGAAGCGCGTCATGTCGAGCAGCGCATCCTGCACTTCGGGATTATGGAGGTTGAGATCCGGCTGCGACATCAGGAAGTTGTGCATGTAATATTGCATGCGCGTCGGGTCCCAATGCCAGGCGGACCCGCCGAAGATCGACAGCCAGTTGTTGGGCGGAGTGCCGTCCGGCTTGGCATCCGACCAGACATACCAATCGGCCTTGGGATTGAAGCGGCTCGACCGGCTTTCGAGGAACCATGGATGCTGATCGGAACTATGGGATATCACCAGATCGACAGCCTTGAGGCCGAGCCGGTGCGCCTCGGCGATCAGGCCGTCGAAATCCGACAGCGTTCCGAACATCGGATCGACGCCGCAGTAATCGGCAACGTCGTAGCCGAAATCCTTCATCGGCGAGGGAAAGAACGGCGAAATCCAGATCGCGTCGGCACCGAGCGCCGCCACATGCGAGAGGCGCGCGGTAATGCCCTTGAGGTCACCGATGCCGTCACCGTTGGAATCCTGAAAGGAGCGGGGATAAATCTGATAGATGACGGCGCCGCGCCACCAATCCTTGTCGGGGGCCGCATTGTTCTCGGCGAAAATAGCCATTCCAAATCCTGTTTCTTGTCAGTTTTATCGCTGTTTCAGCCGCCTTTTACCGAGCCGGCCAGCAGGCCTCTGACGAGATACCGCTGGAGGAGGAAGAAGACGAGCAGAGGAACGACGATGGTGATAAAGGCGGATGCGGTCAGAATTTCCCATTTCCCCCCCTGGGAGCCCAGAAGCGCGTTCAAGGCTCCCGTCAGGACGAGCTGGTCCCGTCCGGTTCCGAGGAAAACCATGGCCACCAGAAGATCGTTCCATGTCCACAGGAACTGGAAGATCGCGAAAGAGGCAAGAGCGGGGAAGGAGAGCGGCAGGACTATCTTCAGGAAAATCTCGAAATCGCTTGCGCCGTCGACCCGGGCGGATTCGATGATCTCCTTCGGCAGGCCGGCGATATAGTTGCGCAGAAGATAGATCGCGAGCGGCATTCCGAAGGCCGAATGGGCAAGCCAGATGCCGGCATAGCTTCGCGAAGGCACGCCGAGCAGGCCGCCGATTTCGTTGTACATCCTCAGAAGCGGAATGAGCGACATCTGTAGCGGCACGACGATCAAGCCCACCACCATGGCGATGAGCAGCGCCCGGCCGGGAAACTCCATCCACGAGAGGGCGTAAGCCGCAAAGGCGGCGATCAGGATCGGGATGATGGTGGAGGGAATGGCGACCGTCAGCGAATTGACGAAGGCCTGGCCGATCCCTTGCGAGGTGAGGACAGTATTGTAGTTTTCCGTTGTGAAGGACGGCGGCGTGGCGACCTGGAGATAGACGCGGCGTCCCCTCTCCCCGTCGAAAGGGCCGGCCTTTGCATAGGTGTAGCTGCCGTCCTCGTTGATCGTCAACGTTTCGCCGTCGCCGAGATCGGTCGGCTGCCCAGCGGGATAGGCGGCCGGCTCCTGTACGCGCGTGCCGAAGGCCCGGACCGTACCGCCCTGCCCTTCCTCGAAGACCGAGCCGGAAATCACGTAATTGGCACCCTCCTGCCGTGCGGTCGAAGGGTCTGCGAGCCTTGCGGCGCTCGTCTGGGCGGCGCTGGTGAAGGCCGTCCACCAGCCGGACGAGGTGATCTGCGCCGGCTCCCGGAAGGATGTCATCAGGATGCCCAGGGTCGGGATCAGCCAGACGATGCAGATGAGAAGCACCGCGAAATGGACGACGAGGCGCGGAAGGCCGATGCGGCGCAAGCTTGCTGCGGCATTCATCTCAATGGTCTCCCGTTTCCCGGTTCGCCTGCCGGATGTTCCAGATCATGATCGGGGTCACGGCCGCCATGATGACGAGCGCGATCACGGCGCTTCGGCCGCTGTCGCCGCCGCCGCGGAACATCCAGTCGAACATGAGATTGGCGAGCACCATGGTGTTCCACTGGCCATTGGTCATGGTCAGTACGATATCGAAGACCTTCAGCACCAGGATGGTGATCGTCGTCCAGACGACCGCGATCGTGCCCCAGATCTGCGGTACCATGATCTTCCAGAAGATCTGCCAGCCGTTGGCGCCGTCGATCACCGCCGCCTCGATCGTCTCTTCCGGAATACCGCGCAGCGCGGCTGACAGGATCACCATCGCAAAGCCGGTCTGTATCCAGATCAGGATGACCATCAGGAAGAAGTTGTTCCAGAAGGGCAGCGATATCCAGACCTGCGGATCGCCGCCGAAGAACTGCACGATGGCGTTCAGGAGGCCGATCTGCGTCTCGTTGCCGCCGCGATATTCGTAGACGAACTTCCAGATCACCGAGGCGCCCACGAAGGAGATCGCCATCGGCATGAAGACGAGGCTCTTGGCGATATTGCCCCACCATATGCGATCGGTGAGAACCGCAATCACCAGGCCGAAGAAGGTGCAGGCAGCCGGCACCACGGCAAGCCAGAGGATATTGTTGAAGATCGACTGGCGGAACTGCGCATCCGAAACCGCCCAGCGGTAATTGGCCAACCCGACGAAGTTGACGCCGGAGCGATCGTAGAAGGAGAGCACAAAGGTCGCGAGCACCGGATAGACGAGGTAGACGACGAGAAGAATGAGTGCCGGCCCCATGAACAGCCAAGGCCGCACGACCGCGCGGCGATTGAGGTTTACCGAGGCGGCGCGGACATTGCCTTCGGGCACCGGAAAGATGACCTGCAGCAGCTTGTCCGAAAGCCAGTAATACAAGGCGCAGGCGAAAACGCCGACGATCACCGCCCCGAAGGCCGACACGATCTGCGATGCCATAAGTGCCCCTCTCGCTTAAGCCTGTTTCATACTGCCCCTCATCCGCCTTCCGGCACCTTCTCCCCACAAGCGGGGAGAAGGTATATGCCGCACCCTCCCGGTCCCCCTCGCCCCGTTTACGGGGAGAGGATCGCCGAGCGAAGCGGAGGCGGGGTGAGGGGCTGATTCATCGAGCGCCTGTCCGGACCTATTTCAGACCTTCCCAGGCCTTCTGGATATCACCGGCAGCCGTCTGAGCATCCTTGCCGCCGACATAATCGACCATGCCGGTCCAGAAGGCGCCCGCGCCGATCTTGCCCGGCATCAGGTCGGAGCCGTCAAAGCGGAAGGTCGTCGCCGTGATCAGAAGCTCGCCTTCCTTGCGCAACGTGTCGTTGCCATAGGCCTCGGGCTTTACACCCTTATACGGCGTCAGGAAACCGGACTGGGCCATCCAGACCTCGTGGGCGATCGGGGTCTTAAGGAACTCGATAAAGGCCTTGGCGGTCGGCGAATCCCTGGTGATCGCCACCAGCGTTCCGGCGCCGAGGACCGGTTTGCCGAGCTCCGGTTTCGAGGCATAGGTTGGCATGTAGAAGAAGTCGGCATCCGTACCGAGTTCCTTACCTTCCGGGAAGAACGACGGAATGAAGGATGCCTGGTGATGCAGGTAGCACTTCGGCGGAATATCAAAGAGACCCTTGGGACTGTCGCGGAAATCGGTCGAGGCTACGGCCGCGAGCCCGCCGCTGACATATTTCTCGTTCTTGGCGAATTTGCCGAATTCCTCGATCGCTCCGACAACCGCCGGATCATCGAACTTGATTTCATTGCTGACCCATTTGTCATAGGTCTCCGGGCTCTGGGTGCGGAGCATCATGTCCTCCACCCAGTCCGTCGCGGGCCACCCCGTTGCGCCGCCGGAGCCGAGGCCGATGCACCAAGGCACGCCGCCATCCTCCACGATCTGGTCGCTGAGCTTGATCAGGTCTTCCATGGTGGTCGGGACTTCATAGCCGGCTTCCTCGAAGTTCTCCGGCACGTACCAGACCAGCGACTTGACGTCCGCCTTGTATGGAAAGGCATAGAACGCTTCCTGACCGTCCTTGCCCTTGTAGGTGCCATACCCGATCCAGCTCTCGCCGGCCCCGTAATTCTCCTTCACCCAGGTGGCGGTCTCCTCGCCGAGCGGCGTCAGGAATCCCTTGGCCGACAGATCGGCGAGCAGGCCCGGTTGCGGCAGGATGGCGATGTTCGGCGGCGAACCGGCCTGCGTGTCGATGACGATCTGCTGTTCGTAGTTTTCCGAGGAGGAGTAGCGGGCATCGATGCCGGTCGCTGCGATGAAATAATTGAGGACGCTTGTAAAAAGCGCCTCATCCTCCCCGCGCCAAGGACCGAAAACCGTCAGCGGCTGTCCCTTGAGGTCCGAATGAGCGGCCTTGAAATCCTCATAGCTCTTCCAGTTGAAGCGGGAATCCTCGCCCGGCGGGAATTTCAATTCCTGCGCGCCTGCCGAGCCCGCGACAAGGGCTGCAAGAGCGGCGCCCATCAAAAGCGATAGCTTCATCACATTCTCCTCCCGTTTCGTTCCATTATGCATGGTCGAACTTCAGCCTGCCCGGAAACCCGAAGCATGGGAAGAGATTTAACGCGCCTCCGGGGGAGTCAATACCCCTCAAGACAAGGGGGATTTGGCGCGGCGCGCGGAAGGGTCAGAATTTTGGGATCGGGCGGCCCGCCGCACGATGGGCGGCAATCAGCGTATTCGCCATCAGCATGGCGATCGTCATAGGGCCGACACCGCCGGGAACGGGCGTGATCGCGCCGGCGATTTCCGCGCATTCCGCAAAGGCCACGTCTCCGACCAGTTTGTTCTTGCCCTCGCCCTTTTCAGGTGCGGGGACGCGGTTGATACCCACGTCGATGATGGTCGCGCCCGGCTTCACCCAATCGGCCTTCACCATGCCCGGACGACCGACGGCGGCGACCAGGATATCGGCATTGCGGCAGATGGCGGGCAAATCGCGGCTCTTCGAATGTGCCATGGTGACGGTGGCATTGGCGGAAAGCAGCAGAAGGCCCATCGGCTTGCCGAACAGGTTGGAGCGGCCGATCACCACCGCATTGAGGCCGGAAAGATCAGGCCCGTGTATCTTGTTGACGAGGATCATCGCGCCGGCCGGCGTGCAGGAGATGAGACCGCTTGCGAGATCGCCCGTCGCCAGCTTGCCGGCATTGACCACGTTCAGGCCGTCGACGTCCTTCTCCGGCGAGATCGACCCGATGACCGGCTCAGAATTCAGGTGCTTCGGCAATGGAAGCTGCACGAGGATGCCATGCACGGCAGGATCGGCATTCAGCTCGCGCACGAGCTTTTCCAGCTCTTCCTGCGTGGTCTCTTCCGGCAGGCTGTGCTGGATCGAGTTGAAACCACACTGCTTTGCCATCCGGCTCTTGGAATTGACGTAGGCGTGGCTTGCCGGATCATCGCCGACGATGACCACCGCAAGGCCCGGCTTGGTGCCAGTCAGGTTCTCGAGCGACGCTGCCGCCTCGCTTACCGCGGTGATTACGGATGCCGCCGCTTCTTTTCCATCGATCACGAATGCCACGTGCGTGTCTCCCGTTTTTCGCCGTCAATCTACAGAGCAGCCCAATCTACAAAGTGGCAAACTGCAGAATTTGCCCGTCAGCGCCCTATGCTGTCCTCGAGCGGAAAATGCAAGGATCTTGGTGTCGCAATCAGCGGCCGGAAGCGGCCCGCCGGGCGGTATAGGACTGTACCCGTTCGCGAAGCTCCGCCATATCGCGGCGCAATTCGAGCACCTCCTCCTGGCGGCCGGCGGCCCTGACCCTCTGTTCAGCGATTGCGGCGGCGACCAGCGGCGGCAGGTCCGCCTCGCGCTCGGGAATGCGGTTCGCCATCAGGATCGCGCGGATCCGATCGCCGAAGGGAGTATCGTTGGCAGCCACGTCATGCGACGGAGCAGGAGCTGCTTCCTCTTCCATTACGTCAGACGAAGCGATTTCCACGTCCAGCGGCGGCTCTTCCCTCGTCTCGCCGGCGTTCTCCACGGCAAGCAAGTCCTCGTTTTCCAAGAGAGCATCGATGTCGATTTCCTCGGGACGCCGGCGGGTGAAATAGGTGAGCGTGCTTCCGAGAGCAAAACCGGCAGCCCCGCCAATGCCGGCAAGCACCAGGGAAGAGGGACCGAGAGGCCGGGCATTCCCGGCATTCGCGGCCGATATGACCTGAGCCGCTGCCGGCGCGGGGGTGGAGGTCGCCTTGGAGCGCCGCATGGCTTCAAGATAACGGGAACGCGCTTCCTCCGCCTCGCCTTCCAAGGCCGCGAGCTTGGTTCCGGTTTCGACCATCTGCTTGTCGGGTGATGTCTTCCGCTGCCTGGCTTTAAGTTCCGCGAGCCGCTTTGCCGTCGCCGCTTCCTGATCCTTCAGGGAGGCTTTCAGCCGGTCCAGCGCCTTGCCGATATCCGAGCGCACGCTGTCGACAGCGGCCTGAGCGGCGAGCAGGCGCGGGTGACGCGGACCGAGCTCGGCCGAGAGCTGATCGACTGTAAGCTTCGCCTCGACGAGCCTTTGCCGCTGATAGTCGAGCGCGGTGAATTCGAGGCTGTTCGGCAGCGGATTGTCGAGGACATCGGCCAGCGTCATTTCCGATGCCTGGCCGAGTTTCCGCCTGAGGCCGGTCAGTTCCGCCTCGGTGCCGGAGACCTGCGCGGCCAGCGCCCTCTCCTCGCCATCCGCCCGGCGCAGTTGTGCGAGCCTCGTGCCATCGACGCCGGCAAGAAAACCGGAGAGATCAGCCTGGGCCTTCTCGAACGCCTGCCGGAGATTTTCCAGCGCCGGATCAGCGCGCCGAAGGCCGGTCGCCGCCGTTTCGTCGCGCAGCATGCCGCCCAGCGCATTGGCTATGCGGGCCGCCTCATCCGCCCGGTCCGCCGTGACCGAAATCGAGACCTCGCCGGTAGCGGGATCGTAGCGCACCGCGATCGCCTCCGCGAGCCGGCGGCGAATTCCGGCTTCAGCCTTGCCGACCGTCGTTTCCTGGCCCGAGACGATGTCGAGAACGAGCCTGAACACGCTCGTGCGATCAACCGCGAACTCGCTGCCGCGGCCGAGATCCAGCTCCCGGATGAGATGATCGAGATGGGCCTTCGAGCGCAGGTTCGCCGCCGCTTCGGCAATCGATTTGTCGTCCGCATCCGCGGCTTCGACCTTCAGCCGCGTCTCGGCCGCGAAGTCCCTCGGCCAAAAATCGTTGAAGAGGAGCGGCAGGACAGCCCCGATTGCCGTGAGCGCAGCAATCTTCAGGAAGGCACTTCGCAGACCCAACCACCGGCCCGATGAGCGCGTGACATCATGCGGGATCGGCAGCAGCCGTTCCCGGTCAGGAGTTTGCGTATGCTTCTCGGGGTCGTACATGGATCATGACCGCGCTAACCGACGGCGCAGGCCCGCGCCGCCATGATTAAGGCAGCCTAAATTTTCATGGCAAAGAAAAGGTTAATTCCTCAAGCCGCTGCGCTTGTTTCGAGGGGCGCGGTGGCCGCAGAGACCCTGAATGCCGGCCTCTCTGCCACGAAGCCGGCAAGCTTGGTGCCGGTCATCATGATGAGGCCGGTGTGCAGGGAGGAAAGCTGGGTTTCGATGCGCTGCTCCTCAGCCGGGTTGCTCGCCTGCACGAGGATCACATCGAAGACATCATTTCGATATTCGGCGATTTCCGAAGCGGCGATCGCCACGATTTCATGCCAGGGCGCATGGATGGAAAGCTCTTCGCGCAGCCGCCCGATGCCACTGGCCTCGTCTCCGACAAGCGCTACGCGGCGGCCCTCGGCGAGAAAGGTCAGAAACGCCGGTACGAACTGGTCCGCCCGGAAATGCGTAGGAGCGGAGCCTTTTCGGGTCAGGCACTCCCATGCCCTCAACGGCGCACCCGCTGCCGGCAGCAAGATCCGGTGCGAAAGGGAGTTACGATAGGCGGGGTCAACCAGTTGCCGCAGGGCGGCGCCCTCATCGAAAAACGAAACCGCCAGCCTTTGCCGGGAAGTCGCGAGGTGTCCCTCGAAGAAGGCGAGCGCGCCGTTCCAGTCCATCTCCAGCACGGGAAAACCGAAGATATGGCGCAGGGGCGCGAAAGACTGAACGAACATCGACCGCATCTACCACTCGGCACGAAGAAAGCTTGACCTGCTTTCTATCCGCATAGCGGTGAAGCCGCGTTTAAGCCTTTCGCTAAAATGCGAGCGGCCCGCCCGATTTTGCGCCACTTCGAGGCCGCAGTTCAATGTCCCGAGGCAGTTCCGGGATCGTCGACTTTCGCTCCCTCGATGATCTTTACGGGAGCCATGGGATTTCGCCCGCCGCGAGAGGCATTGTTCCGGATGTCCTCTTTCGACAGATAGTCGAGCTGTTCGACCAGAACCTCGGCCACCATTGTATCGCCGAGCTTCCGGTTCATGTCTTCCTTGATGCGGCTGCGGAAGGTCTCCAGGTCGAAGGCGCCGGGGTTTCCGAGATCGACCATCTTGTTGCCGACGAGCAGGGTGAAGAGCTGGTCGGTCATAAGCTCCGTCATCGGCAGCTGGACGGACTTGATCTTCTCCTTGTCCATCATGAAGGAGACGCGCCCAAGGAAGTAGCCGGTGATGGCGCCGTTATCGATCAGCGGAACGGTGATCGATTCGCCGCGCACCAGCTCCAGCATGTTCCTCCTGGCCGCCTCTTCATCGACCGGCGCGGGAGCGGCGGCCATCTGCACGGAAAAATACACCGCCCCCAGAGTGACGACGCAGACCCACAGACCGGTGAGAAGGAGCTTCAGCATCAGTTCTCGCTATAAAGGAATTGTTCCTGGGTGTAGGTGCCGTCGCCCTCCGCCTCGCGGGCGGCGTCCTTCAGGAGATCGGCCACCGAACGCACCGCATGCAGATGCGCCTCGACACGGCGGGCGTTCAGCGCCAGCTTGCTCTTGAGGTGGTGCATCTGGTCGATATGAGCGGCCGCGAACTCCTCGGGATCGGTGCTGCGGAACAGCATGGTAAGTTCGTAAAGGCAACGGCTCTTGTGCGCGTTGGAAACCTTGAGGTCGAACTCGGGATCGCTGCCGATCCTTTGATTCTCATTGTCGATGATCATTTCGAGCCGTCCGAGCACGGACTTGATGCGATAATCGTTCGAAACGGCTTCCATATGTTCTGTCCCGGTATGGTTCATATCAGGCCTCGCCCTTCTCTGTGGCTGAAACGCCAAGTACCTTTCGCTCGAAATCGGTGATCATGCTCATGGCACGGGTGCGGTCATGCTCATCCGTAGTGGCGTTCACCATGCCACCGCGCTCGGCGCGCGCCAGCGCCTGGGAATACATCTGCTCGGCAATGCCGATGCCGCCTCGCTTCGACATTTCCTCGGCGACCTGTTCGGCCATCATGCTCTTCCAGAATTCGCCGGCCGAACCCTTGCCATAAACCTCCGCGCTGTCTTCCGGCAGCATGGAGTTCACGAAGGTCTGCAGGATGCTGGCCTCGAACTTGCGATATTCTTCCGGCATTTCGGCGGTCTTCTTGGAGAGCGCGGCATTGCCGAGCCCCGCCTTCGTCGCCGGTGTGTCGAGAATATCGACGGCCGCGCCGAAGCCGGCGCCGGCTTCCGCCAGACTGGTTGCGGCAAAGGCCGCCTTGTTTGCCCTCAGCTTTGCCTGAGCCGCCTGGACTTCCGTCGGGTCCGCGGCACGGACGACATCCAGGACCAGATCGCTCGGAGGTGATATAGCCACTTCAGCTCCCTTCATCACGACTGCGAAACACCCGCCGCCACGGGTCCACACAGGATTGTCGATTTCCAACAGCGCGTTCCGAGAAAGAAACTACCCTTCGGGGAATCGCGTCAGATGACGGGACTATGACGTGCGAAGCTTGCTGGAGGCTGGCGCGGCCAAGGTCATTTCGAGGAGCTCGTATATGGCGTTGTCCTCTGCCTCGCGATCCTCGAGCACGCGTGCGGCCTTCATGTGGTCTTCCAGGCGGTCGGCCTTGGTGCGTTCTTTCAGCATCCTCGCCTCCTGGGCCTGCTGGATTCCCGCCAATTGCCGCTCCTTTACCGTCAGGCGGCCGAAGCGCTCCGCATATTCATGGGAAAACTGCCGATGGATCGGGTGCATGGAGCCGATCGCCTCGATCACCACATCCATCGATTCGGCTACTTCGACGCGGTGTCGGCTGGTCGCGGCAAGATCGTTCTCCGCCATCTTCTCGAGATGACGTTGCACCGCCACGAGGCGTTTCAGTTTCTCCGACCTGCGTCCCTGATCCGCCGCCATTCCGCTCTCCTTCAGAACGACAGGAAGATCGGGGCGAATCCGCCGGCGAACTGCCGGATCATCACCGCGATGGAGAGGTAGAGAAGAAAGATGCCGCCCACCAGCAGGAAGGGCGTGGAGATGAAGAAGACCGGGATCTGTGGCGCGAGCTTGTTGATGAGGCCGATCGCCACGTTGAACATCAGGCCGTAGATGAGAAAGGGGCTCGCCAATTGCAGCATCAGATAGGTGGAGGCCCTCAGCGTATCGGTCAGGGTGATCAGCATCCGCTGCGGATCGGCGATGGCGCCAACCGGGGTCGCTGCATAGGATTCGACCAGCGCGCGAAAGACCACATGGTGGAAATCCAGCATGAACAGCAGCAATAGCCCGCTGAAGGTCAGAAGCGTGGTGAGCTGGTTCTCGGAGGTATCTTCCAGCACGTCATGCCCGCCCGGCGCGGTGAACCCGATAGACATGGCGACGATCGTGCCGGCGAATTGCAGCCCCAGCGCATAGAGACGGGCGATCAGTCCGTAGACGGCGCCGATCAGCGTTTCGCTGGCGATCAGGCCGAGATAGGTGGCGGTCGGCTCGGAAGCCCGCGGATAGATGGTGTCCCATAGCACCGGCAGCACGGCCATGGAGATCGCGACGGCGAGGAAAAGACGGATATTGGTGGAGATACGCGCACTGCCGAACCCCGGCAGGACCATCACGCACGCTCCCATGCGGCAGAATGCCAGGAAAAGTGCAAGAATGGTCCCCTGGGGGTCGGTTATCACGAGATGGCGCCCAATATCTTGATTTCGAGCCCCTTGGCGAGTTCCACATGGGAGAGAACGGGCAGCGTGGCGAAGAGTCGCTCGATGATCATGCGCACATAGGAGCGTGTTTCCGGCGAGGTTACAAGAACGAAAGGCAGGCCGCGGTCCATGAATTCACGGATAACTTTCGTCGCCTGCTCGCTGAACTCCTCGAGGCTGCGGGGATCGATATCGAACTCCACCACCTCGCCCTTGGCATCGCGCTTGAGCGCCTGGTGGAACAGCATGTCCCACTTGGTGCCGAGGCGGAGCACGCGCAGCACACCGTTGTCAGCGAGATCGCCGCAGAGCTGCTGAGACATGCGCACGCGCACGTGCTCGACGATCTGCTCGGTCTTGCGCACATGCGGGGCGAGTTCGGCCACCGCTTCCAGGATGAGGTGAAGGTTGCGGATCGAGACGCGTTCCGCAAGCAGCAGCTTGAGCACGGCCTGCAGCCCGGAATAGGACATATGCGAGGAGCAGATCTCGTCGGCGAGCTTCTTGTATTCCGGATCGAGGCGATCGATGAGAACCTTCACGTCCTTGTAGGAGAGAAGCTGCGGAAGATTGTTGCGGATCACCTCCGAAACGTGGGTCAGCACCACGGAAACATTGTCGATCGGCTGGAAGCCTTCACGCTTCAGATCTTCGGCGAATGTCTCGAGGATCGAAACCGCCGGCATTCCGAAAGCGGGCTCGCGGATTTCGTCGCCAGGAATGCTCGGCTTGCGGCCCGCCCCGGTCACCACGAGCACTTCGCCGACGCGCAGCGCATTCGAGGCCACGGTCGTGCCGTGGATGCGGATCTGGTAGGACTTCTCCTGAATGGAGATGTCGTCGGAAACCTTGATCTCCGGCACTACGAAACCGTATTGGGCGGCGAACTTCTTGCGCATCTTGCCGACGCGGAAGGCGAGCTCCTGATGCGCGCCTAATAGGCGCGTGGAGACCTGCTTGCCGAGCGCCAGTTCGATCTCCGCCGTCTTGAGAACGGATTTGACCGAATCCTTTTCCGCTTCCTTGCTCTCGACGACCTTCTTTTCCTCGTCCTCGCGGCGGGCCTTGTTCTCGGCCTCGATGCGGCGCGGCACCAGCCAGGCGCCGAAGCCCATCACACCGCCGAGCGCCATGAACGGCAGCATGGGCAGACCCGGAACGACCGCCAGCAGGCCCATGAGCGCCGCTGCCATGGAAAGCGCACGCGGATAGCCGCTGAGCTGGTCGACGACCGCCTTGTCGGTCGAACCCGCGGTTCCTCCCCGGGTGACCAGAAGGCCGGCGGCGAGCGAAACGATGAGTGCGGGAACCTGCGAGACGATACCGTCACCAACCGACAGCTTGACGAAGACGTCGGCGGCTTCGCCGATCGGCATGCCATGGCGGAAATAGCCGATGATGATGCCGCCGAAGATGTTGATGGCGGTGATGAGGAGGCCGGCGATCGCATCGCCGCGCACGAATTTCGAGGCACCATCCATGGCGCCGAAGAAGGAGCTTTCCTCCTCGAGCTCGCGCCGGCGGCGCTGTGCCTCCTTCTCGTCGATGATGCCGGCGGAAAGGTCGGCGTCGATCGACATCTGCTTGCCTGGGATGGCATCGAGGGTGAAGCGGGCGCCGACTTCCGCGATACGCGTCGCGCCCTTGGTGATGACGATGAAGTTGACCGTGACGAGGATCAAAAAGACGATCACGCCGATCACGAAATCGCCGGACATCACGAGGCTCGAAAAGCCCGCGATCACGCCGCCCGCCGCATCGTGTCCCTCGTTGCCGTGGGAGAGGATCACGCGGGTCGTCGCGATGTTGAGCGACAGGCGCACCATCGTCGCGATCAGGAGGATGGTCGGAAAGGAGGAGAAATCCAGCGGGCGCTGTATCCACAGCGCCACCATCAGGATCAGCACCGAAAAGGCGATCGAGAAGGCCAGACCGACATCGATCAGAAATGTCGGGATCGGCAGGAAGAGGATGCAAAGGATCGCGATAATGCCGAGCGCGAAGCCTATGTCCCGGCCGCTCGGAGCGACCTTCGGAATGGAGAGTGCAGGTGGTTGCGCCATAGCGGTCCCGTCTCTTCATGAGAAGGTGGCAGACATGCTGCCGGTTCGTCTGCTTGACTAGCGGACGAAGCTTGCGCGAGGGTGGCAGGAGGAGGACGGAAGGAAAAAGCCGGCTAGAAGCCGGATTCGATGCGCGAAAAGACCAGATTGGCGAAGAGGTTGATCTGGGCGCCGATGAAGGGCGCCGAGATGCCGATGGTGATCATGATCGCCACGATCTTCGGCACGAAGGTCAGCGTCATTTCCTGGACCTGCGTGAGCGCCTGGAGAACCGCGATCACCACGCCGACAACCATGGCCACCAGAACTGCGGGGCCGGAGGCGATCAGGATGGTCCAGATCGCCGCTTGCATGATATCCAAGGCGTCGGCTTCGTTCATTGCCGTATTCCCGAGCCCGACTCATTCGGGCGTTACGTTTCGGCCTCTGTATCGCTATCCGAACCGCCGGTCGATCCCTCTTCTTTCGGAGGATCGACCTCGATCGGCTGGTTGGAGAAGACGACGCCCGCCTGCAGCAGGACCTTCTCCTTCTTGTCGGTGATGACGATGACGCCATCACTATAGACCTCGACTTCCTTGACCACGCCCATGATCTTGTCGTCGGCGCTCTTGACGTATTTGCCGACGAGATCGCTCGCGCGCGTGAGCGCTTCCGCCTGGAGCATGCTCTTCAGGTGCGAGTTGGTCTGGATCGTCTGCTCGACCTGAGAGAACGTCGCGAGCTGGGAAATCTGCTCCGTGGCGTCCATCGGCTCGGTCGGGTCCTGGTTCTTCATCTGCGCGATGAGGAGCTGCAGGAAGCTGTTATAGTTCAGGCTGGCGGCATTGGACGCCGAATTGGAGGCGCCCGCATTGGCCCAGGGATTCGAGGCTACCGCGCCGACCGTATCTACCGCCATGGCGCGATCTCCTTGCGGATCTGTTCGACCGTTGCCGGCGCCATCTCCTGGCTGTTGAGGATGCGATCCTCCGCCGCATAGAGCCCGCGGATCGCCTTCAGGGCATCGAAAGCCCGGCCGGACATGACGAGACCATCGACACGCTTCAATTCCGCCAGGATCTCCTCGTCGCGGAAGCAGGTCAGCAGCATGGCGACCGACTTGCGGAAAAGCGTCGTGGACTGTTCCTTGCCTTCCGGATTGATCAGGATCATCTGCGCGATGAAATAGAGCTGCCGCAGCGGGGTGGTCGCATCCTCCGGCTGGAGAACATGGTTTTCGAGCAGGAACGTGACGTCGTTCAGGAATTCCAGCGCAACCTTCCGATCGACGCGAAGTACGGCGCCGTTGATGAAGATCTTTTCGCCGGATTTCAGTGAGATGCGCAGCGTACTTTTCATTTCAATCCATCCTTGATGATGGTGGTCACGTCGATAATGCCTTGATAGTTCTCGGACTGGCGCGTCCTGATCTTCTCGCACTCTTTCAATATCCAGATCGCGATGGAGATCAGATTGGCCCGGAGCTCCACGTCGAGCTCGTTTTCCGGCTGCTTCAGGTCTTCGATGAACCTGATCCATACACGGCGCGTATAGAAGACCGCCTCGATGGTGTGCCGCGAATATTTCCCCTCGTCGCGCGCCGCCGTCAGAAGCTCGATCGAGCGCTCGAGGGTCTGCCGCTCACGCTCCTTGGCGTCCGCGACGCCATCCTCCATGATCTCGGCATATGAAAACTGGTACATTCACGTATCCTTCATTTTCATGAGGCTACCTTTTGACATCAAAGGTAGTTTACCAGGCTCAGACTCTGGAGCCTCCCTGTCAGCGTGTAAGAGGTCTCGAGAAGAAGCTTGAGCGCGTTGACGCGGACCGAAGCCTCCTCCACGTCTATGCCTTCCAGTTCGAGCAGATGGTTCTTGATGATCGTCTGCTGCGCCTTGAGCGACTCATCGGCCTTCTTGACCCGTTCGGCGGAGAGACCCAGCGAGCTGCGCTCGGCGGTGATGCCGGTTTCGCCGCGCCCGATCGCGTCTCGGGATTTTTGAACGACGGCTTCCTGCACGTTCGCGAAATCCCCGCCGAGGAACTCGATCGCTACGATCGAGCCGAACACGAAGCTGCGCATGCCATCGGTATTCGCATTGGTGGAGGTCTGCACGATCTCCCCCTGGCTGATGCGGCTCTTCATGTTCACGTCGCTGGCGTTCGACACGAAGGCCGTCCAGAAGTCGGTGCTTTCCAGCGGTGCTGGATGGGGAGGGCTGGTGATCGGCTCCTCTCCCATGAACTTCTTTTCCAGGTCGCCCAAGAAGGTTTCCATCTGGTCCTTCGTGAAGCCCGCATCGGTCGCAATGCCATTGGCCGCCTTGAACGCCTGGAGTTCGCGATCGACGGCCGCCTGGATCGGAGAATTCGCGGCGGAGTAATCCTCCAGCGGCTTCACATCGGTGTTCACGCCGGAGAATAGATATTCGCCCTTGACCGCCGAATTCGCAAAGCCCGTGAAGGCCGTGAGATTGGCCTCGATGGTCTGCTTGACGGCGTTCACCGTCTGGCTGCTATCGGTCAGCGCCAGAAGCCCAGCCAGCACGCTCTGGGCGGACTGCGCCATCTTGTCGAGCGCCTCGTCGGAGGATTCCAGGCGCTGCGTAGCGATGGCGTTGGTATCGATCAGGGATTGGATGCGAATGACGTCGCGGTTCAAATCCAGGCTGCGGGCGGTTGCCGAGCCGAGCGCGACGCCGATATCGTTGTGGACGCCGGTGGCCGCCTCGTTGGTGGCGGCGGTCAACTGCTGCTGCGCCTTGGCCATCGTGTGGCGCAGCGTCGTCTGCATGGACATTGAAGAGATGAAAGAGGTTTTCATGATTTATGCTGCCTCCATGAGGGCCCGCAACATTTCGTCGACGGCAGCCATGAGCTTGGCGGCAGCCTTGTAGGATTGCTCGATATCGAGCAGCAGGGACATTTCCTCGTCCAGGTTCACGCCGGTCTGGCTCGAATAGGCATCCATGGCGCGGCTGAGCATCGCGGTCTTCGTCTCGTCCGCGACCGTCGCGGAGCTGCGAAGCTGCTCGAGCCAGCCGACGGAATCGGCTGCAAAGGAGAAGAGGTCCTTGTTGCCGCCGATCCCCGTTGCCGGGTCGAAGGGGATAGCGCCGTCCATTGCCTTGTAATACTTGTCGAGCAGATCGGAGAAGCCGCTCGCGCCATCTCTGTTGACGATATAGGGATTTGGCGTGGCCGGATCGGTGTCGATATCGTTGATGCCGCCGTCGCGCAGCAGCGTCGGGTTGCCGGCCGGCGGGACGACCGCGGGATTGACGAATATCCGCGAGGCAAGGCCGGGGACAATCGCGCCGGAGGCGGGAATGGCGGTCTGCTGAACCCCGAAGCTGTCCTTGTAGGTGAAGAGGCCCGTGAGCGGCGTCAGGGTGCCGTCCGGTCCGGTTTCGGCGAAAGCGACGATCACGCCGCGCGCAATCTCGTCGAGCTGGGTCTGGAATTGCGGCGCGATCTCGTCGCGCAATTGCAGGAGCCCCTGGAGCGAGCCCTTGGCGCTGGTATCCGCACCGACGCCCGCCTTCATGGGCGCGCCGTCGATATAAATGCCGTTGCCGGTGGTCGCGGCATCATATGTATTTGTCGGAGTAAAGGTCACCGCGCGCGGCACGGTCTCGAACAGCGTGGTGCCTTCCGAGGTATAGAGCACCATGTCGTTGTTTTCGCGGACATAGCTGGTGACACCGACGATTTCGGAAATCTGCTTGAGGACAGTGTCGCGCTCGTCCAGCGCGTCATTGGGATCGCCGCCGACGGCAGTCGCGCTCTTGACCTTGTTGTTTGCCGCCTCGAACTGCTTCAGCAGGTTGTTCAGCGTATCGACGTCTTCCTTGATCTGCTCGTCCGCGCGCTTGCGGATGGCCTGCAGTTCCTTGGAAGTGGTGTTTAGCGTGTTGACGACATCCTGGGCGCTCGACACCACGGTGGTGCCCACCGTGGCATCATTGGGCGTGGCCGCATAGGCGTTGAGGTTGTTGAAGAGCGCCCTCAGCCGCACCTCCGGCGAGTTCTCGTAGTCGTTGCCGCCGAGCAGGCTCTTGATTTCCGTGAGGCCGGTCAGCACGGTGCGCTGGCCGGTCGCAAACGAGGTGCTTTCAATGGTCTGGCGCTGCAGGGA
Organism: Rhizobium moroccans; assembly: GCF_057559155.1. NCBI lineage: Bacteria > Pseudomonadati > Pseudomonadota > Alphaproteobacteria > Hyphomicrobiales > Rhizobiaceae > Rhizobium > Rhizobium moroccans. The sequence goes on along the minus strand of NZ_JBHFJG010000015.1, from coordinate 97,840 downwards.
AAGGTTCTGCGCCCGCTCGATGCCGACGACGAGAGCGCCGGCACCACCGGTGACGTACACGGCAGAACGGCGAACATAGTTCGGGTTCTGGGCGTTCTGGATATTCTTCGCCACCACCGACGACTGTGTGCCGGTGTTGTTGAAGATCGACTGAGCCGTGGACATTGCGGACGAGAGTGACATTTCGACTGCCTCTACAAACCTCTAGGCTTCTTTATCTCTTCAGGTTGACCAGGACTTCCATGAGCTCGGAGCCTGTCTGGAAAACCTTCGAGTTCGCCGTGTAGTTACGCTGAGACTCGATCATGCTGGTGAGCTCCTCGGCGATATCGACGTTGGAATCTTCCAGCGCACCGGAGAGGACTTTGCCGTAGCTGCCATTGCCGGGATAACCCATGACGATGACGCCGGAATCGTTGCTCTGGCTGTAGACGTTGCCGGCCAGCGGCTTCAGCATGTCCGGGCTCTGAACATTCGCCATGGCGATGCGGTACTTGGGCACGAGATCGCCATTCGCATATTTGAGGAAGACGACGCCGTCCTCGCTGATCTGGTAATCGACCACGCCGCTTGCAGCTTTGCCATTGACGTTACCTTCGGCGCTGAAATCCCCGTTGAGCTGGGTCGTGCCGGAAATGTCGATCGCAAGCGAGCCGAGAGTGGCCCCACCGATCGTCAGGCCGGTCGTCGTCAGCGTGGCCGGATCGGGGGTCACAAGCTGGCCGCTCGCGTTGAAGGTGAGCGCAGTCGCCGGCATCAGATTGTGCACCGTGCCGTCCGGAGCCGTGTAATCGACCCTTACGCTCCAGGCATTGTCACCCGTTTTGCTGTATGTGTAGTCCAGCTTGCGGCTATTGCCCTGGCTATCGTAAGCCACGAGCGACGTGGACTTCGACCAGCCCGTCGCTTCGTTCGACGGCAGATTGACTTTCAGAGTTCCTGAGGTGGACGGCGTGGCGGCAAGCCCGCCGGCAGAAAGGTTGATCTCGGTCAATCCCTCGAAACCGTTGATGACGATCGTCGGATCTTCCGTGGAGGAATACTCGTAGCCCATCAGCTTGAAGCCGGCGGAATTGAGCAGCGAACCATCGTCCATCTTGACGAAGGAGCCGGCGCGGGTGAGGTATTCGACGCCATCCGACCCCTGCACGATGAAGAAGCCCTGACCGTTGATCGCGAGATCGGTCGCAGAGGTCGTGTAGCTGAACGTGCCCTGATCGGAGATCGAGTAGCGAACGGTCGTGTTGACGCCGCCGGAATTGTAGGAGCCTTGGGAGGACGGCAGAACGAGGGAGGAAAACTGGGTGGACGCGCGCTTGTAGCCCGCCGTGCTGGCGTTTGCGATATTGTCGCCGACCGTGCTCAAGCGGTTGGCCTGCGCGTTCATGCCGGAGACACCGGTTCTCATCGTTCCGTAAAGGCTCATGTCCAAATCCTCGTTATGCCCATGTTCGGGAGGCTATGCGGCGGGCCTTGCGTGAGGCTGTCTGATTTCCGCTTCCTTCGGCGGAAACCGAAGAAAAATACCCTGCTGAAAATCAGCTCCAGTCGATGCAGTAGCCAAGGAAGCGCTTGGAATCGACCGGGTCGAAACCGAGCTTCTTGCGCAGCTTCTTGCGCAGCTTGCTGATGTGGCTTTCGACGACGTTCTCTTCGACTTCCTCGTCGAAGATGCCGTAGATCGCATTGAAAATCTGGGTCTTGGAAACGCGGCGGCCGCGGTTGGCGACCAGATATTCCAGGATGCGGCGCTCCCGGCGCGGCAGCGGGAAGACATCGCCATTGATTTCCGGATCGCGGCCGTCGGAGAAGACCCGGACGGGACCGACATCGGTGTAGTTGGTGATCGCCTTGATGCGCCGGCGGATCGCCGCGGCGCGGGCCAAAATCTCGCGCGGATGGACCGGTTTGCGGACCACGTCGTCCACGCCGCTATCAAAGAAGGCGAGCGTGGCTTCCAGCGAAGGCTGATCGCTGACGGCGATCACCGGCGCCGTAGAACGGTCGCGGATGGCCCTCGGCAGGTCAAGCGACCGATCGCCCTGGCCGATCAGGAACGCCTCGACGGCGGCGATATCAGTATCGGCCGCCGTGTTCACCCATTCGCCGAAATCCTTTGGATCGAACCCCGTCGAGGGAATGCCCTCGCGTCCGAAAAGAGAAGTATATCCGTCCTTAACAAGCTCGCGCTCATCAACCACTACGATCATTCGCCCGCCTCCGAATCACTTGTGGTGCCTTGGTGGTCTATGGGTACGAATCGGAGGAATCCCAGACAAGCTGTGGGAAGTTAACTAAACAAATTAATAGTTGATTAACCATTTGGGAGCGATTTGCACTAGATGTAGTATGCCCTCCCAAAATGGGCACAATTATTTCGTGGAAAAATTAAGAATCCGCGCGAAAGGGCTTGCGCATCTGAATCTTGCCCCAAACTTGCCGCAATGCCGCATCGCGAGTCTCGCATATTGCGACTTCAATTTAAAGTTGCTCAACTGTTACAAAAATGCGACGCGTTCGGCGTCCACTTTCCGTAGCCCGTCGCGACCAGATTGCTGATCACGCGGCACACATATTTCTTCTGCGCGGGGTCATTGTTCGGTCCGGCGTGGTAACGTGCCACTGCCATCGTCCAGGTTTCATGCCTGTCATGGAGGTTACGGAGGAACTTCGCCGCATATTCCACATTGCGTCTCGGGTCGAACATCTCCGCGGCGGACGAGAAATTTTCGCCGTGGAAATGATGGTTGATCTGCATGCAGCCGATGTCGATGAGCTTCCTGCCATCGCGCCGCGCCGTCTCGAAAGTCACCATGGCCTCCTGCCGCGAGGGCGGGAAATAGGCCTTGCCTTCGACATTCATCGCGAAGGGCGAAAGATTCCCCTTCCGTCCCGTTTCGGTGAGGCCGACGGAATAGAGGATGCCTTCCGGCACTCCGTATTTTGCCGCAGCGGCCTGGATCTCGCGCTCGCAGGCCCCCGGTGACGCCATGGCCTCAGAGGTAAAGCTGGCCAGGGCGAGCGCTGCCAGGGATACCAGCCGCCGCATTCTCCGAGACCACTTCATTCCCATTCCCCGTCGTTTCGCGTGCGCCGCGCTCGTTTGCCGGACCCTGTCCCCTGCCCTGCGCATCCTGCTGGCGCTCGCCGTTTGCCGTCATCGACTGGCCCGCCTGTCCGCCGCTCTGCTGGCCCTTGTTCGCATCCGTATCGGCGGTGGAAACAACGCTGACCGTCACCTGATCGACGGCAAAGCCCTGGGCGCGCAGGGCATCCAGGATGCCGCCGCTGTCCTCGCTGAGCTGGCGATATGCGGCGCGCGTCTCCACCGTCAGATGCACGCTCAGCTCATCTCCCGCCAGTCGCAGGGTGGCCGTAACCGCACCCAGCTCATGCGGGTTCATCTGAAGCTTCAGCGTGTTCACCACGCCGCCGGTGCTGCCGTGGCCCGCCACATCGGAGAGACCCGAACTCGGCTGCATGGCGCTTACCCATTCCGGATCACCGGAAAGGGCCGAGGTCAGCAGCGCGCTGTTGGAATTCGGCGCAAGCCCGAGGAACCGGCGGGAATCCAGAACGGTGATGTTTTCGGCCGAAGCTCCGGTCGAGTTCTTGAATTCTATCGCGGCCTTTTCGCCTCGCCCGCCCGCTACCGACATGTCGACGGTCTGTCCGCCTCGCGCGTTCGAGAAGCGGAACAGCCGGTCTCGATCGACGCCGGCCTGATCGGAAGAGGGCATGGAAAGCAGCTCGGAAGTCTCGGCCTGGGCTTTCTCCCGCCGCGGGCCTACAACACCGGCAGCTCCATCCTCCATGGCAATCGAGCCGCGCCGCGTCGTGGTCGCATTCGCCGTTCCACCCGGCCTGGACATGCCAAGGCCCGCCGCCTCGGCCGCCATCAGATGTTCCCCGCCTGCAAGCAGCGAAAGCATGTCAGCGAGAACCGCTGTGGGCGGAATATCGGTCTCTGGTTTTTCCGGCGCCGCCGCTTCGGAAGTCGCGTCCTCATCCGCCTCAGCCTTCTGCCGCGACGACTTCGCGCTCTGCGGCCCTTGTGCCACCGAAGGCAGGGAGAACCCGTTGCCCACGGATTTTCTGGCCGCCTCGCCTTCTTCGGCGTTTCCAACGGGGGTTCCGCGCAACGCATTCTCGCCGGCTGCCGATTGCCGTCGCAGCGTATCCGGTCTCAGGTCGATCAGTGGCCTCATTCTGCCATCCTCCCCTTGGCCGGCTGCGCCCAACCGCTCCTCGACGGAAGCCGGCCTGCCCTCGCCCGTTCCGGCATCATTCCGCTGCTGCGGGTCCTTGCGCTCGAGATTGGAAAGGGTGAGCGAGAAATCGGAACCGCCCTCCGTGTTGCGGCCACCCTTTTCGGGTTTCGCAGCCGAAGTGCCATCGAGGGGGCTCGTCCGGCCCGCATTGTCCGTAATCATGGGTCCTCCTCCTTCAGCAAATCATCGATAGCGCTCAATTTCGAGCGGCCGCTGTCGACGAACGTCTGAAATTCCGGATCGATTTCTACAGCGCGGCCATCCGGAGAAACCTCGCCGGAGGCGGCGGGCCCGGCCACTTCATCTCCGGGCAGCGCGGCTGATATTCCCGCGTCATCTGTGCCGTTCATGTTGACCGGGATGGCTTGCCCGAGGCTTGCCTGCGTGGGCGGGTTCAGCATCTGCTCGGCAATCGTCCGTGCCGCCTCGCGCAGCGCCCTGTCGCGCGGCGACAAATCCTCCTGCGGAATGTCGGCAATGGACCGCATGGCTTCCGCGACATCGCCCGTCGGGATATTCGCCAATCCGCCATAGAGGCGCGCCAAGGCCTCCGATCCCCCGGTGGGGGCACCGGCGAGAGCCTCCGCCCTCTCCGAAGCTAGACGCGCAAGATCGCTCCTTGCCGCGATCGCGGCTGCACGTGCGATCCGCAGGAAGACTTCGCGCCGGCGGTCGGCATCCATGAAGGCAACCGTCGCGTCCAAGTCCTCTTCATGGATCTGCCCGTAATGCTTGACGACGAGGTCGACGAACAGATCGACGAACTGGCTCGCATAGGGCGAATGCACGAAGCGCCTGGCGTATTTCCTGGAATAGGCCACGCCCTGGTCGACCAGGCCGGCATCCAGGGAGATCGCCACCGAGCGCCTGAGCGCGGCTTCCTCGACAATGGTTCCGGGCGCCGTCAACCGCGCCCAGTCATAGAACGCCAGGGCTTCCTTGGGGTCATTCGCGACCGAGACATTGCCGCTGACAAGCGCCAGATACGGGCCGATCTTCTGATCCCGGTATTCCGTGGCCATGGCGCCCATGCTCTTGGCGACGAGGGTTCCCTTGCCGCTCAGATATTTCCGCAGCGCATCCGCCACGCGGCTGTCGAAATTTCCGGCGACGTCGCGCGAGGCGAGATATTCCAGCGTGGCGGGGTTTCCGCCGCTCATGGCATAGATCAGCGCGGCATCGACATTGCGCGGGTCATCGAAGACGGAAGGATCGGCCGTCCTCAACCGCTCGTCCATCTTGGCGAGGAGGAACCGCTGCATCTCGCCCGCGGAATGATCGCCGAGCACCACGGAATCCTGCACGAACTGCAGCGAACGCAATATCGAATGCGGCGCGAGGTCGCCATGATCCTGGGCGAACACCGGACGTGTCAGGGCCGTGCCCAGAAGCAGGGTCGCGATGGCCAGGATGCGAAGCGGCGCTGATGCCATCATCACCCCTCGCCCGCCTGTATGAGTATCTCGATGCGCCGGTTGGCGGCGGCAAGAGGATCATCCGTAACCTGCAGCCGCCTGTCGGCAAAGCCGGAGACCTGCTTGACGCGATCTTCCGCGAGCCCGCCATTCACGAGCATGTAATAGGCACTGTGGGCGCGCGCCATGGAAAGGCGCCAGTTGTCGTTTTCCGTGCCCTTGAACTGCCGCCCGTCGGTGTGTCCACGCACGACGATATCGCCCCCGCGATCTTTAAGAATCTGCCCGATCCTCTCCATCGCCAGCACCATTTCCCTGCGAGGCACCGCCGAGCCGATGTTGAACATGGGGGCGTCCGTCTGCTCCGAAATGGAGACGAGAAGACCCCCCTCGGTCGGCGTCACGATCAGGCTTTCAGCGAGCTTGCCCGCGACACCGGAAATCTGCCGCTCGATTTCCTCGCGCAGCTCTTCGGCCTGCTTCTGCGCCGCACCGCCTTGCGTTTCGACCGGCTTGTCCGACTTTTTGTCCCCGGCATTCTCCTTCACGTCCGCGCCTGGCTGTTGCGCCGGCGCCGAGGCATCGATGCGGGCGCCGTCCGGCTGAGACTGTGGAGCCGCAAAGGCCGTCTGCATTTCGGTGGGCGTCGGGCGCTCGGTCTGCGGGAAGGTCTCCGATCGCTCCGGTCCGGTGGCGCGCGTTACCTGCACCTGTCTCGTCCAGAAGTCCGGATCGAACGGATCGCGATAGGCTTCGCCGCCTTCCGCACCCGTTGCCGGGCCGGAATCGGCGGCACCGCCTTCGCCCTTGGCGCTGACATTCGCCTGCTGGCCGACTTCCTGGGCTATTTCGGCAAGAACCGAATAAGGATTCTCGAAGAAATCCGCCTCCGAATAATTGGGCTCGTCACCCGAGGTGGATGTCATGTCCTCACCGGTCGCCGCCGCCGAGCCGATGACATCTCCGTCGTCCTTGATCCGCGAACGCTCGTCGGTTTCGCGGCCTTCCGCCCGGTCCACCGGCTTTTCCAGCCCCTTTTCGGCGGGCGTTTCATCCGAAAGCTTGATCGGATTGAAGTAGCTCGCCATCGAGGCCTTAGTCTCCTCGTTAGCGGCGTTGACCAGCCACATGACGAGAAAGAAGGCCATCATGGCGGTCATGAAATCAGCATAAGCGATCTTCCAGGCACCGCCATGATGCCCCTCATCGCTGCTTTTCTGGCGTTTGACGATGATGACCGCGTTCTTGCCGTGGTGGTGATTTTCGCCTTCGCTCATCCCAGCACTTTCCTCAAGCTCGCCGCCCAGGCCGACATCCGGGTCACGAGAACCGTTTCGCCGATATCGACCGCGATATCGAGATCGGGAGCTTCGACGTGGCGCAGGAGCGGCGTTTCGCCGCCGAGCGCCGATTGCAGTTTTTCGTACATGTGCGCCGGTCCCCTGACAGTCAGGGTGCCGACATCGCCTTCCAGAACAGCCGCACGAATGAGGCCCGCCATATCAGCGACCGCCTTGGCAGCCAGCACTTCCTCCAGAAGCGGCGCCAAAATCTTCGCGGTCTGGTCGCTCACCGCCTCGGCGGTGGCGGTTGCGACCTCCTGGAACCTGGCCTCGATCATCGCAACGGCTTGAACCTCGTACCGCTCCCGGAGCGCATCCAGTTCCGCGGCATGAGCGGCGAGAAGCTCTCCGCGCTCCTCCGCCCATTGCCGCTGCAATTCCTCCGATGCCGCCGCATGCCCCTTAGCATAGGCTTCCGCTCGCTCGGCCTCGATATCCATCGGCTCGTCGACCATCGCCGGAAAGTCTTCGATCCCGCCCTGAAAGCCGGCGCCGAAATCGTCGCCGAGGACCGGCGGGACAGCCGGCTGCGGCTCGCCGAAATCCTTCAAGTAGCGCGCTATCGAAGCGGTCATCGCAAATTCCCTGCCTGCTTCATCCTGCAGAATTCATCACGGGCCGCCGAAACAGCTGGCGGACAGTGGCAGACGGTAGGCAGTCAAACTTGTGCGAGGATGATGACGATGCCGCACCGCAACCCGCCAGCCGCTGTTTCCGCGCTCAAGCGGAGGAGGACGGTCCGCCATCCTCATTCTCCGTTCAGCCCGATCGGAACCGGCTACTGCTACTGGCGGAAGAGCTGGAGAATGTTCTCCGCATTGGTGTTGGCGATCGAGAGCGACTGGATGCCGAGCTGCTGCTGCGTCTGCAGCGCCTTGAGCCTGGTCGATTCCTCGTTCATATCGGCATCCACCAGGCGGCCCACGCCCTTGTCGATGACATCGATCAGCGAGGCGATGAAATCTTCCTGCAGATCGATGCGGCTCTGGATGGAGCCGAGACTGGAGGCCGCGCTCGTCATTGCCAGAAGCTGCCCGTCGACGAAGCGCGCCATCATATCGAGCACGGCTTCGTCTGTGGGCGCGGAGCCCGCCTGCTCTCCATTCATGGTCGTCGCGACATTCGAAAGTTTGGTAATGTCGAGCGTGAAAACGGAGAAGCCCAAAGTCGCGGTCGAGGTTGGCGTGAGCTTTGCTTCTTTGTCAAGAATACCGAGCTTTCCGCCGCTCAGATCAAAAAGAACGGTTTTGCTATCCAGGGAATAATCGACCGTCTGGACGGTCACTTCGCCCGTCGCCGTTCGCGTGAAGGAGGCAACGACCTGCTTGATAACCGGCGCTTCGATTACTCCCGTGGCGGGCGGCGTTGCAGGGATGCTGATCTTGTCCTGCAGCCAGTTCTCGCCCGAAAAGGTCGCGGATTCCGCAATGCTCTTCAATTGCTCCTGGAGCTGGGCGATCTCTTCCTGAATCTTTCCGCGGTTGGCGCCGACACCGTAGGCGGCAACGAGCTTGGTCTTGATCTCGGTGACCGTCTCGATCGCGCTTTCCATTGCGGCATAGGCGGTATCGACCTTGGCGGCGCCGAGGCCGAGCGCATCCTGCACCGTCGAAAGCGCCGAGTTGTCGGACCGCATGGTGGTCGCAATCGACCAATAGGCCGCGTTATCGGCCGCCGTTTCCACCCGAAGGCCGGAGGAAACTCGAGCCTGGGTGGTCTCCATATTGCGGTCGATGGCGCGCAGCGTCTGCAACGCGGCCATGGCCGCGGCATTGGTAAGGATACTCGTCATGGCAGTCGCCCCTGGTCGGAAACTCGAGAAAATCCGGAGTCGGTTACCGGCAACGACGAGGGGCATCATGCTTACCTGCCCTTCACTCAAACGGTCGGGCGGCCTGTCGTTCTTAACAAATCGTTAAGAGCGCAGTTAACAAAGGGTAACCGCCAATTGCAAGACACCAAACGAAGGGCCGCGACGCCCCCGCAGGTTTCGCGCAAGCCTCGCCGAAACGGAAAAACCGCGCCTCCTTGGAGACGCGGTCTTCTTTCGGGAAATTCATGTCGTGCCGAAGCGGGACGAAACCGCCCTAGGCCAAGCCAGCCCTGACCCGGGCGCCGCTTACTGGCGGAAGAGCGACAGAATGTTCTCCGAATTGGTGTTGGCGATGGAGAGCGACTGGATCGCGAGCTGCTGCTGGGTTTGCAGCGCCTTGAGACGGGTCGATTCCTCGTTCATGTCGGCATCGACCAGGCGGCCGATACCGCTGTCGATCGAGTCGGTCAGCTTGGAGACGAAGTCTTCCTGCAGACCGATACGCATGGAAACCGAACCAAGGCCAGCGGTTGCACTCGTGATTGCCTGCAGCTGCGTTTCCACAAACTGGATCATCGCGTCGAGACCTTCGCTCTCGGTGAGACCGTTCAGCGTCAGGTGTTTGGTTATGTCGAGGTCAGAAACCGAGTAAGTCAGAGGCGTGGCGAGCTGACCGCTGGCTCCGGTTTCCAAATAAACATTCACGCCATCGGCCGTCCTGCCGATCGCGGAAGTACCCGTCGCTTGTGCAGCGGTTTGCGCAGCTGTTGCACCGCCGTTGTCAGCCGTCGCTGCTGTAACTTTGACGTATTGATCATCCCCTATCTTAAAGTACACGCCATTTGTATTCGCAGCCGTAGTGGAGTTGGCAACGGTCACCAAACCAGTCGTAGCGTCCGCATTAAAAGTGACAGGGGTGCCCGCAGTTTGCTCGGGCAATGCTCGAAGCTGCGCCTCCGTGAACACCTTGGCCACCTGCACCTTCGTCACCGGAGGAGCGCCTGTGGTAATCTCGAACGCCTTGGTCACGCCGGTGTCGGAATAGTATGCCACTTGATCGAGAATGCCCGCATTACCGGCAGTATCGAAAAGTACCGTGCTGCGGTTCAGGGGAATGTCTATCGTCTTGACCGCAACGCTCCCACTCGCGTCACGTGTGAAAGAGCCGACCACTTGCTTGATGACATCGGTCAGGTTGCCTGCGCCATCGCTGATCGCCGCTTGCAGCCAGTTCTCACCGGAGAAAGAAGCGGATTCCGCGATGCTCCTCAACTGATCCTGAAGCTGGACAATCTCTTCCTGAATTTTTGCCTTGTCTACGCCGGCTTCACGGGATGCGACGAGCTTGTTCTTGATCTCGGTTACCACATCGACCGCGCTTTCCATCGCGGCGTAGGCCGTATCCACCTTGGCAGCGCCGAGACCGAGGGCATCCTGAACAGAAGAGAGCGCGCCGTTATCAGAACGCATGGTAGTTGCGATCGACCAATAGGCGGCGTTGTCAGCGGCGGTGCCGACCCGCAGGCCGGAGGAAACCCTGGCTTGGGTCTCTTCCATCTTGGAATCGATCGCGCGGAGGGTCTGGAGGGCAGCCATGGCTGCGGTATTCGTCAGAATGCTGGTCATCACGTGCCCCTAGCTTGGCTGAACTGAAGAGGGACATTCCGGAATTCGCCGGAGAGGATGGCGCGGCCTGATGCCTGTTAACCTTTGCTTCGTCTTGGTTAACCCATCCTTTCGATGACCCCTTCTAGGGTAAGGATGGTTAACAAAGGTTAAACGGCGGTTTACCGAAATTAACAGTGAGTGAACATTTCTCTCGCCTCGCGGAGCCGCATCGGAAAACGCAAAAACCGCGCCCGAAGGCGCGGTTCGATTTTCTGCGGAAAGATCCGTTCCGATTAACGGAAGAGCGTGAGAATGTTTTCCGAAGAGGTGTTGGCGATCGAGAGAGCCTGGATGCCGAGCTGCTGCTGCGTCTGCAGGGCCTTCAGGCGGGTGGACTCTTCGTTCATGTCGGCGTCGACGAGGCGGCCGATGCCGCTATCAAGGGAATCCGTCAACTTGGCGACGAAATCTTCCTGCAGGTCAAGACGCATGGCAACGGAGCCAAGGTCTGCTGCCGCGCTGATGGCCGCCTCAAGCTGAGCATCGACATGAGAGATGAGCTTGTCGAGAACAGCTTCATCGGAAGCGCCGGCCATGCTGAACGCGGTTCTTGCAGCATCAAGCTTTGTAATGTCGAGATCGAGGATCGAGGTGCCGCCGGCATAGACACCAGCAGTCGTGACCAATGGAGTAGGAGCGCCCGCAAGGGCTGTTCCCGCTGCGGTAGTGACCTGAAGCCACTTACCCTCGTCAACCTGCTTGTAATAATCGACACCATCGCTCCAAACGCCGTTGGCGCCTTCGGAAAAAGTTGCGCCCAAGCTCGTTGTGGCGGTGTAGAAGGCGCCGTCGGTCCACTGGGCAACGTTAGCTTTCAAGGCTGCGGAATCAAGGATGCCTTTGCCATTGCCACTCGAGTCGATCAGAACGTTCGAGCTGTTCAGGGCGATATTGATCGTCTGAACCTTGACATTTCCGGCGCTGTCGCGCGTGAACGACCCGACAATCTGCTTATTAACGGTTACATCGGTGGCGAGGTTGCCTGCAGTTGCAGAGGCCTGGCCGATGGCGCCTTTCAGCCAGTTCTCGCCCGAGAAGGAAGCCGAGTCGGTGATCGACTTCAACTGATCCTGCAGCTGATCGATTTCTTCCTGAATCTTCGCCCGGTCGACGCCAGCTTCACGGGAAGCAACCAGCTTATTCTTGATTTCCTTTACGACGTCGATCGCGCTTTCCATACCGGCATAGGCGGTATCGACCTTGGCGGAACCGAGGCCAAGTGCATCCTGAACAGCGGAGAGAGCGCCATTATCCGAACGCATGGTGGTCGCGATCGACCAGTAGGCGGCGTTGTCCGACGCTGAGCCGACACGCAGGCCGGAGGAGACGCGGCCCTGGGTCTGCTCCATGCTCTGGCCGATGGTGCGGAGCGTCTGGAGTGCGGACTGCGCTGCGATATTGGTGAGAATGCTCGTCATGGTAGATTTGCCCCTTAGTGGCTGATTAAGAAGGGACATTCCGGTATTCACCGGCGAACGGCGGTCAGCGTCATGCTTGCCAACCTATTAATAAACAAGGTTAACTCGCCGTTTCGATGGGCTTTACGTAACCTTGCCTTGGTTAATGAAGAGCTAAACGGAAACGAAAATCGGCACAGCCTTGAATTTTATTTTGCAGCCATCGCGTGCACGCGCGCGTAACCGAAAAAGCTTAAGAAATGACAAAAGCCGCACCCGTTTCCGGATGCGGCTCGATAAGCTTGGAAACGGTTCGCAGCCAAGGCCGCGAACCGGACTTCCTATTAACGGAAGAGCGACAGGATGTTCTGCGAGTCGCTGTTTGCGATCGACAGAGCCTGGATGGCGAGCTGCTGCTGAGTCTGCAGAGCCTTCAGCTTGGTCGACTCTTCGTTCATGTCGGCGTCGACGAGACGACCAATGCCACGTTCCATCGTATCGGAGAGCTTGCTAGCGAAGTCTTCCTGCATCGAGATGCGCTTCGAGATGGAACCAAGCTCGGAAGCTGCGCTTCCCATTGCTTCCAGCTGCGTATCGACGTGCTTGAGGAGTGCTTCAAGAGCGTCCTTATCCGTTGCATCCGCTGCAACAAGCGCGTCAGCATCTACAGCAGCGGTCGTACCGCCCTTGTAAATGGACAAGTCCGTGATATCGAGATTCGATACCGACGACTTAAGAACGGTAGCCTTTGCAGCCTTGTCGAGAAGACCGCCGGCACCGGCAGTGCCATCAGCAGTTAGACCCGAGTCAAAGAGAACGTTGGATGTGCTTAACTTGTAGTCGATCGTGGAAACGGAAACACCGCTGGAAGTGCGCGTGAAGGAGCCAACCACCTGCTTATTAGTTGCGGCAATTTCCGCAGCATCAGTCAGCGCCGCACCGTTAAGTGTGACCTTACCCTGCAGCCAATTTTCGCCACTAAAGCTGGCAGAATCGGCAATCGATTTAAGCTGCTCCTGCAGCTGCGTAACTTCCTCCTGGATTTTGGCCTTGTCAGCCGTCGGCTCCATTGCGGTGATCAGCTTGTTCTTGATTTCTTTTACGACATCAATTGCCGATTCCATACCGGCATAAGCCGTATCGACCTTCGCGGCGCCGAGGCCGAGAGCGTCCTGAACGGAAGAAAGAGCAGCGTTGTCGGAACGCATCGTGGTCGCGATCGACCAGTAGGCGGCGTTATCCGATGCCGCGCCGACCTTGAGGCCGGTGGAGATACGGTCCTGGGTGGTCGCCATGTCGTTGGAAATGGTGCGCAGCGTCTGGAGAGCTGCCATAGAAGCGGCATTGGTGAGAATGCTAGCCATGATTTTGTTGTCCCTTTGAACGAGATACTGGATGGGGACATACCGGACTGAATGAAAATTACCGGTCACGACAGCCCGGCTTCATGCCATTCGGTGCCGCATCTTGGCTACCAACCCCGTCGTGTGAGGGAGAAACTGGCAGCCAATTCTTGCCAACTTCTTTAAATCCGAGCAGGGCTCAGGTGATGACTAAAGCTATGGTGAACGCCCGGTAAGCAGGCATGGTTAACGGTTAGCTGAACGACCGCACCAGGCTGCCGACGAGCAGGTTCCAGCCGTCGATCAGCACGAAGAAAAGTATCTTGAAAGGCAACGAGATCGAGGTCGGCGGCAGCATCATCATGCCCATGGCCATGGTGATGGCGGCGACGATCAGATCGATGACGAGGAAGGGCAGGATGATCAGGAAACCTATCTCGAAGCCGCGCCGGATTTCCGAGAGCATGAAGGCCGGAACCAGCACGCGGTAATCGACGGCTTCCGGCGTTCCGACGCTCTGGCCGCGCTCGCGAGCAAGTTCCACGAAAAGCGCAAGATCCTTGTCCCGCGTGTTGGCGCTCATGAAGGTTCGGAAGGGTTCGGCGATCCGCTGCACGGCCTCCGCCTCCTGGATCTGGTTCTGCAGCAGCGGCTGCACGCCCTCGTCCCAGGCCCGGTCGAAGGTCGGCGCCATGACGTAAAAGGTCATGAACAGCGCCATCGAGATCAGGATCATGTTGGAAGGAGCGCTCGCGAGCCCCATTCCCGTGCGCAGGATCGAAAAGGCGATCACGAAGCGCGGAAAGCTCGTCACCATCACCAGAATGCCGGGAGCGACGGAAAGCACCGTCAGGAGCCCGAAGGTGCGGATGATCCAGGCCGCGGCGGACCCGTCGATCGGCAAATTGAGGAGGTCGGCCGGCGATTGCTGCGCAAACGCGAACCCGGGGACCGCCAAAAAGGCGGCAATCAGAGAAATCAGCCGAATCATGCGGTCACGAAGGTCCTGGACACCCTTCCTCGATAGACACCGCCGGGAAGCGTGGTCAACCGAATAAGGCCTCTGCGCGGAGGTCTTGAACAGGAAGATGCCGGCCTTCTGCCTGCGGTTGAGGACGGACCGGTCACTCTATTACGAAGGTCCGGAAAAGAACCTTCGTGATCTTGCCCTGCGAGCGCAGATCGACTCGCTCCTGGATGTCGTCCTTGAGGTATTGGAAGCCCCGCGGACCCTCTATCTGCTGCAGGGAAACGGTGCGCAGATAAGCCAGAATATCCTGGTGAATGACTTCCGCGAGCGCGGCCTCCGGCGGTCCCTTGAAGGCCAACGCCACTTCAAGCCTGATCCAGTTTTCGGCAGGATAGGCCAGGTTGGTGGTGATCGGATCGAGCGCGACAATGCCGTTCGCCTCGGCCGAGAGGTGCGGGATGCCGGCATTGCCCTCGGCAGCCTGCCCCCCCGCAGCGGTCTGGGGAGAAGGTGCTGCAGCTTCTGGCAGCGCCGGCGCGATCAGGCCCCCGACCAGCCAGCCCCCGCCAGCGCCTACAAGGGTCAGGACCGCCAGGCCGGCGATCATCATGACGAGCGGGCTCCTGCCCGTCTCGTTCGAACCGCCGGATATCGCTTCTTCCGCCATGGTCTTCAACCTTCAAACCGCTGCAATGCGCCTTCCGTTCAGAACGGCGAGAACAGGTCCACGACCTGCTGGCCGACCGGCGGCTGCTGAATCTCCGTCAGGCGTCCGCGGCCGCCATAGGAGATGCGGGCCTCGGCGATCTTGTCGTAGGAGATCATGTTGTCCGCATTGACATCCTGCGGCCGCACGATGCCGGCGACGTTGAGAATACGGATTTCATGGTTCACGCGCACTTCCTGCGAACCGCTGATGAGCAGGTTGCCGTTTTCCAGGATGCCGGTGACCACCGCCGCGACCAGGAGCTTCAGCCGCTCGGCGCGCTCGGTTGAACCCTTGCCGTGGGAATCCGAGCTGGAATCCGTGCCGAGATCACCCGTCGTGCCCGCTTCCGGCGTCCAGCCGAACAGGTTGCTGACATTCGCTCCCCAGCCGAGGCTGGTGGCGTTGGTCCGCTTGCGCTCCGTCTCGTTGTCGAAGGACGCGCGGTCGTTGATCTGGATATCCACCGTCAGGATATCGCCGACATTCAGCGCGCGGGCATCCTTGAAGAGCGC
Source organism: Rhizobium moroccans (assembly GCF_057559155.1). NCBI lineage: Bacteria > Pseudomonadati > Pseudomonadota > Alphaproteobacteria > Hyphomicrobiales > Rhizobiaceae > Rhizobium > Rhizobium moroccans. Next base: position 82,399 of record NZ_JBHFJG010000015.1, on the reverse strand, counting down.
CGCCTGGCTGTCGCTCCAGAGCGAATAGCCGCTCGCGAGCTGGCGCGGCTGCTTCGGGTAGGAAGCCATCTGCGGCGTCTGGGCGTATTGCAGGCCGCTGCCGATCGGGCTCATCGCGGGGGCATTGCCGATCTCCCGCATGGTCTGGCTCTGGCAGCCGGCAAGCAGGAGTACAGCCATAAGGGCGGGAACGCGCTTCGTCATGAGGGTTCTTTCGAAGTATTGGGGTCTGAAGCGCTGGAGATGATCGTCGCGATCATGCCAGCCTTGTGCGGGTCCATTTCGCTAAGGACGAGCCCGGACTGGCGCGCGGGAAGCTTCATTATGATCGCCGCGGCGACCTCGACATTCATCTGCTCGAGCTGCGGTGCGGCGGCATCGGCCTTCATCGTCTTGAAGATATCGACGAGACCGGACTCCGCTTGCCTCAGGAAGTCGTTGCGCCGTTTCAGCCAATCCTCGTATTCGGTACGCCGGTTCTCGAGCGTGGCTATGCGCGCATCCACATCCGCCTGCAGCTTTTCAAGCTCCTGCTTCTGCATCAGGTAGCGCTGATCGCGCGCCGCATCCGCGATGTTGGTGCAGAATTTCTGGATCTCGTCGGCAGTCGAGAGTTCCGAGACGACCGCCGGCTGCTGCGCGTTGACCTGCGGCACCAGCATCAGCATCGCGCCGAGAAGAAGGAGCCGCTGCGCGGCCCTCCTGGAGACGGAAACGGTCAGAAGAGGCGTGTCGGTCATTGCAGCACGAGCTCCGCGTGAAGGGCGCCGGCGGACTTGATGCCCTGCAGGATGGCGATGATGCCGTCGGGCTTGACGCCGATATTGTTGAGGCCGGAGACCAGCGTTCGAAGATCGGGCCCTTCCAGGATCGCAACCTGGCCGCCGTCCTTCATCGCCATGATATCCGTCTGCGGCTGCATTGCCGTCTGTCCGCGCGAGAAGGGCTCGGGCTGGATCACCTGCGGCGTCTCGGTCACCTGAACCGTCAGCGTGCCGTAGCTGACGGCGACGCGGGCAACGCGGACGTCCGCCCCGATGACGATGGTGCCGGTGCGCTCGTTGATGACCACCCTGGCCGGGCTGTCGGTCTCGACCACGAGGTTCTCGATCTCCGCCATCAGCCGCGTCAGGTCGGCGATCTTCGGCTTCTGCACGATCACTTCCTGATTGTCGCGCGGCTCGGCGATCGGCCCGCCATAGCGGCGGCTGGCAAAGGCATTGACGGTATCGGCCACCCGGACGGCGGTCGAGAAATCCGGATTGCGGAGCTGCAGGACCAGATTGACCGAGTCCTTGAAGCTCGACGGCAGCTCGCGCTCGATGATGGCGCCATTGGGAACGCGGCCCGCGGTAGTGATACCTTCCGTCAGCGTCGCGGCGTCCCCTTGGGCGGTAAAGCCAGAGACGATGACGGCCCCTTGAGCCACCGCGTAGATCAACCCGTCCGCGCCGGAAAGCGAGGTCATGATGAGCGTGCCGCCGCGCAGCGACGTGGCATCGCCGAGCGAGCTCACCGTCACATCGATACGGCTGCCGGGACTGGCGAAGGGCGGAAGGTTCGCCGTCACCATGACAGCCGCCGTGTTCTTGGCGTTCGATTGCCCGCCCTGCGTGGAGATGCCGAGGTTCTGAAGCATCGCCCGCATGGATTGTTCGGTGAAGGGCGAGGAGCGCAGGCTGTCGCCGGACCCCTGCAGGCCGACGACCAGGCCGTAGCCGATCAACTGATTGTCCCGGCCCGATTGCAGCGAAGCGATATCCTTGATGCGTGCCGATTGTGCCTGCACGGGCTCCGCCTGGACGCCGAGAAGCGCTCCAAGAACGGCGAGTGCAGCAAGGAAGCGGGAAGATCTCATTTCGCCATCACCTGTATCGTGCCGTCGGCCATTACCGTGCCGCTTACCGTGATGCCGGAATCGGTGTTGCGCACCCGGATCACATCCCCGACCGCGCCATCCTCCAGCGGCGAACCGCCGGCGGAAATCGCAAGCTGGCCGATCGCGAAGGTCAGCCGCACGGCGGAACCGCGGGTTACCGCATAGGGCGCGCGCAGCGCCGAAACGAGGACGATGCGGCCGGGCAGCAGCGTGCGTTTGCTCACCATTCCGACAACTTCGCCGGTGGAACGGGCATAATCGCCGGTAAGATTGGGATTGGTGACCTCGACCTCCTCGACCCGCGCGGCGGAGATCACCTCGCCGGGATAGATGGTCTGGGTCGGCACCACCGCAAAGCCCATGTCTGCAAAAGCCGGCCGGCCGGCAAGAGCGAGCAAGGCGGCCAAGAGCGGCAGGGCGAGCCTGCCTCCAATCCTGTTCATCCGGCGAAACATCATGTCTGCCCGTCTCCTGCTTACTTCAGGTTCTTGCTGACGATCTGCGCCATCTCATCGGCGGTGGTGATGACCTTGGAGTTCATCTCATAGGCGCGCTGGGCCGAGATCAGATCTGTGATCTCCTTGACCGCATCGACGTTCGAAGCTTCGAGATAGCCCTGCTTGATGTAACCGAAGCCGGGGTCTTCCGGTACGGCCACGATCGGGTCGCCGGATGCGGCCGTCTGTGCGAAGAGGTTGTCGCCGAGCGGCTGCAGGCCGGCTTCGTTGACGAAGTTGGCGACCGTGAGCTGGCCGATCTCCTGGAACTCGGTCTCGTTGCCGACACGCACGCTCACCTGGCCGGTGCGGCTGATGACGGTCTCGCTGACATCCGCCGGGAAGACGATGTTGGGGACGACGGTATAGCCGTCGATCGTCACGAGCTGGCCGTCGGCATTCTGGTTGAACGCGCCGGCGCGGGTATAGACGGTGTTGCCGTCAGGCGTCTGGATCTGGAACCAGCCGCGGCCGACGAGTGCGAGATCGAGGCTGTTTTCCGTGTGGGTCAGCTCGCCTTGCGTATGGATGTTGCGCACGGCCGCCGTCTGCACGCCGAGGCCGATATTGGCGCCCTCCGGAACGATCGCCTGGTTGGCACGGTTGGGCACGCCCTGGGCGCGCTCGGTCTGGTAGAGCAGGTCGGCGAATTCCGCGCGGGCCCGCTTGTAGCCGGTCGTGTTGATATTGGCGATGTTGTTGGCGATGACCTCGAGATTGGTCTGCTGGGCATCCATGCCCGTCGCCGCGACTGAAAGCGCTCTCATGTCTTCGTCCTCAATGCGTTAGATCGGCATCTTCGTGATTTCGAGATAGGCGGAGACGATCTTGTCGCGCAGCGCGATCGCCGTCTGAAGGGACTGCTGTGCTTCAAGAACCGCATCGACCACCTCGCGGGTGTTCGCCTTGCCCTCGATCGCCTTGAACGACATGGCCTCCGCGCCCTTCAGGCTGTTCATGGCGTCCGTCGCCACGTTGCCGAGGACGCTTGCGAAGTTGAGGCTCGTGTTTTCGCCGGAGACCTGCCCGGCGCCGCGAAGGCTGGAGGTGGTTTCGCTTGTGGCTTCGTCGAGGCCGCGGGTCAGCGAAAGGGAACTGACTTTTTGAATATTGTCGATCATTGTCCGCTCTTCAGAAGGTCGATGGTGGAGGCGACGAGTTCCCGCGTCTGCTTGATCACCTGGAGATTGGCGTCATAGGAGCGGTTGGCTTCCCGCATGTCCGCCATCTCGATCAGGAGGTTGACGTTGGGCGTCTTGACCATGCCGCGCTCGTCGGCTGCCGGATGATTGGGATCGAACTCCTCGTGGAATTCCGAATTGTCCACGCCGAGCTTCTTGACGCCCACGAGGTCCACCTGCCGGCTGGCATCCATCACCTCACCGAAGGTGATCGTCTTGCGCCGATAGGGATCGGCGCCGGGCGTATCCCCGGTCGTGCGGGCGTTGGCGATATTTTCCGAGACGATGCGCAGGCGCGTGGATTGCGCCTCAAGTCCCGAGCCGGCAATCTTGGACGCGGCTGAAAGAGGATCCATGATCTTACCTTCTTACAGTCATCAACATCATGTTGTGGAACGACTTCACGAGATTGGTGCCGAGCTCGTACTGCCGCTTGATCTCGCCCGTCTTCGTCATTTCCTGCGACAGCGAGACGGTGTTGCCGGATTCCTGCATGCCGATCTCGTTGTTGAGTTCGCTGTCCTCTATCCGGATGTCGTCGCTCAGTGCGCTTTCGGCGAGATGCGCTGCGTGCGTGCGGGCCATGGGCACATAGGTCCGGTTCAAAACCGCCTCGAAGGGGGTCACGTCCTTGGCCGTGTATTTGGGGGTGTTGGCGTTGGCGATGTTGCCGGCAACAACTTCCTGCCGCACGGAAAGCCACTCGGCCTGGCGCGATGCGAGGGCAAACAGTTGAATCGGTTGCATAGGCTTCTCTCCATCTTTGCGTCGAAGCCTAGGCCGGTAAACTTGCGTCAGACTTACGGGCTTTCCGGCTCCTGAACCATTTCGCCGGCAGAGGTGATGATGGCCCAGCGGCCTTCGCGCTGCTCCAGCTTCGCAAGCTTGCTTTCGTCCGGCAGGGTCGAACCGACGCGGACCATGTACATGCCCGATCCGTCCTCTATGAGGGCGCGGCCGTTGGCGACATGGAGAAGACGGAAACTGCCCTTGCCGGGAAATGGCTGCTCCTCGATCAACGGACCGGTCTGCCGTTCCTCGCCGATCGAGGAGACGGTGGCCGTGGTCAATCTATCCAGGGGCTGGAGCGGAGCCGGCAACGCCTCGTCCGGCGTGTTGTCCACCATGGCGAGGGGCGAAACGCTGAAGACGTCGCGCGGAGCCATCGGCGGCAGATCGCGGGTTCGGTCCAGATCGCTCGCGTTGATGCCGAACTTGTCCTGGTTGAAGAAGACATACCATGGGAACAGCGCCGATGCAGTGGCGAGCGCCAGGCCAGTGGCGACCAGCACGCGGTCGCTCAGACGCGATGCCTTCCTGGGAAACTGGGCCGAAGCCATGGGCTCTTCTTTCTTCTTCACGATCTGCTACCTCTGTCTGGCGGGCGGTGCCGGCGGCTGACCCGCGCCAGCCCTGAGCGCCGTCGCAAGATCGGCATAGGCATCCGGCGCGGGCTTTTCTCCCGGCGTCTGCTTCAGCACGTCATAGATCACCGGCACCTGCTTGATCGCCATATCGAGATCGGGATCGCTGCCGGTGCGATAGCCGCCGATGAGCCGCAAATCGCGCGTCTCCTCGTAGCGATGGATGAGCGATTTCAGCCGCGAAACCAGCTTTTCCTGATCCGGTGTCCAGGCCTTGCGGGCGAGACGGGAAATGGATGCCAGCGGATTGATCGGCGGATAGCGCCCTTCCTCCGCCAGGCTGCGGTCGAGCACGATATGGCCGTCGAGAATGCCGCGGGTGGAATCGGCGATCGGATCGTTGTGGTTGTCGCCATCGACGAGGATCGAGATGATCGCCGTCACCGTGCCCGTGCCTTCGACGCCCGGCCCCGCCCGTTCGAGAAGGCGCGGAAGCTCGGTGAAGACGGAGGCCGGATAACCGCGCGCCACCGGCGGCTCGCCGGAGGCGACCGCCACCTCGCGGATCGCATGGGCAAAACGCGTGACGCTGTCGACGATGAAGAGGATGTTTTCACCCTTGTCGCGGAAATGCTCGGCGATGGTGACTGCGACCAGCGGCGCCATCTTCCGCAGCATCGGGCTTTCATCGCTCGTCGCAACGACGGCGATCGACTTCGACATATGCTCGCCGAGCGTATCCTCGATGAATTCGCGCACCTCGCGGCCGCGCTCGCCGACGAGGGCTATCACCACCTTGTCGAAAGCTTCGGCGCGCGCCAGCATCGAAAGCAGCGTCGACTTGCCGACGCCCGAGCCCGCGAAGATGCCGAGACGCTGGCCGAGGCAGAGCGGCGAGAAGATGTCGATCGCGCGCACCCCGGTGCGAAAGCCGGTCTCGACCCGGCTGCGCGTCATGGAAGGCGGCGCGGTGCTGGAAATCGAACGCGGATCGAGGCCTTTCGAGAGCGGCCCCTTGCCGTCTATCGGTTCGCAAAGGGCATTGATGGTGCGGCCGCACCAGCTATCGTCGGGCGCGACGCGAAAGGCGCCCTTGCGGATGACGGTATCGCCGATGCCGATCGGTTCGCCGGGCTCGATCGGGCAGACATAGACGAGGTCGGGTTCGACGCGCACCACTTCGCCAAGATGGATGCCGGTGGCGCTGCGATGCGCCACGAACTCGCCGAGCCGCACATGCCGCGAAAGCCCTGCAACGGTATAGTGCCCGGCAGCGATGGTGCGCACATGCCCGCCCGGCGCGACCGAGAACGCCGGATCGGCATAACGCGTCGTGAGCCCGGCCAGCTGCGCCAGCCTTCCGCCATTTGCCGTTTCGAATACCGTTGCCTGAATGCTCATGATCCGTTGTCTCTCTCAGCCTTATCGGGCGCCGCCGAGGGTCCTGAGCGCCTCGCCGAAGGAGGATTCGGAATCCCGCATCAGGGCGGAAATGCTCTCGAAAGCACGGTTGACCTGGATCAGCTCGGTCATCTCGCCGAGGCCGTTGACGTTCGACTGCTCGACATAGCCCTGGACCACGCCGTATTCGAAATTGTTGACCACCGGCTGCGGCGCCTGAACGGGGATCACGCCGCTGTTGTCGTAGCGCAGGTAGCCCTGCGAAACGTCTGCGGTGAAGAGGCCGAGATTGGCGACCGGCCGGCCGTCCTGCATGATGATGCCGTCGGCGCCGACACTCGGCGGACCACCGTCGCGGTTCAGCTGGATCGGCGCGCCGCCGGCACCGAGAACGGAAAAGCCTCGGATCGAGCGGAGCTGGCCGGTTTCGTCCATCGTGAAGCGGCCGTCACGGGTCAGCACCTGGCCGGCGGGCGTATCGAGCGCGAACCAGGCATCGCCCTTGACGGCGAAATCGAGCGGATTGCCCGTCTGCTGCAACTGCCCGGTGCGCGTGGCGAGATAGTCGTTGCCCTGTGTCACGAATGCGATCTTGGCGTTCTGCTCGTTGCGCGTCTTGCTCATGACCTCGTCGAACTTGATCTCGGTCGCCCGGAACCCGACCGTGTTCATGTTGGCCATGTTGTCGGCGATCGTGTTCAGGCGGCGCTCCAGCGCGATCTGCGAAGAAATGCCGACGTAAAGTCCGGATTGCATGTCATTTGCCTCCGAGTTTCAGGTTATTGATGGAAAGAAGCAGATCGGGCGAGATCCCCTGCGACGCGGGAGCAAAAAGCGCCGATGCACTCGTTCCGGTATCGGAGGGATTTTGCAGCTCCCACATGGCCGAGAAGCGCTCCAGGAACTTGTTGACCTTCGTCGTATCCTGGAAATCCTCGATGTTCAGAGCCTCCTCGATGAAGGCCGCCTGGCGGTCGACATCGAGCGACGCCATCTCGACGGGCATCTGGAGGACGGTGCGCACCACTTCCGTGAGCGCGTCGTCGGCAAGGATTTCCATGCCAGACTTGATGGAAGGAGCCGTGCGCGCGAAATAAAGCGCAAGCCGCACGCCGGGATTTTCCTCGCCCGCCTCCTCTTCCAGGGTCTGGCGCTGGAATTTGTCGACCACGCCCTTCTGCGCCCGTTCGAAGGATGTCGCCGCCGCGCCGTGAGTCTCGAAATTCAGCGATTCGACCAGCGACGCATAGCGGCTGTCCGACAGCTGGCGGGCGAAGGCGTTCTCGTCGCGGTTGCCCTCGGTCAGCACCTTGCGCATGAAGGCCTTGGCATAGGCCATGTCCTCCAGGCCATGCGCCTTCAGCGCATAGTTATAAAGGCGGCTGTCGGCCATGAATTCGTCGACCGATTTGATGCTGCCGATCTTGGAAAGATAATATTCCGTCTCGCGCGCCACATCCGGCTTCTCGGCGACGCGGGCCAGCGACTTCGGAAGGTCGCGGCTGATCAGGGTATAGCTGACATAGGTCGTGATCATCTTCTTCGCCCAAATTCGTGGAAAACGCGGGAGATCGCTCTACGGCCGGCAATCCGGTCCGATCCTGCCGAAGCTATGGGAAAAGACTTGCGCGAAACTGTTCCGTTTCCCGCAGGTGAAAACGCTTGGCCAACCAGCCTCACGCAAGCCAGACGCCTTATCCCGAGAGCATTGGACAACGACCAAGCGCAGGTATGGGATGAACATTATCATCGGTTTCGTCATCACCTTCGGCTGCATCATCGGCGGCTACATGGCGATGGGCGGCCACATCGACGTACTCGTCCAGCCGTTCGAGCTGGTGATCATCGGCGGTGCGGGGATCGGCGGCTTCATCATGGCGAACCCGATGAAGGTCGTGAAGGATTCCGGCAAGGCGCTGGGCGAAGCCTTCAGGAATGTCGTGCCCAAGGAGCGGGACTATCTCGACGTTCTCGGCGTGCTCTATTCGCTGATGCGCGACCTGCGCACCAAATCGCGCAACGAGATCGAAGCCCATATCGACAACCCGGAAGAATCCTCGATCTTCCTGTCCGCTCCAGCCGTGCTGAAGAACAAGGAACTGACCGCGTTCATCTGCGACTACGTGCGCCTCATCATCATCGGCAATGCCCGCAGCCACGAGATCGAGGCGCTGATGGACGAGGAAATCGAGACCATGCACCACGACAAGATGAAGCCGTATCACGCGATCACCGCCATGGGAGACAGCTTCCCCGCCATCGGCATCGTCGCGGCCGTGCTCGGCGTCATCAAGGCGATGGGCAAGATCAACGAATCGCCGGAAGTTCTCGGTGGCCTGGTCGGCGCGGCCCTCGTCGGCACCATGCTCGGCATCGTGCTTTCCTACTCGGTCTGCAACCCGCTCGCCTCGCAGATCAAGATCGTGCGCAACAAGCAGCACCGGCTCTACATCATCGTCAAGCAGACCCTGCTCGCCTACATGAACGGCTCGGTGCCGCAGGTCGCTCTGGAATACGGCCGCAAGACGATTTCCAACAAGGAGCGCCCGTCGATCGACTCCGTCGAGCAGGAAATGATGAATCCGGGCGGTGAAAAGGCGGCATGACGATGAGCCAGGCGATGCGAAGCACACCACCAGCCATGAACCACGCCCTTCTCGCGAAGCTGACGGGAGGGCTCGGCGACAGAAATACGGTCGAGAGGATCGGCGGCGAGTTCGCGCAGCTCTACACCGAATTCTTCCCCGACGTGTTCCAGAGCGAAACCGGCATCGACATCGCCGTCTCCTATCAGGGCTGCACATCCGGCCTGATGCCGGATCTGATCGCCGACCTGGGGGATACCTTCGCTCTTACCGACGGGACCTTGCGCAACTGGTGCCCGAATTTCGTGTTCGCCTGCGGCAACAGTTTCGTGATCGCGCTGATGGAGCTGATGCTGGGCGCCGGTCCTCATACCGTCGAACAGCCGATCGAGCGGCCGCTTTCCGATATCGAACTCGACCTTGCGTCCATGGTGTTCGATCGTATGGCGAATGTTCTGCGCTCCGGCGTCAACGCGCCCGGCGGCTTCGAGGCTAGCCTCGAACGGCCCCTCAATGCGGAAGACCGGCCGCAGCCGGACGAGGCCGCTCCGCTCGAATACGGCGTCGCGATCCGCATGGGGCTGGAGCTCGGCCCGGTCGTTTCGGAATTCGCCCTCATCATTCCCCAGCGCGCCTTCCTGAAGACCAAGGTGGTCGCACCGAGATCGAAAGGGCAGGTTTCGAAGAGCAAGCAGGAATGGACCGAGCGGATGGAAGAGCAAGTCCGCCGGTCCCAGGTGACGCTCGAGGCGACGATCCGCCTGCAGGCCCTGACGCTCGGTACGGTTTCCCGGCTCGCGGTGGGTGATATCATCGCCTTCAAGGACAAGGGAGACGTGCAGGTTCGGGTGAGCGCCAACGGCAAGGACATGTATTCGTGCGAGTTCGGGCGTTCGGGCGAGCGCTATACGGTCCGCGTGAAGGACAATATCAGCACCGACGACGAGATCCTGAAGCACCTTATGGGATGAGCCTCGCAAGCCGAGTGCATGTCTCATTCGCCAAGGGCAGGCTGACGCAAGTTTCAATGGGAATAATGATCGCATGGCTACGAAGAAAATACCCCTTACCGAAGACGACGCATTGATGCCGGTCGGCAATGAAGTCGCACTGGATCAGGCCATCGACGATCTGCGCGGCGTGCTGAAGGCCGATGCCGACGTGCCGCCCGCCGATTTCGACATCGGCGGCAGCGATTTTTCCGCCGCCGAGACCCCGGCCTTCGGCGGCGGGTTCGACATGAACGGCGCAGGCTTCGGTAGCGAGAATTTCTCCGCTTCCGCGGAAGCCATGCCGCAACCTGGCAGCGCGCTCAACGCCAATCTCGACCTCATCATGGATATCCCGATCGACGTGGAGATCGTCCTCGGCTCCAGCCGCATGCAGGTCTCCGGTCTGATGAACCTCGAGGAAGGCGCGACCATCGCCCTCGACAAGAGGATCGGCGAGCCCGTGGAAATCACCGTCAACGGACGCCGGATCGGCAAGGGTGAAATCACCGTGCTGGAACACGACGACACGCGCTTCGGCGTGAAACTGACGGAAGTGCTGAGCACGAGAAGAACCTGATCCCTGTGGGGACAGAGAGGAAAGGCCATGATGGACTTTGACGATTTCGGTGGCGGTGCAGTCGCCGAGAAGCCGTTGTCCCATACTGAAAAGGCGGCGGCTGTCCTCCTCGCTATGGGCAAGGGCGTCGCCGGCAAACTTCTCAAGTATTTCACCCAGAACGAACTGCAGCGGATCATCGCTTCGGCGCAGACGCTCCGGGCAATCCCGCCGGACGAGCTCGCCCAGCTCGTCAACGAATTCGAGGACCTCTTCACCGAAGGCACGGGCCTCATGGACAATGCCACGGCGATCGAGGCCATCCTGGAGGAAGGCCTGACGCCGGAAGAAGTCGACGGGCTGCTCGGCCGCCGCACGGCCTTCCAGGCCTATGAAGCCTCCATCTGGGATCAGCTGCAGGAAGCCGAGCCGGAATTCGTGGCGAAGTTCGTCTCGCGCGAACACCCGCAGACGATCGCCTACATCCTTTCGATGATGCCTTCCTCCTTCGGCGCCAAGGTTCTGCTCAAGCTTCCCGAAAGCCGCCGCGCCGATGTCATGAACCGCACGGTGAACATGAAGGAAGTCAGCCCGAAGGCCGCGCAGATCATCGAGAACCGGGTGGTCGAGCTTACCAAGGCCATCGAGGCGGAGCGCAACTCCAATGGCACGAACAAGGTCGCCGAGCTGATGAACGAGCTCGAAAAGCCGCAGGTCGATACGCTTCTCACCTCGCTGGAATCGATCAGCAAGGAAGCCGCGACCAAGGTGCGCCCGAAGATCTTCCTTTTCGAGGACCTTCTGTACATGCCGCAACGCAGCCGTGTTCTTCTGCTCAACGACGTGGCATCCGACGTGCTGACCATGGCGCTGCGCGGCGCGACGGTCGAGATGAAGGAATGCGTCCTTTCGGCGATCAGCCCTCGCCAGCGCCGCATGATCGAGTCCGATCTGGAAGTTCTCGGCGCGCCGCTCAACCCGCGCGAGATCGCCATCGCCCGCCGCGCCATCGCCCAGGAAGCGATCCGGCTTTCCAATTCCGGCCAGATCCTGCTCAAGGAGAAGACCGAGGACGAGAAGGCCGCGGAAGCCGCCTGAGCCTGAATATGAAAACTATTAAGGGGCGGAGCGGGCTGATGCCGGTTCCGCCCTTGCCGTTTTGGCACTCTCGTACACAGGCTTTTTGCCGTCCCGAATGGGATTTAGCCGGCAATGAGATAACGTGAAGCGAGGCAGGGAGCCGATTCGCGTGCAGGGATGAGCCTTGTCGGACGATAAAGACAGCAAAACAGAAAGCCCGACAGCCAAGAAGCTGACCGAGGCGGCCGAGAAAGGCAATGTGCCCTTTTCCCGCGAGGTGACGATCTTCGCCTCGACGCTCGCCTTCTATCTCTTTCTCGTCTTCTTTCTTCCCTCAAGCGTCTCGCAACTCGGCGAAACGCTGAAGGACCTCTTCGAGCAGCCCGATCAATGGCGCCTGGAGAATACACAGGACCTGATTTCGCTCGGCGTGCATCTTGCCTGGGCCGCCGCCGCGGTGCTGGCGCCCGCCATGCTGCTCTTCATCGTATTCGGCATCGTGTCCTCGATCTCGCAGAACATGCCGTCACTGGTGCTCGAGCGAATCAGGCCGCAGGCGTCACGGCTTTCGCCGGCCAAGGGCTTCAAGCGCATCTACAGCCTGCCGGGCCTGATCGAGTTCGGCAAATCGGTATTCAAGATCGTCGTCGTCTCGATCATCATGTATTTCGCGCTGCGGGGCGAGTTCTTCGCCTCGCTGGACGCGATGTTTTCCGATCCGCAGGTGATTCTCGTCAAGCTCGATACGATCACGCGCAAGATGGTCGTCGTCATCCTGCTGTCGACCGCCGTGCTTTCGGTCATCGATTTCCTCTGGACGCGCCATCACTGGTTCACCGAGCTGAAGATGACGAAGCAGGAAGTGAAGGACGAACACAAGCAGTCGCAGGGCGATCCGCTGGTCAAATCCCGCCAGAGATCCGTGGCGCGCGACCGCGCCCGCCGGCGCATGATCAACAATGTTCCCCGCGCCACGCTGGTGATCGCCAACCCGACCCACTATGCGGTGGCGCTCCGCTATGTGCGGGAAGAAAACGATGCGCCGATCGTCGTCGCCAAGGGCCAGGATCTCATCGCGTTGAAAATTCGCGAGATCGCGGAGGCCAATGCCATCCCCGTCTTCGAGGACCCGCCGCTTGCGCGCTCCATGTTTGCGCAAGTCTCGGTAGATAGTGTCATACCACCAGCCTTCTACAAGGCAGTGGCAGAACTCGTGCACCGGGTCTACGCAACCCGGTCGCTCAAGCAACGGACACGCTAGGCGTCATGAAGAAATGCTCCCATTCCACAGAACGTGAAAAGATCCTCGCCCGAGCCCTGAGCCCCGTGGCGACGGAATTGCGCCTTCTCGACGCCGCAGACCTCATTTCCCTGCTGCGCTTCGAATGCTACGGCAATCTCTCCGACCTGGTCGCCTCGGCCGCGGAGCTTTATTTCCACCCCGGAACCGTCAATTTCGGCGCCGGCGGAGAATACAGGCTGGAATGGAGCGGTCCCGCGGAGGTCATCCTCGACCTCGAGATCAAGCCGCCGGGCATAAACGTCTACGCGCGATTGACACTGACCGACGCGCAGGCGGGCATCGAGATCGATCACATCGCCTTTCACGATCCGTCGGAGAGCCCGGAGGAGAACACCGCTTTTCTGGAGCGGAGCCTTGCGGAAGCGCAATTCATGCGGAGCGAATCCTCCGCGGCGGTGTTTTAGCCATCTAATGCAGTACGGACTGACGCGGACCGACGGCCTGCGTCAGTTGATGTAGCCGAGCCGGATGGCCTTGGCGATCGCCTGGATGCGGTTGACCGAATCCAGCTTGATGGTCGCCGAGCCGAGATAGGCATTGACGGTGTGAACCGAAAGCCCAAGGATTTCGGCAATCTCCTCGCTGATCCTGCCGTCACCGGCGAGCTGCAGACAGGAGATTTCGCGCTCGCTGAGCGATTCGGCGGGCACGCTTCGCTTTTCGTCGAGGGCCAGCAGGTCCATCATCACCTGGCAACTGCGGATATGCTGCTCGATGATGGCATCGCTTCCCAGATCCATCGAATTGCCGAGGAATACGGCATAGCCGTTGCCGAGCGCGCCGAGCCGCACCGGAAAGGCGACGCCGGAAACCGGCACCACGTCCGGTTCGAGCCGGCGGACAAGGGGAGAAAGTTCGCCAGCCTCGGCAGAGCCGGCCCCGGTTGCGTCCGCGCCGCGCCAGATCAGCGGCAACAGCGAGAGTTCCATATGTTCGAGGAAAACCTCGCCATAGCCTTCGATGAGCCTGTTGCCGTTCTCGAGACCGCCCGCGCCCCAATTCTCCAGCTCGCAGACCAGCTTGCGCTTGTTCGGCAGGCCGGCGCCGGCGATCCGGAAGACCGCGAAGTTGCGGGCCTTCAGATTCTTCTGCATGGCGATCATTTTCGGAAAGATATCCGATCGGCTGGAAGCGCGCTGGAGGCGCAGATACTGGATGCCCCCCTGGCCTTCTGAACCGCCGCGTGTATACGCCATATGCCCCGCCTAAACCAGATTGTTCCGCACCGCATAGGCAATCGCCTCGGAGCGGGTTTTCGTCGCCGTCTTGCGCATCACGCTGGTGATGTAGTTGTTGATGGTATTGCGCGAGATACCGAGAATGACGGCAATCTCGTCGCTGGTCTTGCCCTCCGCGATCCAGAACAGGCATTCGAGCTCGCGTTCCGTCAGTTCGAAATCCCGCTCGGAGCGGACATCCCTGCTCTCCGCGAAGCTCGCTCCGTAGGCCGCCAGCAATCCGATCTCACGCAGGCGCTCCTGGGACAGGATGGCTCCTTCGAGGAACAGCAGCATCAGGGAAAAGCGCGTGCGCCCGACGCAGAAGGTAAGAGAACAATATCGCCTGCCGAGTTCATGCGGAACCTGCGCATCTTCCGGCAGCACCGAGAAGGTCGGCGTCAGCAGGGAAAGGCATTTTTCCAGCTCGGTCGAGCGGGAGTAACCGCTCGCAAGTTCCGATCCGAGCCTGCGAACGAGATCGAAGGGCCAGTTGGAGGTGACGATGAAATCGAGGCCCTGTTCCTGAATGAGGTCGTATCTGGCGAGCAGGAAGTGTGAGGCCCCGACATAATCGGCCAGGATGCGCATGACGGCCTGGATGTTGTTGGCGCCCGCGGCAACAGTGATCCGCCGGGCCAGCTGTTCGCGCGACAAGGCCTTGGTGTCCGTGGGCTCCAAATGTCGCCCCTCCGATGCCGTGTCTGCCCCCAACAACCCCATTCCTATCTGTATCGCCTTGCAGGGACGCATGTCCCGGCAAGTTCACCTCCAACAAAATACTCGCTGCCGCATTCCCGCAGGCCCACCATCATGGTTCGGCGCGTCTCATTAAATCGAGAGCATTGTAGGAAACGTCCGGGGAATCGCCATTGGAGCTTCCGCCGTTTCCTGTGGCCTGGACGACAGCGTCTACTGATACGCCTGTCGTGGACCGAATGTACACATGCATTAAAAGGCATGGGCCGGATTTTGTCCGGCCCATGCTGATCATTTTTTTGTGAAGGCTGCTCAGGCCGCTTCGTCGACCGCCCATTTGCGGAGAATCTTGGCGGCGCGCTCCTCGCTGATCTCCACCATGCGGGAGAGACGCCGTTCCGGACCTTCCTTGAGGCGGCGGTTGAAGCCGCCCTCGTCGCCTCCGCCCAGAAGATCGTCGGAGCTGTCGAACCCGAAGTCCGCGCCGAAACCTTCCATGAGTCCCGGGCTGCCGCCGGCCGGAGAGAAGTCGGGCAGTTCCAGGCCGGCTGCGTCCGCCGTCGTCTCCGCTGCAACGCCGGTGCCGGTGACGCTGCGCACCAGCGGACGGATGCCGAGCCAGACCACGAGGAAGGCGACCGCGACGAAGGCAAGCGAGTTGACGATGGTGCCGAGATTGCGGCTGAGCGATTCCATGACGCCGGGGCCGCCCGCAGCTTCATCCAGAAGCTGGGTCTCGAGAAAGTCCATTGCCGTCAGCGTAACAACGTCGCCGCGCTCCGGGTTCAGACCGGAGGCCGAGGTCACGATCTTCTGCATCTCGGCGAGATAGGCATCGATCTTGGCCTGGTCCGCGGGCTCGCCGACCATCTTGGCGATCCGGCCACGATTGACCACAACCGCCACCGAGAGCTTCTCGATCTGGTAGCTGTTACGCGTGGTCGCGACCGTCTTCGAGTTGATCTCGTAATTGGTCTGCTCTTCGCGCTTGTTCGACTGGTCGGAGGATTGGGGACCGGCGGCTCCGCCCGGCTCGGGCGCGGCCTGGGGCACGTTCTGCTCGACGGTCGTCGCGGAATCGTTCTGGGACTGCTGCGAGCGCTGCTCTTCGCGGGTGACCCGCACCGAACGCTCGACCCGCGATTCCGGATCGAAGACCGTCTCCTGGATCTGCTGGCTGTCGGTGTTGAGCTGGGCCGTCACGCTGGAGCGGAAATTGTCCATTCCGAGGAAGGGCGCAAGCGCCTTGTCGATGTTCGACTCGACTTCCTGCTGGACGGTCTGGACGATGTTCAGGGACCGGTTGAGTTCGTTGTTACCGTATTCGTCGCCGGCGGCCAGCAACTGGCCCGTGGAATCGAGAATGGTGACGTCATCGACATCGAGACCAGGCACGGCGGAGGCCACCAGATGCCGGATCGCTGCCGCGGCCTTCCGGCCGGCCGACGTGCTCGCACGGATCATGACGGAGGCGGTCGGCTTCTGCTCCCCGCGCCGGAAGTTGCCGACATCCGGCATGACGATGTGGACGCGGGCGGCGGACACGCCGTTGATCTGCTGGACCGAGCGGCCGATCTCCCCTTCGAGCGCCCGCACCCGGGTGACTTCCTGCATGAAGGAGGTAAGACCGAGCGAACCGACATTGTCGAAGAGTTCGTAACCGGCATTGGCGCTGTTCGGCAGGCCGCGCTCGGCGAGCAGAAGGCGCGCCTTGCTCGTGCTGCCGACCGGCACCCGGATACTCGTCCCGTCCGGGCCGACCTCGAATGGCAGGCTGGCTTCGGCAAGCGCCATGCTCACCTGGTTCAGGTCGGTGGTTTCCAACCCCACATACAAGGTCTCATAGGCGGGTTTGTTCACGAAAATCGCCGCCGCGAGCACGATCGCGATCGACAGCACGCCGACACCGGCCAACGCAATGAGCCGCGTCTGGCCGAGACCCGCCAGATTCTTGAAAACAGGTGAAAATTGAGCCAACAGATTCATTCTGTCCCACATCGCAAACAAGGAAATAGAGCCTTTTCCAGGCTCACCCTAGGAAGCGAAGCTTGTGCGAGCGTTTCGGACGAGTGCGCTCGACGCTCATGGGACGGTGAAAAGTGGCGGGTGATTTATAGCCAGCCGTGCAAGAAGGCCCGCAATCAGAAGAAATCGAAATCGCCGGCTGCCTTGCCGAGCGGCTGGGAATGACCGTGACGGAGCCCGTTCGCCAGCGCCTTGCGCATGTCGGCAAGCTTGACGAGGCTGAGCGCGGTGGACACGTCTACGGTCCACTGGTCCGGAATGGTAGCGGTGATGGTGTCGATGAATTCGGCGAGCCCCCGCGTCTTCTGGACGGCGAGATCGATGCCTTGCAGTACCTTGATGCTCTCCGGCGACTGGAGGACGTCGGGTCCGCCAAGCTCGAGCAGCTGCGGCTCGACGCGCTCGATGAGATAGGCGACGTCGTGGAGTTCGGAAACCAGCCGCATCAGGACCTCAGGAAGGGATTCCTCGGTAGAGGCGGCGTGTGTGACGACTTCGTTCATGGTTTCCTCGCCGGAAAAGGCATTGCTTAGAGCGTTTCAGGGCTAAAAGAATTCGATGGAGCTTTCGGCGGGCTTGGGCGCGCGCACCGGGCGCTGCTCCATGGCCACGGTCTTCTGCGTTTCGGCGCCGGTGAGCGGATACTGGCGCGCCCTGCCGCTGACCGGCCAGTATTCGAGCTTGCGGCCGTGCTCGCCCCCGGTGGACGAGCCGACCACCGGAATGCCCTCGTCCTTGAGGAACTGCATGGCGAAGGCCGCGTTCTGCTCACCGACGTTCGAAAAGCTCGCAATGGTCTTCGCGCCGCCGAAGATCTTCGCCTCCAGCCTGTCGCGTCGGGCTCCCCGCTTCAGGAGACCGTTGATCAGCAGTTCCATCAGATGCACGCCATAGCGCGTCGCATCCCCGCCGGAGGCTGCCGCGCCTCCGGAGCCGGGGAGCAGGAAATGGTTCATGCCGCCGACACCGGCGACCGGATCGCGAAGACAGGCAGCCACGCATGAGCCCAATATCGTCGCCAGGACGACGTTCGGGTCGTTTTCGACCTTGTACTCGCCCTGGATGATGTGGACACGCCTGGCCGCGGCGGCGTCTGTCATTTCAGCGCTCCGAACACGGCCTCGATGGCTGCCTTCATCTTCTCGATGGTGAACGGCTTGGCGAGAACGTTGTTGGCGCCGAGCTGGGCGGCCTTCTGCACGAGTGCGCGGTCGCCCTGAGCGGTCAGAATGATGAACGCGGCCTTCTTCGTGTTCGGATTGCTGCGGACGGCCTGCAGGAAGCCGATGCCGTCCATCTTCGGCATGTTGAAATCCGAGATGACTAGGTGATGCGGCTGTTCGGCCATGATCTTCATGCCCTGCTCGCCATCGCCGGCGGCGGTGATCTGCTTGAAACCGAGCTGGGTCAGAGCGTCGCTGAGCAGCAGGCGGCTGGTCACCTGATCATCGACGATCAGGACTTTGATTTTTTCCGCGAGAGACATTTATTCGGTACCTTCCTTCCGGGCGGCAGTTAATTTCAAAACTTCTTCTCCGATGGAGCCCAGCGGCAATTGCTGCTCGACGGCTCCCATCTCGTAGGCAACCCTCGGCATGCCGTAGACCACACAGGTTTTTTCGTTCTGCCCGATGGTGCGCGCGCCTGCGCTGCGCATCCGGAGCAGTCCGGCCGCTCCATCGCGGCCCATGCCCGTCAGGATCACCCCGACGGCGCTGCGGCCGGCGAGTTCCGCGACCGAATCGAACAGGACATCCACCGACGGCCTGTGGCCGTTGACCGGTTCCCGCTCGACAAGGCGGCAGCTCGGGGCCGACGGATTGACCACCTGGAGATGCCGGTCGCCACCTGGCGCTATATAGACCTTGCCGATCTCCAGCCGCGCGCCATCGGTCGCTTCCTGCACCACGGGAGCGCAGATACGATTAAGCCGCTCCGCAAAACTTTTGGTAAACGTGGGCGGCATATGTTGAGTGATCATGGTGGGCGGGCAGTTCTTCGGGAACTTCTGCAGCACCGTGATCAGTGCTTCCACGCCCCCGGTCGATGAGCCGATCGCCACGATCTTGCGGCCGACCCTGTAGTCGGCAGCCGGCGTGACGGCGGGAGCGGAAACCGGACTGCGGCCGCGGCGCTGCGAGCGGGCCGCCGCCTTTACCTTCTCTGCGAGATCGACGAACGGCCGGACATCGCCCGGAACCGGCTTGCCGACGCAGTCGAAAGCGCCGATCTCGAGTGCCGCGAGCGTCGCGTCCGCGCCCCTATGGGTCAGCGTCGAAACCATGATGACCGGCATGGGGCGCAGCCGCATGATCTTTTCGAGGAAATCGAGGCCGTTCATGTTCGGCATTTCGATATCCAGCGTCACCACGTCGGGATCGAGCCGCTTGATCGCTTCGCGCGCTTCGAGCGCATCGCCGGCTTGGCCGATCACGTTGACTTCCGGATCGGAATTCAGCACGGCCGTGATCAGCCCGCGCATGGTGGGGGAATCGTCGACGACGAGAACGCGTGCAGGGGCGCTCATGCCTTCCTCCCCACGTTCTTGCCGATATGGCGGTAGGTGGTGATACCCGTGTTGTCGAAGAGATGCTTGGCGTCTCCCGAGACGCGCTCGGAATGGCCGATATAGAGGTGGCCGCCTTCCGGAAGGAGTGCTGCGAAGCGCGACCAGATCTTCATCTGCGTCGGCTCGTCGAAATAGATAACGACGTTGCGGCAGAAGATGACGTCGAAATTTCCCTTGAACGGCCATTGGGCCATCAGGTTCAGCTCGTTGAAGGTGATGAGCTTCTTGACCCGGTCATCGACCTGGAACTTGCGGCGGCCGCCCGCCTCCACCTCGCGAAACCATTGCTTGCGCATGGGCGGCGAGACCGTCTCCAGCGCGCCCTCGTCATAGATGCCGGCCTTTGCAGCCGCGAGAATCTTCGGGTCGATATCGGTCGCCAGGATGCGGAAGTCGTAATCGGCCGCGTTCGGCAGCATGGAAAGAACCGTCAGCGCGATCGAATAGGGCTCCTGCCCGTCCGAGCAGGCCGCCGACCAGATGCGGACGCGGCCGCCGTTCTTCGCACGGGCAATGAGCCCCGGCAGTACGTGATCACGCAGGTGCTCGAAATGGTGGTTCTCCCGGAAGAAACGGGTGAAATTGGTCGTCAGATGCGAGAGCATCTCGCGCCGGGCGACCGCGCCTTCCGGCGAGGCGACGAGCGCGCAATATTCCCGGAAACCCTTGAGGCCGAGCGCGCGGATATGCTTCGACAGCCGCGAATAGACCAGCGAGGCCTTGGATTCGTTCAGATAGATTCCGGCATCGGAATAGATCATCGCCGCGATTTCGGAGAGATCGCGGCGCGTCAGCGGATATTCTCCGTTCGCCATGATCTCATCGGGATGCTGCCGGCTTTCGGCAAGGCCCAGGGACGTCATGCGGCTTCGCTTTCCTTCTCGGGGAAGAGCGCATCCAGCTCGATCATGCAGATCATCCGCTTTTCGATGGCGAGAATGCCCCGCGCATACTGTTTCTCGATATCGGAGGAGATTTCCGGCACCGGCTGCATGTTCTCGTCTGTAACCGTCAGGATGTCGGAAACGGCCTCAACCAGCAGGCCCACCACCCGGCTCTTCACCTGCGCCACGATGATGACGTGGCGGGGAGAGGGCTCGGTCGGCTTCATTCCGAGCCGGGCCGACAGATCGACGATCGGCAGCACCGCGCCGCGCAGGTTGATGATGCCCAGCACATAGGCAGGCGCATGCGGCATGGGGGTTGCGGGCGTCCACCCGCGGATTTCCCGGACCGACATGATGTTCACGCAGAACTCCTGCTCGCCGATGCGAAAGGCGATGAGTTCGCGGCTTCCCTGGGTCAGATTCTTCACGGCGTACGACATGGATTATCCCGCGGCTGCAAGAGGCATTTCAGGCTTCAGCGCCAATTCCGGTTTAAGGGCCTGGCCGCGCGAGGCCGCAACGACCGCATCGACATCCAGGATGAGGGCGACGCGACCATCGCCGAGAATGGTGGCGGCCGCGATGCCCGGCACATGGGTGTAGTTCGCTTCGAGCGACTTGATGACCACCTGGCGCTGACCCTGGATGGCATCCACCATCAGGGCGCGCTGGCCGCCGCCCTCCGATTCCACCAGCAGCGCGACGCCCTCGACCGGGTTCGCCTGGATGGCGCGGAAGTTCAGGATACGGCCGACATCGACCAGCGGGCAGAAGGAATTGCGGATCGAAATCAGCCGGTGGTTCGCGCCGAAGGAATGGATGGCGGAGGCTTCCGGCTGCAGCGTTTCCACGATCGCCGTCAACGGCACCACCAGCGTCTGGCCCGCGACCGTCACGACCATGCCGTCGAGCACGGCGAGCGTCAGCGGCAGGCTCATGGTGAAGGTGGAGCCGTGTCCCGGCCTGGACGAGATCGAAATGCGGCCGCCGAGCGCCTGGATCGAGCGCTTGACCACGTCCATGCCGACGCCGCGGCCGGAAATGTCGGAAATCTTGTCGGCGGTCGAGAAGCCCGGCATGAAGATCAGGTTGTCGATCTCGTCGTCGGTGAGGTTCGCATCCGCCGCGATCAGGTCGTTGTCGATCGCCTTCTGGCGCACGCGTTCGCGGTTGATGCCGGCACCGTCGTCCTGCAGCTCGATGAGAATGCGGCCCGAACGATGCTTCGCGGTGAGCTTGATCGTGCCTTCCGGGGACTTGCCGGCGGCCTCGCGCTTCTCAGGCGTCTCGATACCGTGGTCTACGGCATTGCGGATCATGTGCGTGAGCGGCTCGGCCAGCTTGTCGATGACCGTCTTGTCAACTTCCGTGTTCTCGCCCTCGGTCACCAGGCGGATCGACTTGCCCACCATGTCGGCCACTTCGCGGACGATGCGTGACATGCGCTGGAAGACGGGCTTCACCGGCTGGGCGCGGATCGCCATGACCGAATCCTGGATCTCGCGGGTGAGCTGCTGCAGCTCCTCGAGACCCATGTTGATGGAGGAGGTGCCGGTCGCATCATTCTCGATGACGCTCTGGGAAAGCATCGCCTGGTTGATGACGAGCTCGCCCACCAGGTTGATGAGCCGGTCCACACGGTCAAGATCGACGCGGATCGTCTGGCCGGCGCTGGAAGCGGCGGCCGTGTTCTGCGCGGCAATCGCGGGTGCGGCGGCGGCCGCCGACGCTTCCTGCCGCTCGGCCACGCGCGCCGCGACGCTCGCAAGCCGCGTGACGTTCGTGGCGGTCTCGGCAGCCGCGAGAGTAGCAGCGACGATTCCGGAGGCCGAGGGCTCCTCGCTTTCCTCTTCCGAGGTGGGCGTCTCGTCCAGGATCGAGAGATCGAAGGGAACCGGCACCATCGGCTGCTCTTCGTCCGGACGAGCCGGTTCGGCGAGCTTCACCTCGAGATCGCAATCCCATTCGGCGAATTCGAAGACCGTCCGGATATCCTCCTCGCCCCTGGTCGTCTTCAGCGAAATCTTCCAGGCGAAATAGGCCTCCTCCGGGTCCATCTGGTCCAGGGCAGGCAGCGCGTCCGTATCGCAATGGATGCTCATCTCGCCCAGGCGGGAAAGGTCGCGCAGGAGAAGTGCCGCCTCATTGCCCTTCGAATAGAGCTCGCGGCGAGGCTTGAAGACGATCTCATAGGCGGAGCCTTCGAGCGTCACCTCGTCCTCTTCGTCAAACCCGTCGAAGGAGAACGGAATGGGCTGGAAGCCGCTTTCATCGGTCGGCTGCGGAGCGGCCTCGGCCGGCTTTGCAGCGGCCGCCTCGGTATGAACGGAAGGGGCCGGCAGCTCACCATTGGCAAGCGCCTCGAGTTCCTTCACCAGGCCACGGCTGCGCGCGGCGTCGACGCTGCCTCCATCGCGCGAGGCTGTCACGAGATCGGCCAGCACGTCGGCCGATTTCAGCATCACCTTCAGCACGTCGGGTGTCGGCTCCAGGCGGTTGGAGCGGACGCAATCCAGCGTCGTCTCGAAGACATGCGCGAAGGAGACGAGGTCATCGAGCCCGAAGGCGCCAGCACCTCCCTTGATGGAATGAACGGCGCGAAAAACGGCATTCACCGTCTCGGGGTCGCGATCCCCGTCGTTCAGCTTGAGAAGACCGGATTCCAGTTCAGCGAGCTGCTCTTCGCATTCCTGAAAGAAGATCTCTTTGATTTCGTTCATGTCCATCGGAGGAAATCCCGGTTCAGGCAGTTACACGCTCGATCGCATCGATCAGTTTCGCGGGGTCGAAGGGCTTGACGATCCAGCCGGTCGCACCGGCCTGGCGCGCCCGGTTCTTCTTTTCCTGGTCGCTTTCGGTGGTCAGCACGAGGATCGGCACCGCGCGGTACTTCTCGTTGCGGCGCACGCCCTCGATGAAACCGAAGCCATCCAGCCTCGGCATGTTGATGTCGGTCACGATGACGTCGGGGTTGGCGCCTTCGAGAACCTCGAGGCCTTCCACGCCATCCTCGGCCTGAATGGTCTCGAAGCCGGCATTGTTCAGCGTCACCAGAAGCATGTTCCGGATCGTCCGCGAGTCATCCACGGTCAGCACTTTCTTCTTCATGCTCAAATCTCCTTAGCAACCAATTGCTTGGCATCGATGCCGATGAGCCGCGCCGTCTTGTCGAAGGCATCCGAGGCACTCTCGACCAGGAAAGACTTTCCATCCGCCGCCCAGGCCCTGGCCGCGGCGACAAGCACCTGCGCGCATTGCACGCCGGCGCGTTCCACGTCCGAAGCGTCGATGACGACGTCGCTTCCGCGCATGGACATCAGCTTGCCGTGCAGCACGGAAGCCTCGTTCAGGTCCAGTATCGGGGAAAGCTTCAAGCTCCCCGGTGCAGGCTTATTGCTCGCCATCAGCTCATTCCCTGTCGCTTGTGCATTTCGAACTCGTCCTCGCCGAAACGCGCGCCGGCCGAGGAGCCGATTGCAACGAGGGACGGCGAGGCTTTCATGGCCGGCGGCCGAGGCGCATCCGACTGGTAGCGGGTCTGTCTTTCGATGCGGAACTCGCGGATCGTGCGGCCGAGCTCGACGATCACGCTGTGCAGCTCGTCGGCGCCCCCTCCCGCGCGGGAAGCGATGCCGGCATTCGCGGCGACACCCTCACCGATCACGCCGATTTCGGCGCTCACCCGGTCCAGACCGGCGGCCTGCTCTCCGCTTTCGCGGGCGATGCCGGCGATGGCATCGTTGATTTCGGAAACCTGCCGGACGATACCGCCGATGGCATCCTGCGTGCGGTGGACCATTTCCACGCCCGCATCGACCTGCGTCTTGGTGCCGTTGACCAGCGACTTGATCTCGCGGGCGGCTTCCGCCGAGCGCTGCGCGAGCGCGCGCACTTCCTGGGCGACGACGGCAAAGCCGCGGCCGCTTTCGCCCGCGCGGGCAGCCTCGATGCCGGCGTTCAACGCCAGGAGATTGGTCTGGAAAGCGATCTCGTCGATGGAACCGATGATCTGGCCGATCTTTTCCGCGGAGGCTTCGATATCCGCCATGGCGTTGATCGCGCGTCCCACCACTTCACCGCTTTGTTCGACGGAGCGGCGCGTCGCCGCGGCCGCTTTTTCCGCCGCCGCGGTTTCGGCAGCGCTTTCCCTCACCTTGCCGGTGATCGCCGTGAGCTGGCGCGCTGCCTCCTCAAGGCGATCTGCGTGCTCGACGGAAGCGGCGGCGAAGGTGCGCGCATCCCGGCCCAGCGTTTCGGAAAGGCCTGCCGCCTCCCTCCCCTGCGTTTCCGCCCGCTCGACGGAGGTGCGCATGGTCTCCACGGCCTGGCCAAGAAGCGCTGCAAGTTCGCCATAGGCTTCCGGGACATCCACCGGAGCGGTTACCGTAAGGTCCCGCTCGGCAAGCGAGGCGGCCACGCCCGAGAAGAGCTGCACCACTTCCACCTGGTCGGCCTCGCGCTGCTCGGCAAGCGCGCGCTGATGCTTCTGGCGCTGTTCGTTGAAACGCAGCGAAACGGCGATCTCGACATCCACCATCACCAGGCGAATGACGGCGCTGACCAGTTCCATGATCTCGCGCTCTCGGCGGCGCGCCGCCGGCAGCATCGCCTTTCCGCCGATCTCGGAAAGCGCGCCGGAAATCAGATGTTCGAGCACCACGGCATGACCCGCCACATGCCAGCGCGGATCGAGCCCCATGCGGCTTTCCGTATCGGAAAGCATCTTCACGCGCTCGGCATAGAGCGCGTCGAAGCGCGCGTCGGTCAGCACGCTCCAATGGGAGGCCTGGAGATCGTGGAGCCGGTCGACCTGGTTCTCGCTCTGGAAATTGCGGGCCGCTTCCGGGGAAGACTGGTAACGCTGGAAAAGGTCGCGAAGCCCGGCCTTCAGATGCGGTTCCAGCATCGGGCGGAAGCGCCGCAGGAGATCGCAGAACTCGCCGTCGAGGCCGGCAAAAGCCAGCCGCTCGCCCAGGCTGCCCGCCTGCGCCCGCCGCGCCTGATCCAATGGCGTTTCCTGCCCCAAAATCCATCCCCAAAATCATGGGCCTACCTCCCCTGGAGGATCGGCGAGAAAGAGCCCCTGCCAGCCAGGCACGAGGAATGCGGGGTGCCCCGCGCGGTCCGACGCCTCGCGTCGGCGGCGCGACGACCGCAGTCTTTTGCTGGATTGTCATGAGCGGATACCGGATCGAAACCGGTACGGCAGTGCGGCTTCATGCCTGAGGGAGACGGCAGTCGCCCCATTTCGCCGTGGTCCCCAATTTGTATGGTTAATTCCTTGCTCGAAGGTTAATGGAGCGTCCGCCGGCAGCGGCTTTTGCTCCGTAATCGCACGGACGGGAGCACCGAGGCGTCAGGCCTTCTTCCGTTTCGCCTCTAAGGCGAACCGCTTGCTCACATGCACGGAACCGGCAAGGCCGAAGCGCCAGGGCAGATCGACCGCCTGGCTGATGCCGATCCGCCTGCCGGTGACGACCAGCGGCGCTTCTTCCGCCGGCCTGAAGCGGAACGGCGGCTTAAAGAGGGAAAGCCCATCGTGCCCCCCGGTGATGCCGAGCGCCTGGCAGACCCGCCCCGGACCGGCTGAGAGCAGAAGCGGATCGGAACGGCCCCGGCGCGCTTCCATCGCGGCAATCCCCCAGACCGGCTCCAGGGCGCGGATGAGGACCGCGCTGCCCGGACGGCAGACGAGGTTCACGCACCAGTGGATGCCGTAGGAGCGATAGACATAGACATGGCCCGCCGGCCCGAACATGGTGCGGTTGCGGGGCGTCGGCCCGCGAAAACTGTGGGAAGCCGGATCGTCCGGCTCATAGGCCTCGGTCTCGACGATAATGCCGCCGGCGCCATCGAATTCGAGTTCGGCCCCAATCAGGTCGCGCGCCACCTCGACGGCGCTCCGCTCGAAGAACCCGCCCTGCCGCGATGCTTTAGCCTTGTCGCTCATGGCCATGACTTACGGGAAGACCAGAGAGCCGGCAAGTTCTGTAGAGCCTACCGAGCAGGCCATGGGCCCGACGCATTCCGCCGCTATGATTGCCCCATGGAGAAGAAGAACGGCATTCCCGTCCTCCTCGGCATCGTGCTCGGGGTCGCGATCGGCGCGGCGATGGACAATATCGGCATGGGAATAGGCATCGGCCTTGCGCTCGCGATCGCCATGCGGCTCGCGTGGCAGGGTAAGGGGGATGGGTAGCTTTGCGGCCGGATCGCGCGACCACGAAGCGCCCCCGCACTTAACCAGAGATGATCGGCGAGAAGATCGATCCACTTCGGACTGCGCCTCTAGCGGCGCAGGTTGCGGGCCGCGATCAGCAAGCATATCTGCCTGGTTTTAATTGTCTTCCTTTCGGACAATTTCGTCATCTCATTTACTTCGGCCCGAGAGCAGAGAAGACATTCGCGGCGCTAGCCACCAAAGCCCAAAGCGACAGGAAACCCATCCCCATAGCAAAGACTCGGGTAGCACCCACAACATCGCGCTTCTGTGAGTCGCGGCTAGGGAAGTAGTCTGTGCGGTGAACCATTCGCGGGTCCGCCCAATCGTGGTATATATTCGCGGCGGCTTGAAAATTGATCCATGCGGCAAAACCCGCTGTCAGAACGAAGACAATGCCGGCGACATTCCATTTCGCGGCCTGAAGCAACGCAATCAGCAAGTCGGGCCGAGTAGGGTCCTTGAGTAGGTTTATCGCGTAGATCGCGCCGCCATGCACGGCCAACCCTGATGCAAGAAGCCACTTCCCATAATCGATGTTAGCTTTGAACATCATCTCACGAGCCGATTTGAAAAACTCGTATTTCTCACGAGTATAATACTGCCACCGCTCGCGACGGTCGGGATCAGTCCATTTTGCGACAAAGACGGAGTTATCGGGATCTTCTGAATCGGTCGATGTTAATTTGCGATGCTCAGTCATGCGAATGCACTCGCCAAAACTATGCACCCGAGCAAAAAGAATAAGATCGAAAGGCCGACTGTGATTATGCCGGCAAGCATGAGCCCATCCGAAATCCTTAAGTGTCCGCCTTTCTTATCGGCTTCGCGTTCGCTCTTATCCACGTACCGCGTCGAAAGGAATGCGAGAACCCAAGTTGCGGCTGCGAGTGCAGTCCCGAGCGCCCATATTTGCAGACCGCCAGAGACGGATGATGCGAGACCGTTAGCTTTTAGGTCGGCAGCCTGGCTCAGAAGCGCCACCGCTGCGCCGCCATTGAGCAGAAAGGCTCCTTTAATGCCCTGCTGGGCGTACTCCTGTGAGATTTCGCGATAATCTGCCATACTGCTCCCGCTCCGCATGTTACTTAGGGTTGCCGAGTGTGGCGAGAAACCGAGGAAAATCAAGGGGAGCAAAGCGCGCCACAGCGCAATGCGAAAAAACCCATTGCTGGGTTGGAAATCTTCCTAGCATTTGACTGGAAAAATGGTGCCCGGAGGCGGATTTGAACCACCGACACGCGGATTTTCAATCCGCTGCTCTACCAACTGAGCTATCCGGGCATCGAGGCTTGAAAAGCCTTCCGGCAAGGCCGGCGGGGGTAGTCTCCCCCGGAAGCGAGCGGGGTTATAGCATCTTGCTCGCCCTTGTCCAGCACCGAAACCGACTTTTTTGACAGGTTTGCAAAAATCGCGAATTCGCCAGCAAAATCAGCCGTCGCGCCGCTCGTCGTCGGAGGGTTCGGCCTTGGTCTCGTCTTCCGCCACGGGAATGGCATAGGAGCCCTTCAGCCAGCGCGAAAGATCGAGCGTGCGGCAGCGGTCGGAGCAGAAAGGATAGTGGTCGCGCGCCGAAGGCTTGCCGCATTCCGGGCAGGGCCTGGTCTTGCGAAGCGGCTCCACCTTGCCGCCTGTCTTGATCGGTTGTGCCATGGTTAGGACCTTATTTATCCTTCCGGCCAGCCCGCCGCCACGTCGAAGCCTTCACCGGCCAGCAGCGCCATCACTTCGTAAAGCGGCAGCCCGACGACGTTCGTATAGGAACCCACGAGCTTCTGAACGAAGGAGCCGGCGATCCCCTGGATCGCATAGGCTCCCGCCTTGCCGCGCCATTGTCCAGACGCGATATAGTTCTCGATCTCGCCGCTGGAAAGCCTTTTGAAGCGAACCTTGGTCTGCACGACCTTCTGGCGGAACTTGCCGCCGGGGGTGACCAGGCAGATGCCGGTATAGACCCAGTGGCCGCGCCCGGAGAGGAGATGCAGCGCTGCGTGCGCCTCGTCGGTATATTCGGTCTTCTCGAGAATACGCCGGCCGACCGCGACTACCGTATCGGCGGACAGGACATAGCTGTGACGCCAGGCCGGATCGTCCCGCAACGCGGCGAGCGCCGCTTCCGCCTTCTCGGTCGAGAGGCGGCGAGCGAGCGAGCGCGGATGCTCGGACCGCTTCGGCGTCTCGTCGATATCCATCGGCATCAGCTTTGCCGGCTTGATGCCCGCCTGATTGAGAAGGTCGAGGCGGCGCGGCGAACCGGAGGCCAGGATAAGCTTTTGTTCCAGCGCCATGAGGAGGCCTTGCCGCTAGCCGGGCTTACTTGAAGCGGTAGGTGATGCGGCCCTTGGTCAGGTCGTAGGGCGTCATCTCGACCAGGACCTTGTCGCCGGCGAGAACGCGGATGCGGTTCTTGCGCATGCGGCCGGCGGTATGTGCGATAATCTCATGTTCGTTTTCGAGCTTCACGCGGAACGTCGCATTGGGCAGCAGTTCCGTCACGACGCCCGGGAATTCGAGGACTTCTTCTTTAGCCATCTAAGGGTTTTCTTCCTATGGTTGGTTTTCGGGCGGGGTCATCGAGACCGCCGCCCGTAAATTTGCGCGGAAACTACACAATCATGTCCGCTTTGTGAACTCGCATATTTGCGATTCCGTTCAGGCCGTCTCCGCGGGGTGCCGATGCCCTCCGCCAAGCCGCTCGTCCACCAGGCGCCAGAGGTGGTCGCGCACCTCCCGGTAGGCATCCAGCATCTGTTCGCGGCTGCCTGTTGCCGCCGTCGGGTCCATGGTCGGCCAGTAGACGACATCGACCGCGCTGGAGCGCGTCAGCTCCAGCGCCGCATGATGGGCTTCCGGGGTCAGCGTCACGATGAGATCGAAGAAATCGTCCTCGAGCTCTTCCAGCGTCTGCGGGTGATGACGGCCGAGCGAAAGGCCGATCTCCTCCAGCACGACATCCACGAAAGCGTCGCGCTCGCCGGATCTCACGCCTGCGGAACGAACATAGATATCGGGTGGCAGGATCCGTTTTGCAATGACCTCCGCCATCGGCGAACGAATGACGTTCCAGCCGCACAGGAAGAGGATGGCGCCCGGCCTGCCGCTGTTCGCTTGCGAGGCGGGAAACTCCTCCACGGCCGCTACCCCCGCCAATAGAGCACGCAGACCAGCGTGAACAGCCGCCGCGCCGTGTCGAAATCGATGCGGATCTTGCCGTCGAGCCGGTCCATCAGCGTCCGGGAACCTTCGTTGTGGATGCCGCGCCGGCCCATGTCGATCGCCTCGATGCGGCTCGGGGTGGCCGAGCGGATCGCCTCGTAATAGCTCTCGCAGATCATGAAGTAGTCCTTGATGATCCGCCGGAAGGGCGTGAGCGACAGGATATGGGTGGCGACGTCCTCATCCGCCTGCGTGGTGATGCCGAACATCAGCTTGGAATCCACCAGCGAAAGCCTCAGCCGGTAGGGCCCGCCGGAATGGCCGATCGGCTCGAAGGAGTTTTCCTCGACGAGGTCGAAGATGGCAACCGCCCGCTCATGCTCGACATCGGGGGTCGAACGCCCGATGGAATCGTCCAGAACGACCTCGCAGAGACGGAAGTCCGGCCGGCCCATCCGTCAACTCCCATCGTTCAGCCGGATCGCCACCGAGCGCGCATGGGCATCGAGCCCTTCGGAATGAGCGAGCGTGATCGCCGCGGGTGCAAGTTCGCGGAGCTGGTCGGGGCCCAGCCGCAGGATGGAAGTGCGCTTGACGAAATCGAGCACCGAAAGCCCGGAGGAGAACCGGGCCGAGCGCGCCGTCGGCAGCACGTGGTTCGAGCCGCCCACATAATCGCCGATGACCTCGGGCGTATGCCGGCCGATGAAGATCGCGCCTGCGTTTCGGATGCCCGGCATCAGCGCATCGGGATCGGCAACCGCGAGCTCCAGGTGCTCGGCCGCGATACGGTTTGCGAGCGGCAGAGCGGCCGAAAGTTCCGGCACGAGGATGACGGCACCGAAATCCCGCCAGCTTGCCGATGCCGTTTCAGACCGCGAAAGCGTCTTCAACTGCCGCTCGACCGCGGCTTCCACGGATTTGCCGAACGCCGCGTCATCGGTCATGAGGATCGACTGCGCGCCGGCATCGTGCTCGGCCTGGGCGAGCAGATCGGCGGCGATCCAGTCCGGATCGTTTTCCTTGTCCGCTATCACCAGCACTTCGGAGGGCCCGGCGATCATGTCGATCCCGACCGTGCCGAAGACCTGCCGCTTGGCGGCCGCGACATAGGCATTGCCCGGCCCGACGATCTTGGCGACCGGAGCGATGGTCTCCGTGCCATAGGCAAGGGCTGCGACCGCCTGCGCGCCGCCGATGCGGTAGATTTCGCTCACCCCGGCAATCCGGGCCGCCGCAAGCACGGCGGGATTGATGCGCCCGCCGCCGGCCGGCACGACCATGACGACGCGCGGCACGCCGGCGACGCTCGCCGGCACGGCGTTCATCAGCACCGAGCTCGGATAGCTCGCCGTGCCGCCCGGCACGTAGAGACCGACCGCCTCGATCGCCGTCCAGCGGGAGCCGAGCCCCACGCCGATCGCGTCCTCGTAGATATCGTCCTTCGGCATCTGCCGGGCATGGTGCTTCTCGATACGCGCAGCGGCGAACTTCAGGGCGTCGAGCACCTTCGGGTCCGTCTCGGCCACAGCGGCATCGATTTCCGCATCGCTGACGCGAATGCCGGCATTGCCGAGGTCTATGCCTTCGAAACGGGCGGAATAATCGATGAGGGCCTGGTCGCCGCGCGCCCGCACATCATCGATGATGGCCCGCACCACGGCGTTCACATCTTCCGAAACCTCACGCTTCGTCGAAAGAAAAGCGGAAAACCGCGCCTCGAAGTCTTCCGCTGCCTGCTCCAGCCAGATCGCCAAGGAGATAATCCTTCCAGTTCGAAAACCTTGATGCCGGCCGGATCCTTACGGGTGACGCGGCCTCGAGGCCGTTTCCCATGCGCCGCCGATATCTGCAAGCGCTACTTCGAGACATTCGACATCGAGCGCTATCGTGGCGGTGCCGGCGAGGATCAGTTCCACCGTGCCTTCCGGCCCTTCGCCCTTCTGGACGAAGCGGATGGCGAGAAGGGAGAGCACCTCCTCCTTCTTCTTGGGGTCGATGCCGGTCGAGCGCACGGCCTCCACGCGCTTGAAGACGAGCGCGCCGCGCCGCCGCTCATAGGTCTTGCGCCGGCCCCCGGCGTTTTCCCAGACGAAGCGGTTGGCCTCGAACGAGAACGACCGGCTTGCGGGCGACCAATGCACGTCGCCCACTTTGAAGACACTATCCTGCATATGGGCGGAAATGATCTCCAGGTCGTCCTTGTCCAGGGCCAGCAGCTTCAGCTCGGTCATCGTTTCGCTTTCCAGTGATGGCGCGTGTCCCGCGCCGAAAGATTACATGCTGGAAATAGGATGCCGACCGCAAAGAAGCAACAACCGGTTGTTTCCGCTCAACTCGGAAAATCGGCGGAAATGCTGGTTTCCTTCCAAGCCTCGATCTGCGCCAGCCTCTCCTTCAGCTTCTGCGTGACGCCGTTATAGGCGATCGCGCCGAGCACCAGATGGCGGGGCGGGTTCTCCGCCTCGGCCGCCGCGATGATCGCCTCGCCGGCGCGAACCGGATCGCCCGCCTGCCTGCCGCTGATCTCGGCAGTGGATTTCAACCGCGCACCGGCGGTCTCGGCATATTCGGTAATGCGGCTCGGCGTCTGCCTCAGCGAGCGGCCGGCCCAGTCGGTGCGGAACGGGCCCGGCTCCACGCAGGTCACCTTGATGCCGATCGGCGCGCCCTCGGCGGCAAGCGCATCGGAAAAGCCTTCGACGGCATGCTTGCTCGCCGCGTAATAGCCGGAGCCGGCAAAACCGATGAAGCCGGCCTGCGAGGTGATGTTGATGACGTGGCCGCGCCGGCGCGCCCGCATGCCCGGCAGCACGGCGCGCGTCATGGCGAAAAGTCCGAAAACGTTGGCATCGAACTGGGCGCGGATCTCATCTTCTTCGCCCTCCTCGAGCGCCGCCTGGTAGCCGTAGCCGGCATTGTTCACCAGAACGTCGATACGGCCGAACTTTTCCTCGGCGGCCTTCGCCGCCGCGGCGATCTCGCCGGCATTCGTGACGTCGAGATCGAGGGCCAGCGCATTCCCGCTGCCTTCTGCAAGATCGGCGACACGGCTTTTGTCGCGCGCGGTCACCACTGTCGGCCAGCCTCGGGCGATCGTGAGCTTCGCCAGTTCCCGGCCGAAGCCGGTGGAGCAGCCGGTGATGAACCAGACGGGTGCGGAAACGTCAGTCATGGGAGATTCTCCGTACGAGGGGGCGGATCGAGAAGGGAATGGCAGGTGAGATACGGGAAAGATAGGAACGCAAAAAAGGACGGCAAGGCATCGCCTCGCCGTCCTGTTACTTTAAACGTCCTCTGAGGAGGTGGTCAGTCGCTGACGCGTTCGACGACAGCGCCGCAACGGGTGAGCTTCTCTTCCAGACGCTCGAAACCGCGATCGAGATGGTAGACGCGGTTGACCATGGTCTCGCCTTCCGCGGCAAGGCCGGCGATCACCAGCGATACGGAGGCGCGCAGGTCGGTCGCCATCACGGGCGCGCCCTTCAGCCGCGCGACACCCTCGACGCGGGCCGTCTGGCCTGAAAGCGAAATCTTCGCGCCGAGGCGGGCAAGCTCCTGCACATGCATGAAGCGGTTCTCGAAGATCGTCTCGGTGATATTGGAAACGCCCGAAGAGCGGGTCATCAGCGCCATGAACTGCGCCTGCAGGTCCGTCGGGAAGCCCGGGAAAGGCTCGGTCGTGATGTCGACCGGCTGGATGCCATTGCCGTTGCGCACGATGCGCAGCCCGCTTTCCGTTTCGGTGATGTGGGCGCCGGCCTGCCGCAGCGTGCCGAGCGCGCTGTCGAGAAGCGTCGCATTCGTGCCCTCGAGCGTCACGTCGCCGCCGGCCATGGCAACCGCCATGGCATAGGTGCCGGTCTCGATGCGATCGGGCAGCACGCGGTGGCGCGCGCCGGAAAGCGAGGGAACGCCCTCGATGGTGATCGTGCTCGTGCCGGCGCCTTCGATCTTCGCTCCCATGGAGGTGAGGCAGCGGGCGAGATCGACCACTTCCGGCTCGCGGGCGGCATTTTCGATCACCGTCGTGCCGTTGGCGAGCGTCGCCGCCATCAGCAGCACATGGGTGGCGCCGACCGAAACCTTCGGGAACGTGTAGCGCCCACCGGTGAGGCCACCCTTGGGAGCGGTGGCGTTCACATAGCCGCCGTCGATCTCGATCTCGGCGCCCAGCGCCTGCAGGCCTTCAAGGAAGAGATCGACCGGACGCGTGCCGATGGCGCAGCCGCCGGGCAGCGAAACGCGCGCCCTGCCCTCGCGGGCCAGAAGCGGGCCGATCACCCAGAAGCTCGCGCGCATCTTCGAAACCAGCGCATAGGGCGCGGTCGTATCGGCGATGGTGCGGCAGGTGAAGTGGATGGTGCGGGCATAGCTGCCGCTCTGGTTTTCGCGGCGGCCGTTGACGGTGAAATCGACGCCGTGATTGCCGAGGATGCGCAAAAGCAGCTCGACATCGGCAAGATGCGGCACGTTTTCGAGCGTCAGCGTATCGCTCGTCAAAAGCGAGGCAATCATCAAGGGCAGCGCCGCGTTCTTGGCGCCCGAGATCGGGATCGTGCCGTTAAGTTGGTTGCCGCCGGTAATTCTGATGCGATCCATGGGGGTTCAACGGGCGGGGCCCGCCTCTCTTTCTTGTCGAGCGCGAAAGGAAAGGGCGTCCTTAGACGAATTCCCGCGCGGCATCAATCTTTGATGATCCAGGTTAACAGGAGGTATGAATGGGCAGTTCTGGTGGTGGCCGGCATTGGTCAGGATGATTCGTCCGTTTTTGCGGCAGGAAGCCCGTTCGCCATATCGGCCTCGCCGGCGCGGCGGGCGCGGGCCTGGCCTTTGCGTCGCTGGAGGTTTTCCCGAAGCTTTGCGGAGGCGCGCGCCTTGCGGGCCTGCTCGCGTTCGTCCGCCGCGCGCCGCCGCGCTTCCCGATCGCCGGAATGACCGCCCTCAGCCTCGGAAATCTTCGTCTCGTCGTCTTTCACCATGCCTCTTTCCTTAGCGAAAAAACCGGATTTCTCAAAGTGCCATGCGGGTTTTCCCGCGCCTCATCAAAATAACTTCCAATTTGCGGCTTGCGCTCTCCGCCAAGCTATGGCAATAGCCCCCTCGCCTGACGACACGCCCCGATCCGGGCGAGGCCGAAGCTGCTATAGCTCAGGGGTAGAGCACTCCCTTGGTAAGGGAGAGGCCGAGAGTTCAAATCTCTCTAGCAGCACCATTTTTTCCTATCCCCTTCCATGTTCCGCTCCAGCAAGTCATCCGGGCTGTGGAACCATTGCGTCTTGCCGCAAAAAACCACGGCCGCGCGAGGCGGCCGTGGTCCAATCCGATCAGGCGTTGGCGCCGCCGTCTATGGTCAGCGATGCGCCGGAGACGAATTTTCCTTCAGGCCCAGCGAGCCAGGCGACCAGGCCGGCAATATCCTCCGGCTCGCCGAAGCTGCCGGTCGCGATACGCTCCCGCTGCGGTTCGGAATGATCGCCGCCTGCGGGGTTCATGTCGGTATTCGTCGAACCGGGATGGACGACGTTGACCGTGATGCCGCGCGGGCCGAGGTCTCGCGCCAGCCCCTTCGTCAGGCCGATCAGCGCGGCCTTGCTCGCCGAGTAGAGGCTGATGCCCGGCCAGGGCACCAGTTCGGCCAGATTGCTGCCGATCGAGATGATCCGCCCGCCTTCGCCAAGGTGGCCCGCCGCCGCGCGAACGGCCACGAAAGGCGCACGCAGGTTGACGGCCATCACTTCATCGAAATCCGCAACGCTCGTTTCTCCGAGCGGCGCGGCGTGCCAGATGCCGGCGCTGTTTACCAGAATATCCAGTTTGCCGAAGGTCTCGACCGTCTTGCGGACCGCCTGTTCGATCGCTTCGGCCTCACGGTTGTCCGCCCGGATCGCAGCCGCGCGACCGCCCGCCTTCTCGATTTCGCGGACCACCTGCTCCGCCTTGTCTGCTGAATTCACATAGGTCAGCGCCACCGTGGCACCCTCTGCCGCAAGCCTTTTGGCGATCGCCGCGCCGATGCCCCGGCTGCCGCCGGTCACGAGGGCAACCTTGCCATCCAAGTTGATCGAGGTCATGCAAAACTTCCTTTTTTTGTAGTGAGCAATACATAATTAACTGTAGCGCTTGCCAGACCGCGTCAAGAGATTTATTTATCGCTCATTACAAAAAAGAGCTGAGCCATGCCCGAAAGAGGCCGTCCCCGCAGTTTCGACCGTAACGCCGCGCTGGAGAGCGCGATGCAGGTCTTTTGGGAGAAGGGATATGAAGGCGCGTCTCTGGCGGACCTCACCGCCGCCATGGGCATCAATCCGCCCAGCCTCTATGCCGCATTCGGGTGCAAGGAAGCGCTCTATCTGGAAGTGATGGAACTCTATAGCCGCACCATCGGCATGGAAATCTGGTCCTCGCTGGAGACCATTGCGACCATCAAGGAAGCCCTGAACGGCTTTCTGCTCGCGACAGCTAAGGCTTATTCGCAGCCGAACCAGCCGCACGGCTGTTTGATCGCACTCGGCGGCCTACATTCCGGCGAAGTGACGAAGCCGATCTGCGGCGCGTTTTGCAAGCATCGCGCGGACAGCATCGTGAAACTCCGCCAACGGTTGCAGCGCGCCGTGGCGGAGGGGGAATTGCCTGCGTCGATCGACGCGGAAGCGATCGCGACCTTCTACGCAACCGTGCAGAACGGAATGTCCATCCTCGCCCGTGACGGGGGAGATTACAGGGCGCTCAAGCATGTGGCCGATGGCGCCATGGCGGCCTTCGACGCCCTGACCGGCAGGTGACGCCCCTCAGAACCTCGCCGAGGCGAGCCGGTTCTGAAGCGTCCTGAGATCTTCGGCCTTTTTCGCCGCCAGACCCTTCTCCCAGGCGATCGCCGTTTCGACGATAAAATCGAGATCGTCATGACGCGGCGTCCAGTCGAGCAGGCGGCGGGCCAGGGTGGAATTCGCCACCACGCTCGCCGCATCGCCCGGACGGCGCGGCCCATAGCGGATTTCGAACTTGCGGCCCGCGCCCTTCATCACCGCCTCCAGCACTTCCAGCACGGAATAGCCCCGGCCATAGCCGCAATTGGCGACCAGCGGCTCGCCGCCGCGCCGCAGATAGCTCAACGCCTTCAGATGTGCGTTCACGAGGTCGGCGACGTGGATATAGTCGCGGATGCCGGTGCCGTCCGGCGTCGGATAATCCGTGCCGTAGACATCCACGCCGCGACGTTTCCCGAGCGCCGCCTCGCAGGCGATCTTGAGGAGATGGGTGGCGCCTTCCGTGGAAAGTCCCGTGCGGCCGACCGGATCGGCGCCCGCCACGTTGAAATAGCGCAGCGCCACGAAGCGGAAATCATGGGCCTGGGCCGCATCGCGCAGCATCAGCTCGGACATCAGCTTCGATTGGCCGTAAGGGTTCTTGGGAAGAAGCGGCGCGCTTTCCAGCACCGGGGCGTCGTCCTTCTGGTCGCCGTAGACGGCGGCGGTCGAGGAGAAGACGAAGTGGCGGATGCCGGCCTCGACGGCGGCGGCCGCCAGAAGACGGGTGTTGCCGGTATTGTTCTCATAATAGTCGAGCGGCTGGGCGACCGACTGCGGAACGACGATGGAGCCTGCGAAATGCAGGATCGCGTCGATCCCGTTCTCCGTAAATATCCGGTTCAGGACCTCGCGATCGCCGACATCGCCGAGATAGAAGCGCGCTTCCGCGGGCACCGCCCAGCGAAAGCCGGTGGAGAGCCGGTCGAGCACGACCACTTCCTCGCCGGCATCCAGCAATGCCCAGGCCATGTGACTGCCGATGTAACCCGCGCCTCCGGTAACCAGAACCGCCATTTCGATGCTTCCCCGCCTCTTGTCGTCGAGGCATCGAAGCATGCGGTCCGTGCAGCAATGATTACTCCGGCGGGTGCCGCTCAAGTATATCTGAAGGCAGGGCTAACCGCCGATTTCCGGAATCGTTCGGATTTTAGCGATCCGCCCTAGGGTCAAAACTCAATTAGAGTTTGGAGCGCGGTATGAGGGAAAATCGTTCAGTTCTAGGAGGCAAATCGATGGCGGGGCTCAACCCCGTCGAGATTTGGCGACGCGGAAATGGGCGATTTTCACCATATCCCTTCGGGACGCGGCGGATTTCGCGCCTTGCTGCGTCGAAGGCTCCTAGTGGAGTTATGCTCCACGTCGGTTCCTTCTCCTTGCCATCCACGAAATCCGGCTCGCGCCGCGCCCGAAACCTAATTGAATTTTGACCCTAAAGCTTCAGAATATAGTCGCGGAGTCGGCCGGCAGCCTCTTCCACCTGACGCGGATCACGCAGGAAGCAGGCCCGCAGGAAGAGCTCGCCTCCCTTGCCGAAGGCGGAGCCCGGCGCCAGCACCACGCCCGTCCTGTCGATGATGTCGAGCGCCGTGCGGCGGCTGTCCGTCACGCCGTCCACCTTGAGGAAGGCATAGAGAGCGCCATCGGGCTTCAACGTCTCGACCCGGTTGGTGGCGATCAGCGCATCGCAGAGGATGTCGCGCGAGCGGGTCGCCCTGTCGATATTGCCGCGTACGAAATCGTCGCCTTGATCAAGCGCCACCACCGCGCCGCGTTGCATGAACTGCGCCACGCCGGAATTGGAATACTGGATGAGGTTTTCGATCACCTGGCCGAGTTCGGGCGGGGCGACGATCCAGCCCACGCGCCAGCCGGTCATCGACCAGTTCTTGGAAAAGGAATTGGCGAAGAGCACCCGGTCTCCCTCCTCCATGATATCCATGAAGGAAGGCGCGCGCGGCGCATCGCCGTAATAGTAGAGAGCGTAGATCTCGTCGGCGATGATCCAGAGGCCATGCTTGCGGGCGAGCGCCAGGATATTCTCGAGGTCTTCCCGAGTGGCCGTCCAGCCGGTGGGGTTGGAGGGCGTGTTGATGAAGAGCGCCCTGGTGCGCGGCGTCACCAGCGCTTCCAGCTTTTGGAGGTCGAGCGACCACCCCCCGTCCTTGAAGTCGAGCGGCAGGCCGACGGCCCTGGCTCCGGAAATCTCCACGGCGGAAACGATGTTCGGCCAAGCGGGCGAAAGATAGATCAGTTCGTCGCCCGGAGAGGTCACGGCCTGCACCGCCAGCATGATGGCGTGCATGCCGGAACCTGTGACATAGAAATGTTCGACCGGCAGCGAGACGGAGAAGTGGCGGGCGTAATAGCGCGAAAGCGCCTCGCGAAGCTCCGGAATGCCGCGCTGCCAGGTGTAGAAGGTTTCGCCGGCCAGCAGCGCATCGCTTGCGGCCCGATTGATGAAATCGGGGCTCGGCAGATCGCCCTCGCCCGCCCAGAGCGGGATCAGCCCCTCCCGACCCCGGGCATAGGTGATGACCTCCACGATGCCGCTTTCGGGCGCTGCGAGGGCACGGGGGCTGAGGCTGCTGACGATCGACATGGAAAATCCCTTCAAGGTTTTCATGTCTTTTAGCGCAGCCGCCTCACGAATTCCCATGAGAATCCGTGAGGCCAATATTGATATATGTGATCATTCCGCCGATCAGCGGGTCTTCAGGAGATCGCGGATCTCGGTGAGGAGCTGCACGTCGGCCGGCGGCGGAGCGTCCGGTTCCGGCTTCTTCTCTTCCATCGCGCGCAGCCTGTTCACGGCCTTCACCATCAGGAAGATGATCCAGGCCAGGATCAGGAAATTGATGAATACGGTAATGAAGCTGCCATAGGCGAAGACGGCGCCCTGTTCGCGGGCGGCGGCAAGGCTCTGCGCGGTTACGTTGCCGGAAAGCGGCAGGAAGTAATTGGAGAAATCGAAACCGCCGCCCGTGATCGCACCGACGATCGGCATCACGATATCGTTCACCAGCGAATTGACGATACCGGTGAAAGCCCCGCCGATGATGATACCGACCGCGAGATCGATGACATTGCCCTTGGCGATGAATGACCTGAATTCGCTGATCACTGACATGCTTGCCCCTTCCTAGATGGTAAAAAGTTCCAGGTCGCAACATAACGCAGTTGTGCGCGGTTGAAAGGCCGCAACCGCACTAAAAACCGGATGTTATAGGACTTTTTGCCAAGAAGGCGCCGATTTCCAAGCCTTCGATTTTCCCTTAGAGTCCACCCGTCAGCCTTTTCTTGGCGGAGGAACCATGCTTCCAGGCTGGGTTATCCTGGTGTCGGCATTCGCCTATATCCTGCTGCTTTTCGCGGTGGCGAGCTATGGGGACCGGCGGAGCCGTCGGCTCGGCGTGCCGGTGAACGGCCGGCCGGTGGTCTATGCGCTCAGCATTGCGATCTACTGCACGTCCTGGACCTATTTCGGCGGCGTGGGCCTCGCTTCCCAGCGTGGCCTCGAATTTCTCGGCATCTATATCGGGCCGATCCTCGCCTTCACGCTCGGCATGCCGCTCATCCGCCGGATCGTGGAACTCGCCAAGGCGGAGAAACTGACCTCGGTCGCGGATTTCGTGGCTGCCCGCTACGGGAAGAACTCGACCGTGGCGATGATCGTCTCCGTTATCGCGCTCGTCGGGGCGATCCCATACATCGCCCTGCAATTGAAGGCGGTTTCGAGTTCCGTTGCCGTCATGGTCGATCCGTCCGACTACGGCATCGGCAGCGGCAATCTCTATTTCCTCGATCTCGCGCTGATTATCACGCTGCTGATGGCCTGTTTCGCGGTGATGTTCGGCACCCGCCATACGGATGCGACCGAGCATCAGGACGGGCTGATCCTGGCCGTCGCGATGGAATCCGTCGTCAAGCTGCTCGCCTTCGCGACGGTCGGATACTCGGTCGTCTTCGTCCTCTTCGACGGCCCGGCCGACCTGTTCGCCAAGGCATCGGAAAACCTGCTCGTCACCTCCGCGCTCTCCTACGAGACGCCGCTCAGCCGCTGGGCGGTGCTGATCGTGCTGTCGGCCTTCGCGATCATCATGCTGCCGCGGCAGTTCCATGTGACGGTGGTGGAAAACCGCACGCCGCAGGAGCGGAAGGTCGCGGGCCTGCTCCTGCCGCTCTACCTCATCGCCATCAATCTCTTCGTGCTGCCCGCCGCGATCGCCGGCCTCATCACCTTCGGGGGAGTCGGAGATGCCGATCTCTACGTGCTGACGCTGCCGCTCGCCGGCGAGCTTCCGGTCGTCACCCTCATCACCTTCATCGGCGGGGTATCGGCCGCCACCGCCATGGTGATCGTCGAATCGGTGGCGCTCTCGATCATGGTTTCCAACGACATCGTGATGCCGGTCTTCCTTCGCCACAAGCTGATGCGGCGCTCCGGGCATCGTGAGGATTTCGCCAAGGTGCTGCTGCGCATCCGGCGCACGGCGATCTTCGTGGTGCTGATCCTCGGCTATGGCTACTATCGCGGCGCAGACAGCCAATCGGGGCTCGCCTCGATCGGGCTGCTCGCCTTCGCGGCGATCGCGCAGATCGCGCCAGCCCTCCTGGGTGGCCTTTTCTGGCGCAGGGCCAATGCGCGCGGCGCCATCCTCGGCATGTCCTTCGGCTTCTTCGTCTGGGCCTACCTGCTTTTCGTGCCGAGCCTCGGCGGACCGGACAATTCTCCCATCGCCGCCACCGTGCTGGCCTTCCTGTTTCCGGGGAGTTCGATCTTCTCCGGTCCGGAAACCGATCCTTTCGTCAACGTCACGCTCTTCAGCCTGATGCTCAACACGCTCGCCTTTGTGGTCGGCTCGCTGTCCCGCAACCCGCGGCCGGTGGAGCGCATCCAGGCCGGCATTTTCGTCAAGCGTCACACCCGCTCGCAATTCGCCACGCGCGGCTGGAAGACCCGCGTCAGCGTCGGCGACCTGAAAGCCGCGATCGCCCGTTATCTCGGCGAGGAGCGCATGCGGCGTTCCTTCGCCAATTACGAAAGCACGGCCGGGCGCAGGATCGACGACGACCAGCCCGCCGACATGGCGCTGGTGCACTTTTCCGAACAGCTCCTCGGCAGCGCGATCGGCTCGTCCTCGGCCAGGCTCGTGCTCTCGCTGATTCTGCAGAAGGCCGAGGATACCAATGCCGATACGGCCTGGCTGCTGGATCAGGCGAGCGAGGCCCTGCAATACAATCAGGACATGCTGCAGACGGCGCTCTCGCAGATGGACCAGGGCATCGCCGTCTTCGACAGCGACCATCGGCTGACGATCTGGAACCGCCGGTTCCGCAATCTCCTCGACCTGCCGGAACAGGTGGGCCAGGTGGGTTTTCCGCTCTCCGATATCGTCTCCATCCTTTCCGAGCGCGGGGATGTCCCGGCCGAAGACCAGACAGAGGTCATCCGTCATTTCCAGACCCTCGATGCGCCTTTCGCGCTGGTACTTTCCGGCGGCGAGCGGATCATCGAGGTGCGGTCGAACGCCATGCCGGACAAGGGGATCGTCGCGACCTTCACCGATATTACCGAACGCGTCGCAGCCGACCGGGCGCTGAAGCAGGCGAACGAAACGCTCGAACAGCGGGTGGAGGAACGCACGGCAGAACTTACCCGCGTCAATCGCGAACTGGGGGAAGCGCGCGCCTCGGCGGAGGAGGCCAATATCGGCAAGACGC
Source organism: Rhizobium moroccans (assembly GCF_057559155.1). Classification (NCBI taxonomy): domain Bacteria; kingdom Pseudomonadati; phylum Pseudomonadota; class Alphaproteobacteria; order Hyphomicrobiales; family Rhizobiaceae; genus Rhizobium; species Rhizobium moroccans. Next base: position 40,255 of record NZ_JBHFJG010000015.1, on the reverse strand, counting down.
GCTTCTTCGCCGCCGCCGGCCATGACATCCTGCAGCCGCTGAACGCCGCCCGCCTCTATTCCTCGGCGCTCGTCGAACGGCTCGGCGCTTCGGAGAACAGCCCGCTCGTGCGCAATATCGATTCCTCGCTCGAATCGGTCGAAACCATCCTGGGCGCCGTGCTGGATATCTCCCGGCTCGACACCGGCGCCATGAAGCCGCGCTTCACATCCGTGCCACTCGATGATCTCCTGAAACGGATCGAGACCGATTTTTCGCCCATGGCGCGCGAGAGGAAGCTGAAATTCACCGTCGTGCCGAGTTCGGTGAAGGTACGCTCGGACGCCAACCTGCTGCGCCGCCTCATCCAGAACCTCGTCTCCAACGCGATCAAATACACGATCGACGGCAAGGTGCTCATCGGCGCCAGACGGCGCGGCGACCATGTCATGATCGAGGTGCTCGATTCCGGCATCGGCATACCGCCCTCCAAGTTCCGGACCGTCTTCAAGGAATTCGCCCGGCTGGACGAGGGCGCGAAGACTGCATCCGGCCTCGGGCTCGGGCTTTCGATCGTCGACCGCATTTCCCGCGTCCTGAACCATCCGGTGCAGCTTTCCTCGAGCCCCGGCAAGGGCACGATCTTCCGCGTGCGGGTGCCGGTCGATCTCGCCGCACCCAAGGCGGTTCGCGGCGCCGAAATGACGGAAGGCAGGAGCCGTTCGCAGCCGCTCAACGGGCTTCGCGTGCTCTGCATCGACAACGAGCCGAGGATACTCGAAGGCATGGCGCTGCTCGTCTCGGGCTGGGGCTGCACCGTGGGCCAGGCCGAATCGCTTGCGGCCATCGACCAGATCGCAGCCCGGCGGGAACCGCCGCCGGAGGTCATCATTGCCGACTACCACCTCGACGACGGCGACGGCATCGAGGCCATCCTGATGCTGCGCTCGCTTTACGGCGCGGAAATCCCGGCACTCGTCATTACCGCCGACAGAACGCCGGAAGTGCGGGCCGAGGCGGAAAAGCACGATATCGGCGTTCAGCACAAGCCGGTTCGCCCGGCAGCACTTCGCGCCTACCTGACGCAGGTCGCGAGCGTCAAACGGGTTGCGGCGGAATAACGCAGTCCACAGCCCCGCCTGCCCTGTTCATCCCACAGTCATCACGTAGTGTTTACGACCGATCCTGCCTAAACCGTCGTATGGCGGAACCCTCCCGGTTTCGTGACGTTTAGGCGCGTAACCCTGGCCCACAGAGGCCTTACGAACCGAGCGGCGCTCCCAAAGCCTTCGGTACGGCAAAAATGGAGACCGCGAAACGATGAAGCGCTTTGATATTATTGACGGTATGCGAGGCTACTTCCTCGTTTTCATGTTGATAAACCATCTCGTCTTTGCTGGCGGCTATTGGCTGGTGAGCATCAATCACAACCAGCTCGCCTTCGTGGAGGATGCTCAAGGGTTCGTTTTCCTGTCCGGCCTGCTGATCGGCATGGTCTACGCCAAGAAAATGGCGAAGAACGGCTATGCCGTGGGCAAGCAGCTGATCTATGGGCGCGCCTTCGAGCTCTATCGCTATGCGATGGGCATCGTGATCGCCGTCATGGTGGCGCAGATGTTCCTGCCCGGCGCCTATACGATCTGGTTCAACTGGCTCGGCTATACGACGTTCGACGATCCGCTGCGGCTCGCCGCGATCGCGACCTTCCTGTTCCAGCCGACCTTCATGGACATCCTGCCGCAATACGTCATCTACATGCTCTTCGCACCGATGCTGGTGAAGCTCGTGCTCGAAGACAAATGGGCTTATGTGCTCGCCGGTTCGATCATCGTCTGGATGGCGGGCCAGCTCGGCCTGCAGCAGGTCGTCACCGGCCCGTTGAACCAACTCGTCATGGGAGCGGACGACCAGGGCATCCGCGTGTCGTTCAACCTCCTCGGCTGGCAGATCGTCTTCTATTCGGCGCTCGTGCTGGGTGCGATGACCACGACCGGCAAGATCGACTGGAAGAAGATCCTGACACCGGAAAACACCTTCATCCCGAAGATGGCGCTGTTGATCGTGCTGTTCTTCCTGCCGCTGCGCATCATCACGGCGCATAACCTGATGCCCGGCTTCATGGTGGGCAAGTTCGCCACGATGGAAATCCGCGCCGATTTCGGTCCGGTCTATCTCTTGAACTTCGCCGCCGTGGCAGCGCTCGTCACCTGGCTTCTGGTCGCCGGTCCGAAGCATCCGAGCGCCTGGGTGCAGAAAGTGGCCGCGGCGATCACCTGGGTCTTCTCGATCCGGTTCCTGCAGCTTCTCGGCCGCCATTCGCTCTACGTCTATGTCTGGCACGTGGCGATCGTCTATGCCGTCTATTATTTCGACGGCCGCTCGCCGGAACTCAGCCAGATGACCAAGACGGCCATCGCCCTGGTCGGGGTCGCGCTTCTCGCGCTGCCCGCGCTCTGGCGGGAACGCGACAAGCTCTTCGGCATCGGCGGTCAGCAGTCGGGCGAGGCGCGCACGGAGCATGCCAAGCCGCAGCAGATGGTCATCAGGTAAAACAAACTTGGGGAGGTGAGCTCAGATCACCGCTCTCTTCCGTCATCCTCGGGCTTGTCCCGAGGATCTATCCACGTCTGATGTTGGCAGATGCGCGGGACAGGCCTGAGCGTCTAACCACTCCCATGAATTGATCGTGAGTAGATCCTCGGGACAAGCCCGAGGATGACGGGAACAGAGAGAGCGACGGTGTCACGTCACCGCGCCCACCTGCCACGGCACGAATTCGTTGTCGCCGTAGTCGTAGATCTCGCTCAGCGTCTTTTCGCCCGAGGCGACTGCGATCACCTGCTCGAAAATCCTCGTCCCGGACTGCTCGATCGTCTCCTCGCCGGTGACGATGCCGCCGCAGTTGAGATCCATGTCCTCCTTCATGTGCTCGTACATTTCGGAGTTGGTGGCGATCTTGATGCAGGGGGCCGGCTTGAAGCCCGAGACCGAGCCGCGGCCGGTGGTGAAGCAGATGACGTTGCAGCCGCCGGCGACCTGTCCGGTCACTGCGACCGGATCGTAGCCCGGCGTATCCATGAAGACGAAGCCGGGCTCCGTCACCGTCTCGGCGAACTCGTAGACCGCCTTCAGCGGCATGGAGCCGCCCTTGGCGACCGCGCCGAGCGACTTTTCGAGAATTGTGGTCAGCCCACCGAGCTTGTTGCCGTGCGAAGGGTTGTTGTTGAGCTCGTCACCGTTGCGGGCGGTGTAATCCCGCCACCATTCGATGCGCTGCAGCAGCTTCTGGGCCACTTCCGGCGTCACCGCGCGGCGGGTAAGCAGATGTTCAGCCCCATAGATTTCAGGGGTTTCGGAAAGCACCGTCGTGCCGCCATGGCGCACGATCAGATCGGAAGCATGCCCAAGCGCCGGATTGGCGGAAATGCCGGAATAGCCGTCCGAGCCGCCGCATTCGAGCGCCAGCTTCAGCTTCGAGAGGGGCTGCGGCGTGCGCCTTGCGGCATTCACCGCCGGCAGCATTTCCTTGATGATTTCGATCGCCGCATCGATCGTCTTCTTCGTGCCGCCATATTGCTGGATGGTCATGGTGCGCAGCCGGTCGCCCTCCTCCATCCGGTAATGTTCGAGGATCGGCGCGATCTGGTTGGTCTCGCAGCCGAGCCCGATCATCAGGATGCCGCCGAAATTCGGATGCCGCGCATAGCCCTGGATGGTGCGGATCAGCAGCCGGTAGCCTTCCGACTTGTTGTTGAGCGCGCAGCCGCCGCCATGGGTGAGCGCCACGACGCCATCGACATTGCCGAAACCTTCCAGCCCGCCCATGCGGTTGAAATAATCGGCGATGTAGCGCGAGACGGTGGCGGAACAGTTCACCGAGGAAATGATGCCGATATAATTGCGGGTGCCGGCGCCGCCGATGCCGCGGTCGTAACCCATGAAAGTGCGCCGCTCGCCTTCCGGCAGCATGCCCTTTTCCTCGATATCGACGCTGAACTGATGTTCGTGTTCGGACGGCAGCATGGCGAGGTTGTGCAGATGCACATGGCTGCCCGGCTCGATATCCTGCGTGGCAAGGCCGATCACCTGGCCGTATTTCTTCACTTCATGGCCAGCCGGGATGCGCTTGATCGCGACCTTGTGGCCGCGGCCGATCAACTCGCACGCCGTCAGATCACCGTAGCCGACCGGTTGGCCGGGCTGCACGGAGCGGCGCACCACGCCGACATCGTCGGCTGCGTTGAGAATGATGATCGGCGATACCATGACGTCCATGTTCACTCCCTCCTCCCCCGGAGGATTTTAATCTGTCTATTCGTCTCGAACGCAGCTCAGCGCGGCTCGTTTTCCATCCAGCGGCGCTTCGATTCCTCCAGATGCGCATGCATCATCGCCTGGGCGAGAAGCGGATCGTGCGCCTCCAGCGCCGCATAGATCGCCTCATGCTCTTCCAGCGCGCGGTGCCAGGTATCCGGCGTCTCGAAACGCGTCCTGATCTGCGCCGAAATCGGGCTGTGCCGCTCGTCGAACAGATCGCCGACGATATGGGCCAGCACGGAATTGCCGCTCTGGGTGGCGACCGTCAGATGAAAGAGCCGGTCCTGATCGAGCGGCTTGCGGCCCGCCTCGATCTCGACGCGCATGGTATCGAGGATCTGGCGAAGCGATTTCAGCCCCTCACCCGTGACCCTCGCCGCCGCGGCCAGGATCACGGCTCCCTCGACGGCGGCGCGCGCCTCCATCAGCTCCACCGGGCTTTCGCCCATGGAGCCGGTCTGCCAGGTGCGGCGCTCGGACTCGGCCGTCACGTAGATGCCCGATCCCATGCGGATTTCGACGCTGCCGTCGATTTCGAGCGCGATCAGCGCCTCGCGCAGCGAAGGCCGGGAAACGCCCAATTGCTGGGCAAGCTCACGCTCCGCCGGCAGCCGCGCGCCGGCCGGAAAATGCCCGCCATTGATGAGGGTGCGTATCTGGTCCGCGATCTGCTGGTACAGCCTTCGCGGCTCCGCCGCCTTGATTGATCCGTTCATCTTTTTGCCGCGCTGGATAACGTGGCCTTACCATAGTCATTGTGTCGGACGAGAGCAAGGAGGAAAACATATGATTGATTTACAAGGATATTTATCCAGACACCCAATCATCATGGACCGGTCTCGCGTCACCCATCCTCCTCGCGGAGATAATTGGCTTGACCAGTTCAGTCATCGGGTTTAACCAATAGGATCAAAGCCGGCGGGTGGAGCTAGTCCGGCTGTTCAAGGCCATCGCGGCACGGGAGGAGTTCCATGGGAGGATCAGCCGGACACGGCATGCATGCGCCAGCCCATGGCCTTGGCTCCGAGGAGAGATCCAAGGCCGGCGAGCCGCTGCTGAGGCTCGACGGCATCACCAAGGAATTTCCGGGCGTCCGCGCTCTCTCCGACGTCCATTTCGACCTGCGGCGCGGCGAAGTGCATGCGGTCTGCGGCGAAAACGGCGCCGGTAAGTCGACGCTCATGAAGATCATCAGCGGCGTCTATCAGGCCAATGCCGGCAGGATCGTCTACAAGGGCGAGGAACGCAGCTTCTCCTCTCCGCTGGAGTCGGAAGCTGCCGGCATCGCCATCATCCATCAGGAACTCAACCTCGTTCCGCATCTCTCGGTGGCGGAAAACATCTATCTCGCCCGCGAGCCGCGTCGCGGATTCCTCGTCGATCGCAAGAAGCTGAAGGCCGATGCGAAGCGCTGTCTCGATAGGCTCGGCGTCGATATCGATCCCGATGCGCCGGTGCGCAGCCTTTCGGTTGCCCAGTGCCAGATGGTGGAGATCGCCAAGGCGCTGTCGCTCGATGCGGAAGTGCTCATCATGGACGAGCCGACCTCTTCGCTCACCGAGCAGGAAACCCGCCTTCTCTTCAAGGTGATCCGCGACCTGAAAGCCGCCGGCGTCGGCATCGTCTACATCTCCCACCGGCTGGACGAGATGGCGGAAATCGTCGATCGCGTCACGGTCTTGCGTGACGGCCGCTATATCGCGACGGACGATTTTGCCGCCACCACGGTGGACGCCATCGTCGCGCGCATGGTTGGCCGCTCGCTCGAAGACAAGTTTCCCGACCGGACTTCCACACCTTCCGACGACATCATCTTCAAGGCCGAGGGGCTTACCCGCTCCGGGCTTTTCCGCGATGTCTCCTTCACGCTCCGCCGCGGCGAAATCCTCGGTTTTGCCGGGCTGATGGGCGCGGGACGCACAGAAGTCGCGCGCGCCATCTTCGGCGCCGATCCGCTCGATACCGGCACCGTGACCCTGCACGGCGAGACGCTTTCGATCAGCTCGCCGCGTGACGCGATTTCCGCCGGCATCGCCTACCTTTCCGAAGACCGCAAGGCGCAAGGATTGGCGGTGAAGATGCCGGTCGACGCCAACATGACGCTCGCCAACATGGACGAGGTCTCGAACGGTTTCGGCCTCATCGATTTTGCCAAGCATGAGAAGGCCACCAAGGATTATGTGAGCCTTCTCAATATCCGCACGCCTTCCATCAAGCAGCCGGTGCGGCTGCTTTCGGGCGGCAACCAGCAGAAGATCATCATCGGCAAATGGCTGTTCCGCAAGTCGAAGGTGCTGTTCTTCGACGAACCCACCCGCGGCATCGATGTCGGCGCGAAATTCGCGATCTACAAGATCATGGATGAGCTTGCCGCCGAGGGCATCGGCGTCGTTCTCATCAGTTCGGAACTGCCGGAAATCCTCGGAATGACCGATAGGGTCGCGGTTTTCCATAACGGACGCATCACCGGCATCCTCGAGACCCGCAAGACCGACCAGGAAGAAATCATGCGATACGCGTCCGGCTACGCGCGATCGAATTGAGGCATAGCATGGCTGAGATTACCGAAACTCCGAAGCAGAAGAGCGTTTCGCTGAACGACCGGCAGAAGGACATCATCCAGAAGTTTGCCGCACTCGGCAGCCTTTTCGTGCTGATCGCCGTCTTCTCGTTCACGAGCAGCGCCTTCTTCACCGTCAACAACGGCATGACGGTGGCGCTGCAGGTCACCTCGATCGCCCTTCTCGGCATCGGCGCCACCTGCGTCATCATCACCGGCGGCATCGATCTTTCCGTCGGCTCGGTACTGGCGCTTTCCGGCGTGGTTGCGGCGCTGGCCGTCAAGGAATGGAGCATGCCGGTTCCCGTCGGCATGCTGCTCGGCATCCTGACCGGCTCGCTCTGCGGCTGGATCAACGGGTTTGTGGTGACGCGACTGAAACTGCCGCCCTTCATCGCCACCCTCGGCATGATGCTGATCGCCCGCGGTGTGGCGCTCGAAATCACCGGCGCCCGCGCCGTCTCCGGTCTCGGAGAGTCCTTCGGCGTGCTCGGCAACGGCTCGTTCCTGCGCATCGTCAACATCGGCGACGACGGCTTTCCGACCGTCGTATTCCCGGGCATTCCCTACCCGGTCATCCTGATGGTGGTGATCGCGATTGCCGTCTCCTTCATGCTGAACCGTTCAGTACTCGGGCGGCATATCTATGCGGTCGGCTCGAATGCCGATGCCGCGCGCCTTTCCGGCGTCAATGTCAGCCGCGTCGTCAGCTTCACCTATATCTTGTCGGGCACGCTCGCGGGGCTGACCGGCTGCGTGCTGATGTCGCGCCTCGTCACCGCTCAGCCGAACGAGGGCGTGATGTACGAGCTCGATGCGATCGCCAGCGCCGTCATCGGCGGCACCTCGCTGATCGGCGGCGTCGGCACGATTTCCGGCACGGCGATCGGCGCCTTCGTCATCGGCATTCTCCGGAACGGCCTCAACATGAATGGCGTCTCCGCCTTCACGCAGCAGATCATCATCGGCCTCGTCATCCTGGTCACCGTCTGGATCGACCAGCTACGCAACCGCCGATGAAGAGAAGGCAGCGCGGACCTTTTTCCGCGGCATACAGAAAGAGTGACAGGGAGTGAGGAGCTCCCGAAAACCGGCCGGTCAGGCCAATCGAAGTAGGAGGAAGAAATGAAGAAACTTGCAGCCGCGCTGCTGACATCCGCGATCGCGCTTGCCGCGATCCCGGCTCAGGCCGGCGAGATCGCCGTCATCGTCAAGACCGTGAACTCCACCTTCTGGCAGAACGTCCAGAAGGGCGCTGATGCCGCCATGAAGGAGGCCGGCGGCGAGGACACGATGACCTTCCAGGGTCCGGCCGCGGAATCGGCGATCGCCGATCAGGTCAACATGGTCGAGAATGCCGTCAACCGCGGCGTCTCCGGCATCGTGCTCGCCCCATCCGATCCGGATGCGCTTGTCCCGGCCGTAAAGAAGGCCTGGGAAGCCCGCATCCCGGTCATCATCATCGATTCCATGCTGGCCGAGGGCTCGGAGCAGTATTACCAATCGTTCCTCGCCACCGATAACAAGAAGGCCGGCGAACTGGCCGCCCAGGCGTTGATCGAAAAGGTCGGCACGGAAGGCAAGATCGCCGTCATGTCTTATGTGGCAGGTGCCGGTTCCGAGATCGGCCGCGTCGGCGGCTTCACCGACTACATCAAGGCGAACTCGAAGCTCGAAATCGTCGGCCCGTTCTATTCGCAGTCCCAGATGGCGACCGCACTCAACCAGACGACCGATGTTCTCGCCGCCAATTCCGACCTCAAGGGCATCTTCGGCGCCAACGAGCCGACTGCGATCGGCATGGGCCGCGCGCTGAAGCAGTCCGGCAAGGCTGGTCAGGTGGTCGCGATCGGCTTCGACGGCAACCAAGATCTCCAGGAATTCGTCAAGGACGGAACGCTCGCCGGCATCGCGGTGCAGGGTTCCTTCCAGATGGGCGAACTCGGCATCCAGACCGTCAAGAAGGTGATCGGCAAGGAAAAGGTCGAGAAGTTCGTCGATACCGGCGTGGTCGTCGTCACCAAGGACAATATCGACAAGCCGGAAGCTAAGAACGTCCTTTACTGATCCTCCCGCTGGCGCGCATCGCGAATGGTGCGCGTCCCTTTTATGACTTCAAGGATTTGCAGATGAACGTCGCCGATAAACGCGCCCTGCCCCATCGCCCGGTCGAAGTCACCCTCATGGGTCTCGGCTGCGCGCAGATGGGAAACCTCTATCGCAAGACCGCTTATGAGGAATCGGCCGGCGCTTTCAAGGCATCCTGGGATGCGGGCATCCGCTATTTCGATACCGCTCCCTTCTACGGCTTCACGCGATCGGAACGCCGGCTCGGCACGATGCTGACCGATCTGCCGCGCGAGAGCTATACGCTGAGCACCAAGGTCGGCCGTGTGATGACGCCGGACGAGACGGTCGGCCCCGAGGAAGACGGCTATGTCGAGCCGCTGCCGTTCCGGCCGGTCTACGACTACAGCTATGACGGCATCATGCGGTCCTTCGAGGCGAGCCAGCAGCGTCTCGGCATCTTGAAGCCCGATATTCTCTATATCCATGATATCGGCCGCATGACCCATGGCGACCGCCACGAACACTATTGGAACCAGTTGATGGCAGGCGGCGGCTTCCGCGCGCTCGGCAAACTGCGCAACGAGGGTTCGACCAAGGCCATAGGCCTCGGCGTCAACGAATGGGAAATCATCCGCGACGCCATGCAGGTCTTCGATATCGACGTCTCGATGCTTGCCGGCCGCTATACGCTGCTCGAGCAGCAGAGCCTCGCCTTCATGGACGATTGCGCCGAAAAGGGCGTGGCGATCGTCGTCGCCGGTCCCTTCAATTCCGGCATCCTCGCCGGCAACCGAAAATTCAACTATGCCGACGCGCCGGCCGAAATGATCGCCCGCGTCGATGCGCTGCACGCCGCCTGCGAAGAAGAAGGCGTCAGCATGCAAGCCGCGGCCCTGCAATTCCCGCTCGCGCATCCGGCCGTCGTCACGATCGTTTCCGGCGCCCGCACCGCCGAACAGATCAAGTCGAATGTCGACTGGTTTTCCGAAACCATCCCTGCCTCCTTCTGGACACGGCTCAAGGAACGCGGGCTGATCGCCGAAGGCGCGCCGGTGCCGGGCGAAGGAGCCTGATCCCATGCGGATCGATGCGCACCAGCATTTCTGGCGGATCGCCGACCGGGTGGGCCAATGGCCTCCAGCCGAACTTGCCGCGATCCATCGCGACTTCATACCGGAGGATCTCGAACCGATCCTTGCCGAGGCAAAAGTCGATGGCACCGTGCTGGTGCAGACCATGGAGAGCGAGGCCGACACCGATTTCATGCTCGACCTTGCCGACCGCCATCCCTTCATTCTCGGCGTCGTAGGCTGGACGGACCTCAAGGCGGCCGATGCCCCGGCCAATATCGCCCGGCTGGCGCAGCATCCGAAGCTGAAAGGTTTTCGGCCGATGCTGCAGGACATCGCCGACGACAATTGGATCGACGATCCGGCGCTCGATCCGGCCATCGCAGCCATGCAGGAGCATGGGCTTGTCTTCGATGCGCTGGTTCTGCCCCGCCATCTCGACCCGCTCATCGCCTTCGCCGGGCGGCATCCCGAGCTGCCGATCGTCACCGATCACGGCGCCAAGCCGCTGATCGCGGAGGGCCGGTTTGTCGGCTGGTATTCGCGGATGAAGGCGCTCGCCCAATTGCCGAACCTCCACTGCAAGCTTTCCGGCCTGCTGACCGAAGCCGGGGACCAGAAGCCGCAGGCTGTGCGGCCCTATGCCGAGACCATTCTCGATCTCTTCGGTCCGGAACGAGTGATCTGGGGCAGCGACTGGCCGGTGCTCCGGCTTGCCGGCGACTACCAAGCCTGGCTCGCGCAATGCCTCGATATCGTGCCGGCCGAACAACACGACGCCGTCTTCGGCGGCAACGCCAAATCCTTCTACCGGCTGGGCGCCTCCCACCCATCCGCTTCCTGACAGGTTGAAATCATGCTGACCATCATCTGCGATTCCCCCGGCAAGCTTTCCGCCATCGACCGACCCAAGCCAGCGCGTGGCGAAGGCGAGGTTCTGGTAAAGCTCCGGCGGATCGGCGTCTGCGGCACCGATCTCCACATCTTCACCGGCAACCAGCCCTACCTCTCCTATCCGCGGGTGATGGGGCACGAACTTTCGGCGACCGTCGAGGAAGCACCCGCCGGCAGCCGACTCAAGGCCGGCGACACGGTTTCGGTCATTCCCTATATCTCCTGCGGCCATTGCAGCGCCTGCCTCAAGGGCAAGACCAACTGCTGCCGCAATATCGGCGTGCTCGGCGTCCACCGCGACGGCGGCATGACGGAATATCTCTCCCTGCCCGAGCAATTCGTGCTGAAGGCGGAGGGTCTGTCCGTCGATCAGGCCGCGATGGTCGAATTCTTGGCGATCGGCGCCCATGCGGTCGCCCGCGCCAAGGTCGAACCCGGCCAGAAGGTGTTGATTGTCGGCGCCGGACCGATCGGCATGGCGGTGGCAATCTTCGCCCGCCTCAACGGCGGCGAAGTGACGCTGATCGACGGCCGCGCCGACCGGCTGGAGTTCGGCAGGCGGCATCTCGGCGTAGCGCATACCGTGCAGCTCGGCTCCGGCGATACGGAGGAGCTTTCCAGGATCACCGGCGGCGATTTCTTCGACGTCGTTTTCGATGCGACCGGCAATCCGAAGGCCATCGAGCGCGGCTTCTCGCTCGTCGGCCATGGCGGCACCTATGTGCTGGTCTCGATCGTCGCGAGCGACATCACCTTCTCCGATCCGGAATTCCACAAGCGGGAAACGACCCTGCTCGGCAGCCGCAATGCGACGGTCGCGGATTTCGAGCGGGTGATGGAGGCGATGCGCGCCGGCGAGGTGCCGGAAGCGCTCATCACCCACCGGATGACGCTTGCCGAGGTGCCGGAACGCTTCGCGGGCCTCACCGACCCCGCTGCCGGCGTGGTCAAGGCGCTGGTGGAAGTCTGAGGAGAACACGATGCAACGCATGGGCATGGTGATCGGTGTGCGGCCGGAAATGATCGCCGAATACAAGCGGCTGCATGCCGCCGTCTGGCCGGAAGTGCTCGACCTCATCAGCCGCGCCAACATCAAGAACTACACGATCTTCCTGCGCGAGCCGGAAAACCTGCTCTTCGGCACCTGGGAGTATCACGGCACGGATTTCGAGGCCGACATGGCGACAATCGCCGCCGACCCGAAAAATCAGGAATGGTGGTCCTTCACGATCCCCTGCCAAAAGCCGCTCGAAAGCCGTAAGGAAGGGGAATGGTGGGCGATGATGGAGGAGGTTTTCCATCACGACTGACCGCCGGACCGACTGGACAAGATCGAGGATAGAATGACCAAGACGCTCGAAGGAAAGACCGTACTCATCACCGCCGCCGCGCAAGGCATCGGCGGGGCCAGCGCCGTCGCGTTTGCCAAGGCCGGCGCCACGGTTCATGCGACCGACATCAACGAAAAGGCGCTCGCCGAACTCCCGAAGCTTCCCAACCTGACGGCGACGAAGCTGGACGTTCTGGACGAAGCCGCGGTCACGGCCGCGGTCGAAAAGATCGGCAAGGTCGATATCCTCTTCAATTGCGCCGGCGTCGTACATGGCGGCTCGATCCTCGAAATGAAGGACAGCGATCTCGAATTCGCCTTCGATCTCAACGTCAAGGCGATGATCCGCACCATCCGCGCCGTGCTGCCCGGCATGCTGGAGCGCAAGGATGGCTCGATCATCAACATGTCCTCGGTCGCCTCCAGCGTGAAGGGCGTGCCGAACCGCTTCGCCTACGGCGTCACCAAGGCGGCCGTCGTCGGGCTTACAAAGGCGGTTGCCGCCGACTACGTGGCGCAGGGCATCCGCTGCAACTGCATCTGCCCCGGCACGGTCGAAAGCCCTTCGCTGCAGGACCGCATGCGCGCCCAGGGCAATTACGACGAAGCCCGCGCCGCCTTCATCGCCCGCCAGCCTATGGGCCGGCTCGGCACGCCGGAGGAGATCGCCGATCTCGCCGTCTACATCGCCGGCGCTACCTACACTTCCGGCCAGGCCTTCGCGATCGACGGCGGCTGGACCATTTGAGTCACACCATAAAGAGAGACCCATGACCCGCATCACCGATCTTCGCGTTTTCGATCTGCGCTTTCCGACCTCGCAAAGCCTCGACGGTTCGGATGCGATGAACCCGGACCCCGACTATTCGGCGGCTTACGTCATCCTCGATACCGATAGCGAGGGGCTTACGGGCCATGGGCTTACCTTCACCATCGGCCGCGGCAACGACATCTGCTGCATGGCGATCAAGGCCATGCGGCACCTGGTCGTCGGCCAGGAACTCGAAGCCTTCCGCGCCAGCCCCGGCAAGTTCTGGCGGCATCTGACCAGCGACAGCCAGCTCCGCTGGATCGGCCCGGACAAGGGCGCCATGCACCTTGCCACCGGCGCGGTCGTCAACGCCTTCTGGGACCTTCTTGCCAAGCAACAAGAAAAGCCTGTCTGGCAGCTCGTCTCCGAGCTTTCGGCGGAAGAAATCGCCGATATCGTCGATTTCCGCTACCTCACCGACGTGCTGACCCGTGAGGAGGCCGTCGCGATCTTGAAAAAAGCCGAGGCCGGCAAGACGGAGCGGATCGAGACGCTGAAGCGCGAAGGCTATGCCTGCTACACGACTTCGGCCGGCTGGCTCGGCTATCCGGAAGAAAAGCTGCGCCGTCTCTGCAGGCAAGCCGTCGATGCCGGCTTCAACCACGTCAAGATGAAGGTCGGCCGCGATCTGGAGGACGATATCCGCAGGCTGACCATCGCCCGCGAGGTGATCGGCCCCGACCGTTACCTGATGATCGACGCCAACCAGGTATGGGAAGTCGATCAGGCGATCGATTGGGTCAAGAAGCTCGCCTTCGCCAATCCCTTCTTCATCGAGGAGCCGACGAGCCCCGACGATGTCGCCGGCCACCGCAAGATCCGCCAGGCGATCGGTCCGGTGAAGGTCGCGACCGGCGAGATGTGCCAGAACCGCATCATGTTCAAGCAGTTCATCGCCGAAGGCGCGATCGATATCGTGCAGATCGATTCATGCCGCATGGGCGGGCTGAACGAGGTGCTGGCGGTGCTGCTGATCGCGGCGAAATACAATCTCCCGGTCTGGCCGCATGCGGGCGGCGTCGGGCTTTGCGAATATGTCCAGCATCTTTCGATGATCGACTATGTCGCGGTTTCCGGCACCAAGGAAGGCCGCGTCATCGAATATGTCGATCACCTGCACGAGCACTTCGTCGATCCCTGCGTCATCCGCAACGCCGCCTACATGCCGCCCTCGCGGCCGGGCTTCTCGATCGAGATGAAGCCGCAGTCGATCGCGGACTATACATTCAGGGGGTAGTTTCGGGGTGGGGGCCTCATCCG
>NZ_JBHFJG010000015.1:20906-25944 GCF_057559155.1 Rhizobium moroccans | reverse complement strand
AACGAATGGGGCTTCTCCAACCGCATGAACGACACCGCGGTCGCTTTCGCGAAGCTGATCTGATCCTTCCTATCGATTGCCCCTCATCCGCCTGCCGGCACCTTCTCCCCGTTCTGACGGGGAGAAGGACGCGCGTGGCACTCGCTCAACTCCTTCTCCGACGTCGAGGATGGCTAATCTCTTCCGAGAAGGGATATGCCGCACCGTTCTGCCACGACCGCGACCGTGCCGCAGGGCACGTCTCCTCTCCCCGCCTGCGGGGAGAGGGTTAGGGTGAGGGGCTAATCCCGGTAGCAGTCAGATGCGCCCCGCCTCGATCTCTTCGAGCTTCGCATTGACCCGATCCCGCCATCCGCGGTTCCCGACAAGCGCCTGCGGAAACAGCCCCGGAATGGCGAAGAACGGCGCCGAGGGATCATCCGGGGATGCTTGCGCGGCCGCCGCCCGGACTTCCTCCCGCCGCGGATCGTCGATATCCGGCGTGCGTTTCGCATAGGCGATCCAGAGCGCCGTCGCATAGGCGAAGGAGGCGGCATCGCGGCCCGCCGCGAGATCGTCCACCGTGCCGGCGAAGATGCGCTGCGGCAGCTTCTGCGTGCCGTCCATGGCGATCTGGCGCGTCCGGTGCGCGATGGTCGGATTAGCGAAGCGCTCGATCAACTGGTCGATATAGTGCTTGAGGTCGATGCCGGGCACCGGATCAAGCGTCTTCACCGCCGCCTGCATATGCCGCCGCGCCAATTGCGCATATTCCGGCACGGCCATGACGTCGCGCACGAATTCCAGGCCCTTCAATTGCCCGAGATAGGCGATCATCGAATGCGCGCCGTTGAGAAGCCGGAGCTTCATCTTCTCATAGGGCTCCACGTCATCGACAAAGAGTGCGCCGCCGGCTTCCCATTTCGGGCGGCCGGAGATGAAATGATCCTCGATCACCCATTGCATGAAGGGCTCGGTTTCCAGCGACTGCCGGTCCTCGACGCCGAGCATTGCGGTTGCGCGGGCGCGGCTTTCCTCCGTCGCGGCCGGCACGATGCGGTCCACCATGCTGGATGGGAAGGCTCCCTTTTCCGATATCCAGGTGGCGAGCGCGGGATCGTTGGCGCCAGCCATCTCGATCACCAGACCCCGGACGATGCGGCCATTGGTCGGCAGGTTGTCGCAGCAGAGCACCGTGAACGGCGGCAGGCCTGCATTCTTGCGGCTTGCGAGGCCGGCCACGAGATAGCCGAGAATGCCGATCGGCGCTGCAGGGTTTTCGAGATCGGCCTTCACCGACGGATGGCCACGATCGAGCCCGCCGCTCACCGGGTCGAGCCCATAGGCCTTTTCCGTGACCGTGATGGTGACGATCCTGATTTCGGGATCGGCAAGCAGCCTCAGCAGTTCATCGCGTTCTTCTACCGCCGCCAGCCCTTTGATGATCGAGCCGACTACCTGCACGCTTTCGCCCGCGCCGCTGCGGGTGACGACCGAATAGAGCCCGTCCTGCTCGTTGAGTTCGCGGACGATATCCGCCGAGCGCAGGCTGACGCCGATGATGCCCCATGGGCCGAACTCCTCGGTCAGCGCCGCATCGGTATAGACCGCCTGATGGGCACGGTGGAAGGCACCGAGGCCGATATGCAGGATGCCCGGTTCCAGCGCCTTGCGATCATAGGCCGGCAGCACGACCGGGCCGGAGAATTGGGTCGAAGCGGAAAGGCGGTCCATGATCAAAGCCCATATTGGCTGTGGGAGAGCGCCCGCTCGATACCGCGCAGTTCCGCCAAACCCTTCAATCGGCCGATGGCCGGATAGCCGGGTTGCGCGCCACGCTTCAGGTCGTCGAGGATTTCCTGGCCGTGATCCGGACGCATCGGGATTTCGTGATCCGCGCGGCCTTCCGCCCTGCGGCGCGTTTCTTCCTTCAGCAGCTCGGCGATCACCGCCACCATGTCCGTGTGGCCCTCGAGATGCTCGTCCTCATAGAAGGAGCAAGGCGTTCCCTCCTCTTCCCGATGAACGTTGCGCAGATGGACGAAGTGAATGCGGGGCGCAAGGCGCTCGACCATGCCCGGCAGGTCGTTTTCGGCGCGGGCCCCGAGCGAGCCGGTGCAGAAGGTGACGCCATTGGCGGAGCTATCCACCTGCCGCAGCATGTGCGCGTAGTCTTCCTCGGTCGAAAGAATACGCGGCAGGCCGAGCAGCGCCCACGGCGGATCGTCGGGATGAGCGCAGATATTGATGCCGACCTGTTCCGCCACCGGCGTCACTTCCGAGAGGAAATCTATGAGGTGCTGTTGCAGCTTTTCGCGGCTGATGCCGTCATAGGTCGCCAGGTGTTCTCGCAACTGCGGCAGGGTGTATCCGTCGGCCGAACCCGGAAGGCCGGCGCCTATATTCTTCGACAGCGCTAAGCGGCGCTCGTCCGGCATTTCGGCAAAACGCTTCGCAGCCTTTTCGCGCGTCGCCTGGTCATAATCTTCCGGCGCGCCGGGGCGCTGCAGAAGGTGGATGTCGAAGGCTACGAAATCGATGAGATCGAAGCGCATGGCCTTGGCGCCGTGGCGGGCCGTCCAGCGCAGGTCCGTGCGGGTCCAGTCCAGCACCGGCATGAAATTGTAGCAGACGGTGCGAATGCCCGAGGCCGAAAGACGGCGCAGCGATTCCTGCCAGTTGGCGATGTGGCTCCGCCATTCGCCGGTCTGCGTCTTGATGCTTTCGGAGACGGGCACGCTTTCCACCACGTCCCAAAAAAGGCCGCCCGCCTTGATCTCCTCGTGGCGCTTGGCGATCTCCTCGACAGGCCAGACATCCCCTGTCGGAATATGGTGAAGCGCGCTGACGATGCCCTTGGCACCGGCCTGCGCCGCATCCTCAACGGTTACCTTATCGACCGGGCCGAACCAACGCCATGTATGCCGCATGAAAACCCCTCAGGAGAGAAAAGTCAGTTGCACCTTGCAGGCGGCCGTGCGGTCGCCTGCCTGTTCGAAGGCCGCCACGGCCTGATCGATCGGAAAGGTGTGGGAGATGATCGGCCGCACATCGATTTCGCGTCGCCCGATCAGGTCGGCGGCGATCGCGAATTCGTCGTCGAAGCGCTGCGACCCGATCCACTGCAATTCCTTGCCGACCAGCGCGTTCAAGGGCACCGGCACGTCTCCGGTAACGCCCACCTGGACGATCATCCCGCGCGGCTTCACCGCCGCCACGGCCGTCCTGATCGCCGGTGCTGCCGCCGAGCATTCGAAGGCCACGTCGAAATAGCCCTTCTCCGCCTCGAATGTCGCCAGATCGGTGGCATTCGTCGCCACGTTCACCGTTCTGTCAGCGCCCATGGCAGCAGCTCTTTCCAGAGCCGCATCCGTGAGATCGGTCACGACGATCTCGCCGGCTCCGGCATGACGGGCAGCGGCCACGACGAGCACGCCGATCGGCCCGGCGCCCGTGACCAGCACGCGCTTGCCTTTGAGATCGCCGGCCCGCGATACCGCATGCAGGCAGACGGCCAGCGGCTCGGCGCAGGCCGCCTCACCGGCGCTCACCGTCTTACCGGCCGGATGGCACTGGATCGCCGGCACCACGAGCCAATCGCGGAACATGCCCTGCGCATGGGGAAGACGCATGGCGCTGCCCATGAACTGCATGTTGAGGCAGTGGATGGGCAAGCCCTCCTCGCAGAAGCGGCAATGGCCGCAGGGCTGGCTCGGATTGACCGAGACAAGATCGCCGATCGCGAGGCCTGAGACGCCCGGCCCCAATGCCTCCACATAGCCCGCCGCCTCATGGCCCGGAATGATCGGCTCCCGCACCCGGACGGGGCCGAAGCCGCCGTCCTGGTAATAATGCAGGTCTGAGCCGCAAATGCCGCCCGCCGCCATCCTCAGCAGCACCTCGCCTTCGCGAGGCGCCGCAACCGGCGCCTCCTCGACCTTGAGATCCCGCTGGCCATAGAGGCGTGCCAGTCTCGTTTGCATCTGCCCCATCCTTATTTGATCAGGCCGAGCTGCGTCGGCAGCCAGAGCGTGATCGTCGGAATAAAGGTGATGAGGATCAGAGCCAGGAAGAGCGGAATCATCCATGGCAGGATGGCCATCGTCGTCCGCTCTACCGACAGTTTCGATATCCGCGAAAGCACGAACAGCACCATGCCGACCGGCGGCGTCAAGAGACCGATCATCAGGTTCAGCGTGAAGATCAGGCCCATATGCACCGGATCGATCCCATAGCGGGCAGCGATCGGCATCAGGATCGGAACCAGAATACTGATCGCGGCGATCGTATCGAGGAAGGCACCGACGATCAGCAGCAAGATGTTGACGATGATCAGGAAGGTCCACCAATTGTCCGTCAGCGAGAACATGAAGTCGGAGAACAGCTGGGCCGCCTGGCTGACCGTCAGGAGCCATGCGAAGATCGAGGCGGTGGTGACGATGAACAGCACCGACGCCGTGGTCTCGATCGTATCGAAACTCGCCTTGGCGAGCGTCTTCAAGGTCATCGTACGATACCGCACGAGGCCGAGGAAGAGCGACCAGATGACCGCCGCAACCGCAGCTTCGGTCGGGGTGAACCAGCCCATGGTCATGCCGCCGATCAGGAGCACCGGCGTCATCAGCGCCATGACGGCGGAGAAATCGTAATACCAGTCCAGCGCGATGAGTGCGACGAGTGCGACCAGCACGGCCACGTTGATCGACAGGCCCGCCAGGATCAGCAGGTAGACCGCCACCGGGAAGCAGAGAACGATGGCCACTTCCAGAGACGCGGACGCGAGTTTCTTCAACTCGAACGGCGTGTCCGATCCCCAGCCCTTGCGGTAGGCAAAGATGAAGACGGTCAGCATCATCAGGAGCGTCATGACGATGCCCGGCAGGATGCCGGCCATGAACAGGGCGCCGATCGAGACATTCGCCATCATGCCGTAGATGACGAAGGGCAGCGACGGCGGGAAGATCGGCCCGAGGGTCGCGGACGCGGCGGTGACCCCGACAGCGGCCTCGACCGGATAGCCGTGATCCTTCATGGCCTTGATCTCGATCGTGCCGATGCC
>NZ_JBHFJG010000015.1:0-20886 GCF_057559155.1 Rhizobium moroccans | reverse complement strand
GTGCCGATGCCCGCGGCATCGGCGAGCGCCGTTCCGGACATGCCCGAGAAGACGACCGAGCCGATGATGTTGACCTGCGCCAGGCCGCCCCTCATCCAGCCGACGAGCGACAGGGCGAATTTATAGATGCGGCTCGTCACCCCGGCGATGTTCATCAGATTGCCGACGAGGATGAAGAACGGGACAGCGATCAGCGGAAAGCTTTCGACGCCGGCGATCATGCGCTGGGCGGCGATGATATCGGGCGCGACGCCGTAGATCACCAGATAGAGCAGCGATGACACACCGAGCGACACAGCAATCGGTGTGCCGATGATCATGAGGAGCAAAAAGGATCCGATAAGAAGAAGCACTGGTCAGACCCCCTGAACGCCGGTTTCGCTCGCCTTTTCGCGAACGGATTTTTCGTTGATCATGTCCTTGACGAAATTCTGCACGGAGCGCGCCAGCATCAGCGCGAAGGCTGCGAACACGGCATAGAAGACGTAGCCGCGCGGCAGGTTGACCGTCACCATGCGCTCGTTGCCGACGATGGCGATGTAACGCCACATGAGCCAGGTGGTGTAGGCGAAGAAGCCGATGACGATGAAATCGACCAGAAGCTCGAGCGCACGCCCGACCCTCGGCGGCAGGAACCGGTAGAGAAGGTCCACTTGGATGTGGCGCGCCATGCGCACGCACATCACCGAACCTAAGAAGACGATGACGACGAGACAGTTCGCGGCGATTTCCTCCGTCCAGGCCAGGCTGTTGTTCAAGGCGTAACGGGTGAAGAACTGGAGGAAGACGCAGATTGCCATGCCCCAGAAAATGGCAAGGGTCAGCCAGTCCTCCACGGCATAGGGAGAGAGATCGGCCGGACCGACATCCTCCTCGAAGGCATGGGCCATTTCTTCGACGCTGATCGGCGCGTGTTGCTGCTCCGTCATTCGCAAAGCTCCGCTGAAATCGAAAACACTGGAAATGCCCGGCATCGCCTGATGCCGGGCATGGACGATTTTACTGAACGGCGCGGATGGCTTCCCAGTCTTCCTTCTTGTAGCCGAACTCCTCGAAGGTGACCTTCTCCAGAACCGTCTTCTCGAAATCGGACTTATCGACTTCCGTCACCGTCAGGCCCTGCTCCTTGAACTTGGCAACGAGCGCGGCTTCACGCTCCTCGATGATCTTGGTGGCGCGTTCGGCGGCTTCAGCCATCACTTCGGAGAAGATCTTCTTGTCCTCGTCCGAAAGGCTCGACCAGAGCGTCTTCGAGACCACCGTATTGAGGTGATCGACGATGTGGCCGGAGAGGATGATGTTCTTCTGGACCTCGTAGAACTTCTTCGCTTCGATGGTGGTGAGCGGGTTTTCCTGGGCCTCGACCGTGCCGTTCTGCAGCGCGAGGTAGACCTCCGCAAAGGCGATCGGCGTGGTGTTGGCGCCGCAGGCGCGCGGCATGGCGAGATAGGCAGGCACATCCGGCACGCGGATCTTCAGGCCGGCCATGTCGGCGCATTTCTCGATCGGCTTGTTCGCCGTCGTGTGGCGCGTGCCGTAATAGGTGACGGCGGTGATGTGGTTGCCGGAGGCTTCCTCATATCCTTCAGCGAGGCGCTTGAAGACGTCGCTCTTGGTATAGGCGATCAGGTGGCTCGGATCGCGGAAAATATAGGGGAAATAGGTGACGCCGATCGGCGGATATTCACGCGATGCGAAGCTCGAGCCCGAGATGATGATATCGACGGTGCCGAGTTTGAGGCCCTGGTTGATATCGGCTTCCTTGCCGAGCTGCGAGGCCGGGAAGACGTCTACCTTGTAGCGGCCTTCGGTGCGCTTGGCGATCTCTTCCGCCGCCCAGACCGATTCCGTGTGGAACGGTTCGGACGTCTCGTAGACATGCGCCCATTTCAGCGTCGTCTGGGCATGCGCGGCAAGCGCGGTAACCAGAACGGCGGCGGTTGCGCCGAGAATGCTCGTCAATCTGAACTTCATTTTCAAATCCTCCCAAGGTTGAAGTCAGTTTCATTTCACGCCGGGTCATTACCCGCCGGCAAGCTTCTGCTGTCCGGCAGGCTTGATGCTGTCCGCCGGCTCCTCGCCGAAACTTTCGGACAGCCTCGACTGCGATTTGTCGAGATGGATGCGCATCGCCTTTCGCGCACCTTGCGCGTCGCCGGCGGCGATCGCATCGCGCACGGCCCGGTGTTCCTCCATGGCCTCGCGCCAGGTCTCCGGGTTTTCGAAATGGCTGGCGAGGCGCTCGAAATAGGCCGTCAGCCTCAAGTCGTGGATTTCGCCGACGAAACGGTTGAGCGTCGCATTGGCGATGATGCCGGCAACGGCGACGTGGAAGGCGCGGTCGAGCGCAAGGGCGGCCGGACGGTCATGGAGCGAGGCAGCCATGCGGGCGAGATTTTCATCGAGAACGGCAATGTGGTCAGGCCGCGCGACACGGGCAGCCTCCTCCGCGATCGCGCATTCCACCACGGCGCGGGCGCGCAGAAGCTCGAAGGGGCCTTCGACATCCTCCGGCTGGAACAGCGCCACAGGTGCGGCCCGGCGCAGCACATAGACGCCGGAGCCCATACGGATCTGCACGAAACCCTCGACTTCCAGTACGATCAGGGCTTCCCGGACGGTCGGGCGGGAGACGGAAAGCATTTCGGCAAGGTCGCGCTCGGCGGGCAGCTTCTCGCCCACGGCGAATTCTCCCCGCTCGATCAGGCTGCGCATCTGCTCCGCGACGTGCCGGTAAAGGCGGCGCGATTCCACCACCGTGAACATGAACCCTCCTCGGACGCCGCTCTCCTTCGGCATCGAACTGGTAAGCTGGCCTTACCAGTTTTGAAATTCATATATCCGGGGGCGACAGGTTGTCAATGGTATGCATTGGACATTATCCGCCGCGCGGCCCTTCTCCGCCCCAACCACGGCCTGACCTTGGCAGACGTGGCCGCTCCCTTATTTCCCTTGAGTAGTGTGCAGCTTCCTCACCGCAGGAGAGAGACATGACCGCGCCGCATCCTTCCAAGACACATATCGGCAACCACAAGCTCCACCCCGAAACCCAGATGCTGAATTACGGTTACGATCCTGAGCTTTCGGAAGGCGCGGTCAAGCCACCGGTCTTTCTCACCTCCACCTTCGTCTTCCATTCGGCGGAAGAGGGCCGAGACTTCTTCGACTTCGTTTCCGGCCGCCGCGAGCCGCCGCCCGGCACCGGCGCGGGGCTCGTCTATTCCCGTTTCAACCACCCGAACAGCGAGATCGTCGAGGACCGGATGGCGGTCTACGAACAGGCGGAAAGCTGCGCGCTCTTCTCCTCCGGCATGTCGGCGATCGCCACGACGCTGATGACCTTCGTGAAGCCCGGCGACAGCATCCTTCACTCCCAGCCACTCTATGGCGGCACCGAGACGCTGCTGGCGAAAACCTTTCTCAATTTCGGGGTCGCGGCGGTCGGCTTTTCGGACGGCGTCAACGAGGAGACGGTCGCGGCGGCGGCCGAGGAGGCGATGGGCAAGGGCCGCGTTTCGGTGATCCTGATCGAGACGCCGGCCAACCCCACCAACAGCCTGGTGGATGTGGCGATGACCCGCCGGGTGGCGGAGCTGATCCTCGAGGTCCAGGGGCACCGCCCGATCATCGTCTGCGACAACACGCTGCTCGGCCCTGTCTTCCAGCGGCCGATCGAACACGGGGCGGATATCTCGCTCTATTCGCTGACCAAATATGTCGGCGGCCATTCGGACCTGATCGCGGGCGCAGCACTCGGCTCCAAGGCCATCATCAAACAGGTGAAGGCGCTGCGGGGCGCGATCGGCACGCAGCTCGACCCGCATTCCTGCTGGATGCTCGGCCGCTCGCTGGAGACGCTTTCGCTGCGGATGGAAAAGGCGAACGCCAATGCGGCCGCCGTCGCCGCCTTCCTGCGGGATCATCCGAAGGTGGAGAAGCTGCATTACCTGCCCTTCGACGACCCGGCCTCGCCGACGGGGAAAGTCTTCGCCCGGCAGTGCACCGGCGGCGGCTCGACCTTCTCCTTCGACATCGAGGGCGGTCAGCCGGCCTCCTTCCGCTTCCTCAATGCGCTTTCGATCTTCAAGCTGGCGGTGAGCCTCGGCGGCACGGAATCGCTTGCCAGCCACCCGGCGACCATGACGCATTCCGGCGTGCCCGCGGACGTACGCGAGCGGATCGGCGTGCTGGACTCGACCATCCGGCTTTCGATCGGCATCGAGCATCCGGGCGACCTGATCGCCGACCTGACGATGGCGCTGGATGGGGCGTGAGGGAAGAAAGGCGAAAGCTCTCAGGGGCACGGCGATCGGCAGGTGACATTTGGGCACACTCCTCCCTTGGCGTTCTCGAGATTTTCAAGTCGGACGGGGCGCTGAAAGCTGCCTCGTAAGTTTTAGTTTAGGTGACACCTCTCAGCGCCCCGTTCGGCGGTTTTTATCCGCGACTTCAGTCTCTCTGCCGTGGCCGCGCAAGGGACATTAAGGCTAAGGATTTGCCGTTTCCGGACGGACCACCCGCGCCACCCATTCACTGTCGCCACCATGTGTGCCGCACAGGCACGCCCGGCGCGCGCTTTCGGGCATCAAGAGATGATGGGCCGGTCCGAAACCCGTCATCTCTCCCCGTGTCGCCGGAGGGAGACCATTTTCCGCGAACCCGGATCATGAGGTTTTGCGTCCTACCCTCATGACCCGCGCCGGTTCCGCCTCGCCGGGACGCCTCCCGGTGTATCCGAGGGCGGAACGGGGAGATTATAGGCACAGGTTTGGAGAGCGGGGATGAGAAATGGGGTAAGTGATTGATGGGATTGGGGAGGGGTGGTGGTGTTGTCCTCGCAGAAAAGTTGGTTCGCGAGAAGGTGGAGCGCTCATATGCCGATCCGGCATTGTTTGCGCTTGGATCCTCGGCTCAAGGCCGAGGATGACGAAAATGGAAGTGGTGCCCTAAGGTGCCACACGTGATGTCCTGCCGTGAGTTCTCGTTGTTTACGCATCATCGCAGTAGTTCAGTTCACCATGGCTTGGTTTCGGTAAGGCATATTCAGCGGCTGCTTTAGGCACCCTTGCTCTTCCCTCTCTTTCGTCATCCTCGGCCTTGAGCCGAGGATCCAAGCGCAAACGCGGAATAGCCCCTCAAAACCAGCGGATTGACGAAGCGCATCCGACACAACGATCCTGCTCGCATGACGGGATATGTCTACATCGTCACCAACCACAAGCACGGCACGCTCTATATCGGCGTAACGTCCGATCTCGAGCGCCGCATCTGGGAACATCGCGAAGGGATAACACCCGGCTTCACCTCGAAATACGGATGCAAGCAGCTCGTCTGGTATGAAGAGCATTGGGACATCCGCGACGCCATCCAGCGGGAGAAGTCGCTGAAGCGCTGGTATCGGAAATGGAAAATCGACCTGATCGAGACGATGAACCCGCACTGGCGGGATTTGTATTACGAGCTGTGGTGAGAGTTGGACTTGTGATTGGATCCTCGAGTAGCGAACAGAGCTAAAACAACAACGTATAAACAATGAAAATTGGCGGCAGGACATCACGTATGGCATCCTGAGGCATCACCTCCATTTTCGTCATCCTCGGGCTTGACCCGAGGATCCAAGCACAGCATTTTTCTATTAGCTACAACGGCTCCTCAACAAGTGGGGCTGCAGTCCAAACTCGCGCTCTGTAGGCCGCTTTTTCCTCTTCCTTGAATACCAGTTGTTTTTGGAGAAGCCGGTTGAGGGCGCGATTGGTGGAATTTAGCTGCCCCCTTGATACGGCAATCTCTCTCGTACGGAAGAATGAATTTCTCGGCTCTTTTGGCAATCCGAAATAAATAAGGTAAGCAAGGTCAGGTGTACTTAGACGTGTCACCGTTTCAAATGAGGAGCCGAAGCCGCGTAAGTCGCTACTGTCGCGCTGTAGCCAATACAAGGCTCGCCTCTCCACGGCGCCCATCCCACGGCTCATTAATGCTCTCCCTCTTTGGGCCTGAGGCTTCGGCGTCTCCTGCGTCTCAAGACGAGAGCAATCAAACCCTGCAAAGAAAACCCAAGTAGCCCGCTATATACTGACAGCATCTCAAAAAACTGATGGATTTTGTAGAATTCCATTCAAACGCTCCTTGGTTTTCGCAGCAAAATTCGCTGAGAACGGAGCTTTTAAGGGGACGGCTAGGAAGATACTCGCCGCCAAGACATTAGCAACAGTGTCAGCGAATATTTTCGCCGCAATCCCCTTTCAACCAACACTTACATCTTAAATTGCTTCATTCGACCAAACGAAAGGCCCCGAAGGGCCTTTCACGTAGCATTCTATAGCTGATCAATCTCACGCCGCCTTCTTCCCCTCTCCATATGGGTCGAACCGACCGTAGAACGTCTCGCCGTTGGCCGCCATGTCCTTCAACAGCTCCGTCGGCTTGAAGTGGTCGCCGTAGGTGGCGGCCAGCTTTTCGCAGAGTTCCACGAAATTCTTCACGCCCATGCCGTCGATGTAGGAGAGCGTGCCGCCGGTATAGGGAGCGAAGCCGAAGCCGAGGATGGAGCCGACATCGGCCTCGCGCGGGTCCGTCACGATGCCTTCTTCCATGGTGCGGGCGGCTTCGAGCGCGATCGTCACCAGCAGGCGCTGCTTGAGGGTGTTGACGTCCACCTCTTCGGCCTTTTTCTGCGGGAAGAGGTTTTTAAGCTCCGGCCAGAGATATTTCTTGGCGGGCTTGGGCGGGTATTCGTAAAAGCCCTTGGCGTTCTTGCGGCCGCGGCGGTCGAATACATCCACCATCTGATCGATGAGCGCCATGTGCTCCACCTTGACGGCGTTGGGGCCGAGATCGGCGATCGAGGCCTTCATGATCTTCTGGGAGAGATCGACGGCAACCTCGTCGTTCAAGGAGAGCGGGCCGACCGGCATGCCGGCCATCTTGGCGGCGTTCTCGATCATCGCCGCCGGCACGCCCTCGATCAGCATGTCATAGGCTTCGTTGATGTAGCGGAAGACGCAGCGGTTGACATAGAAGCCGCGGGTATCGTTGACGACGATGGGCGTCTTCTTGATGGCCGCGACATAATCCAGCGCTGCGGCGAGCGCCTTGTCGCCCGACTTTTCGCCGAGGATGACCTCGGTCAGCATCATCTTTTCAACCGGCGAGAAGAAATGCACGCCGATGAACTGGTCCGGCCGCTTGGAATTTCCGGCAAGGCCGGTGATCGGCAGCGTCGAGGTGTTGGAGGCGAAGATCGTGGTTTCCGGGATGACGGCTTCGACCGTCTCGATGACAGCCTTCTTGACCGCGCGGTCCTCGAAGACCGCTTCGACGACGAGCGAGGCATCGGAAAGGGCGGCGTAATCCGGCGTGGGGGTGATGAGGGAGAGGAGCTTTTCGCCCTCATCCTTGGTCATCCTTCCCTTACCAATTGAATCGGCCACCAGCTTTTCCGAGACGGCCTTGCCCTTGTCGGCGGCTTCTTGGGTTTGGTCGATAAGGGTGACGGGGATGCCGGCGGCGGCCGTGACATAGGCGATCGAGGCGCCCATGAAGCCGGCGCCGACGACGCCCACCTTTTTGAACTCCGTCTTCGGGATGCCGGCCGGGCGGCGAGCGCCCTTGCCGAGCTCCTGCATGGAGACGAAGAGCGAGCGGATCATCGAGAAGGCTTCGGTGGTCTGCAGGATTTCCGTGAAATAACGCTGCTCGACCTTGAGGGCGGTATCGAAGGGAAGCTGCAGACCCTCATAGACGCATTTGAGGATGGCGAGCGCGCCCGGATAATTGCCGCCGGTTTCGCGGCGGAGGATGGCGGGGGCTGCCGGGAAGAGCTGGGCCGCGGCAGGGGTCCACACACCGCCGCCCGGCGCCTTGAAGCCCTTCTCATCCCACGGAGCGACGGGCTTCAGGCCATCCTTGATCATCTGCTTCGCGGCGTTGACGAGTTCGGCGGGCTCGACCACCTGATGCACGAGGCCCATGGCCTTGGCGCGCTGGGCGGTCAGGCTCTGGCCGGTGGTCATCATCTGAAGGGCATCCTGGGCGTTCGCCAGGCGCGGCACGCGCTGGGTGCCGCCGGCGCCGGGGAAGATGCCGACCTTCACTTCCGGAAGCGCGATCTTGACCGACTTGGAATTGGCGGCGACGCGGCCGTGGCAGGCGAGCGACAGCTCGAACGCGCCGCCCATGCAGGTGCCGTTGATCGCCGAGACCCAGGGCTTGCCGTTGGTCTCGATCTTGCGCCAGAGCCAGGACATGCGGCCGGCGGCATCGAAGAGCTTCTGCGTGGCGCTGGCCGGGTCCTTCGCCTGTTCCTCGGCGAGCATGGAGAACATGCCCTTGATCATGGTGAGATCGGCGCCGCCCGAAAAGGACGACTTGCCGGAGGTGAAGACCACGCCCTTGACGGCGCTGTCGGCCACCGTGGCGTCAACGATCTTTTCGATCTCGTCCATCACCTCCATGGTGAAGACGTTCATCGATTTTTCCGGCATGTCCCAGGTGACGAGGGCGATGCCGTCTGCGTCGGTTTCGACGGTGAAGTTCTTGTAGGTGCTCATGTCGGGATTCCTCTTCCCTTAGAAATTCTGGCGGCTAGCCCCTCCCCCTTGCGGGGAGGGGTTGGGGAGGGGAATTCGTGGCCAAAGACCCCTCCCCTCGCTTCGCTCGACCCTCCCCACAAGGGGGAGGGTTGGCCCTCAAACCCGTTCGATGATCGTCGCCGTGCCCATGCCGGCGCCGATGCAGAGCGTGACCAGCGCGGTGTTCAAATCGCGGCGTTCCAGCTCGTCCAGCACCGTGCCGAGGATCATCGCGCCGGTGGCGCCGAGCGGATGGCCCATGGCGATCGCGCCGCCGTTGACGTTGATCCTGTCATGGCTGATGTCGAAGGCCTGCATATAGCGCAGAACCACGGCGGCGAAGGCTTCGTTGAGCTCGAAGAGGTCGATATCGGAAATCTTCATGCCGGAGCGCTTCAGGAGCTTTTCGGTGACATCGACCGGGCCGGTCAGCATCAGCGCCGGGTCGGAGCCGATATTGGCGAAGGCCCTGATGCGGGCGCGCGGCTTCAAGTTCATGCTCTCGCCGCCCGCCCTGGAGCCGATGAGGACGGCGGCCGCGCCATCGACGATGCCCGACGAATTGCCGGCGTGATGGACGTAGTTGATGCGTTCGATTTCCGGATGGGCGTGAATTCCGACGGCTTCGAACCCGCCCATCTCGCCCGGCATCTGGAAGGAGGGGTTGAGGCTCGCCAGCGCCTGCATGTCGGTTGTCGGGCGCATGTGCTCGTCGCGGTCGAGGATGGTGAGCCCGTTCTGGTCCTTCACCGGAATGACGGAATTCTTGAAATAGCCGGCGTCCCAGGCCTTGCCGGCGCGCTTCTGGCTCTCGACGGCATAGGCATCCACGTCATCACGGGAGAAGCCGTATTTGGTGGCGATGAGATCGGCCGATACGCCCTGCGGCATGAAGAAAGCGGGGAAGTTCACCGACGGGTCCATGTACCAGGCGCCGCCGGACATGCCCATGCCGACGCGCGACATCGACTCGACGCCGCCGGCAATCACGATGTCGTCGGAGCCGGCGGCGACCTTGCCGGCCGCGAAATTCACCGCATCGAGGCCGGAGGCGCAGAAGCGGGAGATCTGCATACCGGGGGCACGGGTGGAGTAGCCCGCCTCGAAGGCCGCGGCCTTGGGGATGACGGCGCCGGCATCCATGACCGGGTCGACGCAGCCCATGATGATGTCATCGACGGTGGTGGTGTCGAGACCATTCCTGTCGCGGATCGCTTCCAGCGTCTTGGCGGCGAGGCGGACCGACGGCACTTCGTGCAGCGAACCGTCCTTCTTGCCGCGACCCCGCGGGGTGCGCACATGGTCGTAAATGAAGACTTCGGTCATGGTGTCATCTCCCTGGGTGGCAACGAGGTTGCCTAAGAAATTCTGTGGACCGGCGGCCCGGCCCTTCGCTCAAGCTCAGGGCGTTCGGCGCTCGAAACGATTCACTGGATCGTTTCGTCGGCTGCGCCGACCGCTTCTCACCCCCAACCTCCCCACAAGGGGGTGGGCTTAACCCCGCCGCTCCGCCGACGCTCGCTCAAGGCAAGCGGCTGCCGCTTGTCTTCTCCCCCCTTGTGGGGGAGATGGCCGGCAGGCCAGAGGGGGTATTCAATCAAAACGCTTCCGCCGCCAGTTCCATCATCGTATCGGCGCCGGTTTCGATGCGGGCCTTGCGCAGCGCCGTTTCCGGCATGATGCGCTCCATGAAGAACTTCGCGGTGACGAGCTTGTTCTTCAGATAATCCTCCCGGGCGTCGCCCGCGGCAAGCTTCTCCTGTGCGGCCTTGGCGATCTTCGCCCACATGTAGCCGAGCGTCACGATGCCGAAGAGGTGCATGTAATCGGTCGAGCCGGCGCCAGCATTGTCGGGCTTGGCCATGGCGTTCTGCATGAACCACATGGTTGCGGCCTGCAGGTCGTTCAAGCCTTTCTTGAGGCCCTTGGTGAAGAGGACCATGTTCTCGTCGGCGCGGTTCTCCTCGCAGAAATCGCCGATCTCCTTGAACATGGCCATGACGGCGCGGCCGCCGTTCAGCGCCAGCTTGCGGCCGACGAGATCGAGCGCCTGGATGCCGTTGGCGCCTTCGTAGATCATGGTGATGCGGGCATCGCGCACATACTGGCTCATGCCGTGCTCTTCGATATAGCCGTGGCCGCCGAAGACCTGCTGGGCCATGACGGCGTGATCGAAGCCCTTGTCGGTCAAGACACCCTTGAGGATGGGGGTGGCGAGGCCGAGGAGATCGTCGGCGTTCTGCCGCTCGGCGGCGTCTTCCGAGCGGTGGGCGATATCGGATTTCAGCGCGGTCCAGAGCAGGAAGGCGCGGCCGGCCTCGTTGAAGGCCTTGATGGTCATCAGCGTGCGGCGAATATCCGGGTGGACGATGATCGGGTCGGCCTTGCCGTTCGGGTTCTTAGGACCGGAAAGCGAACGGCCCTGGATGCGCTCGCGGGCATACATGACGGCGTTCTGATAGGCGGTCTCGGCGATCGACAGGCCCTGCAGACCGACGCCCAAACGCGCCTCGTTCATCATCACGAACATGGCGGCGAGGCCCTTGTTCTCGGCACCGATCAGATAGCCGGTCGCCTCGTCGTAGTTCATGACGCAGGTGGCGTTGCCGTGAATGCCCATCTTGTGCTCGATCGCGCCGCAGGTAACGCCGTTGCGCTCGCCCAGCGAACCATCGGCCCCAACCATGAACTTCGGCACGATGAAGAGCGAGATGCCCTTGGTGCCTTCCGGCGCGCCCTCGATGCGGGCGAGAACCAGATGGATGATGTTGTCCGTCATGCCGTGCTCGCCGGCGGAGATGAATATCTTCTGGCCGGAGATCTTGTAGGAGCCGTCGCCGTTCGGCACGGCGCGGGTGCGCAGAAGGCCGAGATCGGTGCCGCAATGGGGCTCGGTCAGGTTCATGGTACCGGCCCAGGTGCCCTCCACCATCTTCGGCAGATAGGTCTTTTTCTGCTCGTCCGAACCGTGCACGAGGATCGCGGCGATCGCGCCTTGCGTCAGGCCCGGATACATCATCAGCGACATGTTGGCCGACGACATGTATTCGCCGACGGCGGCGTGAAGCGTGTAGGGAAGCCCCTGCCCGCCGAATTCCTCCGGCACGGCAAGCCCGATCCAGCCGCCCTGGCAATACTGGTCGTAGGCTTCCTTGAAGCCCTTCGGCACCGAGACCGACCCATCATCGTTTCGGGTGCAGCCTTCCTGATCCCCGGAAAGATTGAGCGGGAAAAGCGCCTCTTCCGCCACCTTGGCGGCTTCGCCCACGATGGCTTCCAGCATATCCGGCGTGGCATCGGCAAAGCCGGGCAGATTGCCGTAGCGCTCGAGCCCCAGCACATCGTTCAGGATGAAAAGCGTATCTTCTACGGGCGCCTTGTAAACGGGCATATCCGAACTTCCTCCGTAATCCTCACCGGACGCAATCGTCCACTCTTGAACAACATGAATAATTGACGTTTGCGTAAACGTCAAACACGGGATGATATCGCTCTTCACATTTTTGCGTGAGCCATCCGGGCGCCGGCTCCCAGGTTGCAGACGCTTGCGCGCGCCAAAGTGGAGTTCAAGGCCGGCCAGTCTCGCCTCAAACCATAGCGCACGCATGTGAAACAGTCGTGGCTCAAGACGAAAATCGCTGAAAAAGTCAGAATTTAGGGTCCGCGTTAACCAATTGTTGACCATGTTTCTGAAAATAGTGGTGCGTTGGAGGGGCGACCCGCGTTGCACCGGTTTCGGCATCACAGCGTCACCCGACCGTGCAAGGCTTGCTCAAGACGCCTCCAAACCACGTCTGCAGCGCTGAAGAGGCCGCATCGGCCGGTTCAGCGGGGACCAGGCAGCCGGCCGATACGACGTCGAAGCGAGCAAAGAAGATGAACGGATCACGACCAAATCCTTCCCGCCCCGGCGATCGGTCGTCACTGGACGCGCTCAGCCGCACGATCGAAGGGCTGGAGGCGCGCATCGAAGGCCTGATGAGCGCGGCCTCGCGCGAGGCCCGGCATCGGAGCGCCGAGGCGCAGCCTTCCGCGGCCGCCCGGCCGACCGCTGCAACTTCCGCCAACCCGCTTCAGGAAATCCGCGAACGGCAGCGTATGCTGGATGCCGCGCGCGACCACGCCTCCCGCACCGAGCGGCCGGTTGCGACAGCAGAACCGGTACGCCCTCAGCCTCGTTACGCAGAACCAACCCGTGCCGAACCCGGCTATGCCGGCGGCCGGCAGGAAGCCCTGCGCCCCAGGGTTCAGCCCCCGGAAGCCTATCGCCCCGACGCTGCCCCTACCCCTACCCAGGCCCAGGGCGCACGGACAACCTTCGACGCATCCGCCAGGCCGGCGGCTGCCGCAACGGCGCTTCAGACCCCGCCCAGGGAGCAGGCCCTCGCCCAGCAGACCGACGCGGCGATGCGCGACATCGCGCAAGCGCTCGTCAGCCTGCGTCAGGAGCTGAAACGCGATATCTCCGAGGGTGTCGCGCGGGAGATGAACACGCTCAGAACGGAAATCCGCAGCATCCGCTCCATGGCGGAAGATCAGCACTTCACCGAGGATCTGCGCGGCGACCTCGCCCGCCTTGCCCAAAGCATCAGCCAGCTCAACAGCCAGGCGACGCCGGAAGCCGAGGGCCTGCGCGCCGAGTTCGAGGAACTGCGCGCCGTGATGGACGGGCTTGCACGCGAGGAATCCGTGCAGCGGATGGAAAGCCACTGGCAGAGCCTGGAAGAGCGGATGCTGGAACTCGACTCCGCTGCCGTGCGCGAGGAACTGGTGGCGCTCGCCTATCGGATCGACGAGATCAAGAGCCAGCTCGGCGCGATGAGCGACAACCCGGTCATCCGCGCGCTGGAACAGAAACTGATCGCGCTTGCCGGAACGATGGAACAGTTCGGCTCACGGATGCAGCCCGCCGCAACCGGCCTGACCGAACAATTCGCCACGCTGGACGAGCGGCTGGACGAGATCAGCCGCGCAATTGCCGTCAGCGGCCGTGCCTCCCCCGCCTCCAGCATCGACCAATCCGCGCTGCAGCGCCTGGAAGGCCGCCTCGGAACGATGGCGGACCAAATCGAGGCCATGGGCCGCGCCACCAACCAGGTTGACCCCGCCGGCGGTCTTTCCACCCGGATCGAGGCATTGACGGCCCGGATCGAGGAGTTCTCGGAAGAGCGGGCGGCGCTGCGGCTGGAAGAGCGGCTCGACCAGCTCTCGCAGGTTCTCGACAAGGCGCAGAAAGCTGCCCTACAGCCGGAGCTCACCGGCTATCTCGCCGACATTTCTCGCAAGATCGACGGCCTGGCTCAAGGGACGATCAACGACACGCTCGCCGAGCGGCTCGACCTGCTCTCCCGGCGGATCGAAGAGATGGAATTCCACCCGAACCGCCAGTCCACCGACCAGGCGGCTTTCGGCCGAATAGAGGAGCGGCTGAGCGATATCGCCCTGAAGCTCGACGAGGCGGCCATCGCACCGCAGGGCGACAGCGAGGCTCTGCGCGGCCTGGAGGCCCAGATCGCCCATCTTTCCTCGCTGATGAGCGAACCGCGCAATGCGGCCATGCTGCCGAGCCATGTAGAGGACCGCCTGACGACGCTCGAGAGCTACGTGGCGACCAGCGACGAATATATTCTGGAAGCGGCGCGGCAGGCGGCGGAAGCGGTGGTCGAAGCCTATTCCCGCAACGCAATGGCGGGAACACCGCTCGCCGCGGCCGATATCGCCGCTCTCACCGCCCTTGCCGATGATCTCAAGCATCTGCAGGACCTGACCCGCGGTTCCGAAGAGCGGACCCAGCACACTTTCGAGGCGCTGCACGGCACGCTGGTGCAGATCGCCGACCGACTGGACAGCATGGAGGACCGGCTGGCATCGCCCGGAGAGCGGGCGGAGCTACGCCCGCCCGAGGCCGCTCAGCCGGCACCGGCCATGCAGACGTCGCAAGCCAGCCTCATGGCAAGCACGTCCGCGGCCGTGCGGAACGATCCGATGTCGGTCGAGGGTGAAGCCTCACTTCAGCGGCCGACCGCGGAAACCGCTTTTGCCGACAATGCGGCAATCGAATCCAAGTCGAGCCTGCTCGCAGGGTTTTCCCGCCTGCTGCCCGGCAACAAAAGCGAGCCCTCCAAGCATGCCCGCACGCTCGTGGAGCCGACGCCCTCCATAGACCCGGTCGACATGCTGCTGCCGCCCGAGCGGGAAAACGACCTGCTGGAGCCCGGTTCCGGCGTTCCGGACGTGAAGAAGATCCTCGAACGGGTGCGCGCCAGCCAGGCCGCCGGCGATTTCGAGAGCGACCGGGCGGCGACCGCCGAGCGGGCGGACTACATCGCCGCCGCCCGCCGCGCCGCCAAGGCCGCCGCGCAGGAGACCGATCCTTCCCAGAGCGAGCCGATGGCGAGGCTCATGGGCAAGACGGTGAAGCCTTCGAGCGACGCCGGACGCGCAGGCGCCTTCTCCCGGCACAAGCGGCCGATCCTGATGGCGGTCGGCGCCGTGCTGCTGGCGCTGATGGCCATGCCGCTGGTCAAGACCCTGACGCTTGGCGAGCCCGCGCCGCAGGCAATCGAGGCCCCCGCCGAAAACGGCATTCCGGGTGGCGAACTGCCCCTCATGGACCCGGCTGCGCCCGCGATGGACGGCGGTGCGATCCCCGGCGACGGCACGACCGGCGAAGCCGCGCCCGCTGCCCCGCAGCCGGAGGAAAGCACCGCGAACCACCTGACCGATCCCGCACCGGCCGAAGATATGCCGGCGGCGATCGAACCGCCTGTTCAGGCGGATTTGGCCGCAGCAGGCTTCACGCCGCCGGAAAACATGATCCCGGCCGCAGAGAGCCCGGCTGCCGATACCGCCGTCGAGCAGCAGCCCGCCGCGATCGTCGTGCCGCCCGGCATCGAGCCGAAGTCGCTTGCCGACGCCGCCGCTGCCGGCGATCCGGCCGCGCTCTTCGAGATCGGCGCACGCTATACGGAAGGCCGTGGCGTCGGCACCGACCTTTCCGAGGCCGCCAACTGGTACAAGCTTGCCGCCGACCGCGGCCTCGCACCGGCGCAGTACCGTCTCGCCAATCTCTTCGAAAAGGGCACCGGCGTCTCGCGCGACCTCGACAAGGCCGTGGCCTACTACGCCCAAGCCGCCGAAGCCGGCAATGCCAGCGCCATGCACAATCTGGCCGTACTCTACGCCTCCGGCGCGCAGGGAGAGCCGAACTATGTCGCCGCTGTGGAATGGTTCACGAAAGCGGCCGAACTCGGCGTCGCCGACAGCCAGTTCAACCTCGCGATCCTCTATGCGCGCGGCAATGGCGCGCAGCAGAACCTGGAGGAATCCTACAAGTGGTTCTCGATCGCCGCCAGGGGCGGCGACAAGGATGCCGCCGACAAGCGCGACGAGGTGGCCAAAGCCATGCGCAAGGAACAGCTCGACAGCGCCCGCGCCAAGGTGGAGGCCTGGAAGGTGCAGCCGCTGAACGCCAACGCCAATTCCATTAACGTGCCTGAGGAATGGGCCGGCGCGAAGCCGCTCACCACGGCATCGGTCGACATGGAAAAGGCGGTCCGCAACATCCAGGCGATCCTGAACAAGGCCGGATTCGACGCCGGCGCCGCGGACGGCAAGATCGGCGCCAAGACCACGGCCGCCATCAAGGCCTTCCAGACCTCGGTCGGCCAGAAACCGACCGGCAGGATCGACGACGCGCTGGTGAAGGAACTGCTGGCCCGCAACGCTTAGAGGCGGGTTCAAAAGGCTCTAAGTCTACTTACCCGACCGGGTATGCGGCGTTGCGTGATATTAATCACGCCCGGACAAAAAGGGCGAAATTGCCGGATTGTCCGGTACTTGCGGATTGACTCGGGCCGATACCGGGGCGCATGACCGATCCTATCTTCATGCCTTGTTCACCTCACGTGTGGCATGTTTTGAACGAGACCGCCGCAGCGGACGGGACGCGGTCGCGAACCGCCCGCAAGGGCGAAGATTCTTGCCTTTTCGAGGTTCGGCCGTGACTGTCTATCTGCCGATCGCAGAGCTATCGGTGAACATTTTCATCATTCTCGGCATGGGTGCGGCCGTGGGCTTCCTCTCCGGCATGTTCGGGGTGGGCGGCGGCTTTCTCATCACGCCGCTCCTGATCTTCTACAACATCCCGCCGGTGGTGGCGGTGGCGACCGGCGCCAACCAGGTGGTCGCTTCCTCGATCTCGGGCGCGATCACGCATTTCAGGCGCGGCACGCTGGACATGAAACTCGGCACGGTGCTTCTGGTGGGCGGCCTTCTGGGCGCCACGGTGGGCGTGTGGATATTTTCCTGGCTGAGGCGGGTCGGCCAGCTCGATCTCTTCATTTCGCTGCTTTACGTGGTTCTGCTCGGCGCGATCGGCACGCTGATGCTGATGGAAAGCCTGCGCGCCATGCGCCGGGCGAAGCAGAACCAGCCGCTTCCGCTGAAGCGCCCCGGCCAGCACAACTGGGTGCACCGGCTGCCCTTGAAGATGCGGTTCAAGAAATCGCGGATCTATCTCAGCGCCATTCC
Organism: Rhizobium moroccans; assembly: GCF_057559155.1. Lineage (NCBI taxonomy): Bacteria > Pseudomonadati > Pseudomonadota > Alphaproteobacteria > Hyphomicrobiales > Rhizobiaceae > Rhizobium > Rhizobium moroccans. Next base: position 3,784 of record NZ_JBHFJG010000015.1, on the reverse strand, counting down.
CATCGTCGTGCTCGGTTTCGTGATCGGCGTGCTGACCTCGATCATGGGCGTGGGCGGCGGCTTCATCATGGTGCCGGCGATGATCTATCTGCTGCGCATCCCCACCAATGTCGTGGTGGGGACATCGCTCTTCCAGATCATCTTCGTGACGGCCTATACGACCATGGTGCAGGCGGCGACCAACTACGCGGTCGATATCGTGCTCGCCACCATACTGATGATCGCCGGTGTGATCGGCGCCCAATACGGCGTGCGCGTGGGGCAGAAACTGCGCGGCGAACAGTTGCGCGCGCTGCTTGCGCTTCTGGTCCTGGCCGTCGGCATCCGCCTTGCAATCGCGCTGGTCGTCAAGCCGCAGGACGTCTATTCGATCGCGGTGGGAGGGCTTTCCTACTGATGGCCCGCCTGCTTTCGCCGATCCTTCTCGCACTCATCCTCGCGCTCGGCTCGCCGGCCGCCGCGCAGGTGCCCTTCGGGGAAGCCTCGACCGTGAAGGAGGGGCTGGAGATCGGCACCTCGACCAGCGAAATCGCCATCACCTCCGATTTCCGGGGCGCGGACCTGACCGTCTTCGGCGCGGTAACCAATGCGGACGAGCTGTTCCTGGCGATCGGCCAATACGACATCGTGGTGACGCTCGAAGGCCCGAAGGACTATGCGACGGTGCGCAGGAAGGAACGCGTGCTCGGCATATGGATGAACACGGAGTCCATGACTTTCGAGCAGGTGCCGGAGAGCTATTCGATCGCCAGCACGCGGCAGATCGACAGCATCGATTCCGCGCCCGCGCTCAACAATATCGGCATCGGCATCAGCCACATGACGCTCTCGCCGATCGGCTATGTGGGGAATGCGGCAAGCCTCAACGAATTCCGGGAGGCCTACCGGCGGCTCAAGCTTTCGGGCGGGCTCTACCAGAACGACACGAGCGGGGTGCGCTTCCTCTCCTCCAACCTGTTCCGCGCCTCGCTGAGGCTGCCGGCCAACATCCCGGACGGGGTGCATATGGTGCGCGCCTATCTCTTCAAGGGCGGGGAGCTGCTTCTGGAACGGGAGCAGCCGTTGCGCGTGGTCAAGACCGGTCTCGAACAGGCGATCACCGATGCGGCGCATAACCGGCCGATCGTCTACGGCATGTTCTGCGTGCTGATCGCCGTCGTCACCGGCTGGGGCGCCAGCCTCCTGTTCCGGAGAGATTGATCACTCCGCCGCCGCGGCCTGCTTTCTGGCAAGCACTTCCTGGTATGCCGCCGTCAGCCGCTCGAAGACGGAAGGCTTCGAGGGATCGGGCTCACCATGCAGGTGCAGGACGCGCAATTCCTCCATGAAATCCTCCCAGAGCGGACGGCCGCCCTTTTCCAGTAGTTCGGCGCGGATGGCGAGCTCCTCCGAAACGGGGAGGAAACGCCGGCCCCAGGCGCCCATTTCCGCAAGCAGCGGCACGAGCTGGATCGCCATCTCGGTCAGGCTGTAAATGGTCTTCTGCTTATGGCTCGGATCGTCCTCGCGGTAGAGCAGGCCCTTTTCGACGAGCCGCTTCAGCCGGTCGGCCAGGATGTTCGAGGCGATCCCCTCATCCGACTTCTGCAAGAGCTCGCGGAAGTGGCGGCGATTGCCGAACATGATGTCGCGGATGACGATGAGGCTCCAGCGATCCCCCAGAACTTCCAGTGTCAGGTTGATCGGGCAGCCCGAGCGATGTGCTTCGTCCATGTCATTCTCCAAAAACCGCTTGCATTATAAAATCAGTTGCCGTAATTTTCAACTGCTTGTATTTTGCAACTGGTTAATGGAGGATGAGGACATGAGAAAGCTGATCGTCTGGAACCTGATGACGCTGGACGGCTATTTCGAAGGCGAGAAACCCTGGGACATCGATTTTCACAATCTCGCCTGGGGGCCGGAGCTGGAGGCCATTTCGGAATCGTTCGATGAAGAAGGTGACCTGCTCGTTTTCGGCCGCAAGACCTATGAGGGCATGGCTGCCTACTGGCCGACAGCGGAGGAGAGCGGCAAAACCAAGGACAGCATGAACAATATCGCGAAGATCGCCGTCTCGCGCACGATGAAGGATGCGGAATGGAACAATACCCGCGTCGTCTCCGATCCGGTTTCCGAGCTCAGGAAGCTGAAGCAGGAAAAGGGCAAGGCGATCTTCATCTTCGGCAGCGCGGAGCTCACGGCCTCGCTGATGAAAGAAGGACTGATCGACGAAATCCGCCTCTGCATCGTGCCGGTCCTGCTTGGCAAGGGCAATCCGCTGTTCAAGACGGCGGAGGAGCGGACGGAATTGAGGCTGATCGATTCCACCACGACCGCCAAGGGCGCGGTGATTCTGCGCTATGAACCGCGCAATCCCTCGTGAACGAGGTGTGTGGCGGCCTTGACGCAGATCAAGGCCGCACAATCATTCTCCTTGGAAACTTGCGTCGACAAGGAGGAGGATGAACATGCCCAAGCACATTCTGATTGCCACGGACGGTTCCCCGCTTTCGACAGGAGCCCTGGAGAAAGCGCTCGACTTCGCCCGCGACATCGGCGCCGAAGCAACGGCGCTGACCGTGATGGAGCCGCTACAGGTCTTCACGGTCAATCCCTCCGGCATGGAGATCGCCTATGCCGAATACGACAAGACCAACAACATCGTTGCCGACGGCATCCTGAAAAAAGCGCGGGAAGAGGCGGAGAAGCGGTCCGTCCCCTACAAGGGCCTCAAGGCGACGCACACGGATCCGGCAAGCGCGATCATCGAGACGGCGGAAAAGGCTGGATGCGACCTGATCGCCATGGCCTCCCATGGGCGTTCCGGCTTCAAGGCCTTCATGCTCGGCAGCGTGGCGATGAAGGTGCTCGCCAACTCCAAGACGCCGGTGCTGATTTATCGGTAGTCTATCCCATCAGGTTGGCATATCTGACGGAATAGATGCGGTCGCGGCCGAGCAGGTGCGCGACCAGGGCTTCCCGGTCGAAGAGGCCGTGCATGGCCTTGTGGCGCAGGTCGAGCCCGCCGGACAACACCCCGAAGGCGGGCATCAGAAGGCGGCTGCCGTCGGTCGCGAAACAGGCGCGGCGGACGGACTTCTCCCGCCGGCGGACGGTGGCGGCGGGATGCAGGTGGCCGGCAATCTCCCCCTTGCCGGAAATCAAGCTCGGCTCGTGCCGGAAAACGAGGCCCCCATAGACGAGCTCGTCGGCGCAGGTACCGGGAAGATCGACCGTTCCGTCCGGATCGTGGTTGCCGTTGATCCAGATCCAGTCGCGGCCGCGCGCCATGGCGGCGATCACCGAGCGCAGCTCGCCGGGCAGATGGGCGGAACCCTTGCGATCATGGAAATTGTCGCCAAGCGAAACGACGATCTTCGGATCGTAACGGTTGACGACGGCCGCGAGGATATTGAGGGTCGCGACGGTGTCATAGGGCGGCAGCAGCATGCCTCTGCGGGCGAAGGCCGCGCCCTTTTCCAGATGCAGATCGGAAACGACGAGCATGCCGGTTTCCGGCAGGTAGAGCCCGCCCAACGGATCGCAAACGGCGACGACGCCGTTCACCACGATCTCTTCCGTGCCGGTGGCTGCTCCCATTGTCTGTGTCCGGGCCGCGAGGCCGAGGCGGTGCATCAATTTCGTTTCTCTCCAATTCGGGACTACAGCCCCTCATCCGCCCTGCCGGGCACCTTCTCCCCGTTCTGACGGGGAGAAGGAAACTTGTCGCACCATCTCGGTTCCCCCTCGCCCCGTTAACGGGGAGAGGGTGCGCCGAGCGAAGCGGAGGCGGGGTGAGGGG
>NZ_JBHFJG010000014.1:0-37184 GCF_057559155.1 Rhizobium moroccans | reverse complement strand
CCCAACAGAACCGGACATCACCCCCACCCATTGCTACGCGATGACCTCCCCCCTCAAGGGGGAGGTGGGAGAAGGTTACTACTCGGCCGCCTCGGCGTAGCTTTCCATCGGCGGGCAGGTGCACACCAGGTTGCGGTCGCCGTAGACGTTGTCGACGCGGTTGACCGGCGACCAGTATTTGTCCACCCGGAAGGCGCCGGGCGGATAGCAGGCCTGCTCGCGGCTGTAGGGACGATCCCATTCGCCGACAAGGTCTTCCACCGTGTGGGGCGCGTTCTTGAGCGGGTTGTTCACCTTGTCCATCCGGCCTTCCTCGATGTCACGGGCTTCCTCGCGGATCGCCAGCATGGCATCGCAGAATCGGTCGAGTTCGGCCTTGGTCTCGCTCTCGGTCGGCTCGATCATCAGCGTGCCGGCCACCGGCCAGCTCATGGTGGGCGCATGGAAGCCGCAGTCGATCAGGCGCTTGGCCACATCGTCCACCGAGACGCCGGCCGATGCGTTGAGCGGGCGCGTGTCGATGATGCACTCATGCGCGACGCGGCCGGATTCGGACTTGTAGAGCACGTCATAGGCGCCCTTCAGCCGGGCGGCGATATAGTTGGCGTTAAGGATCGCCACCTTGGTCGCCTGCGTCAGCCCTTCGCCGCCCATCATCAGGCAGTAGGACCAGGAGATCGGCAGGATCGAGGGCGAGCCGAACGGAGCCGCCGAGACCGCGCCTTCACGGCCGTCCGCTTCCGGGTGACCCGGCAGATAGGGCGCCAGATGCGCCTTAACGCCGATCGGCCCCATGCCGGGACCGCCGCCGCCATGCGGAATGCAGAATGTCTTGTGGAGGTTCAGGTGGCTGACGTCGGAACCGATGTCGCCGGGGCGGGCAAGGCCGACCATGGCGTTCATGTTGGCGCCGTCGAGATAGACCTGACCGCCTTGGCTGTGGGTGATCTCGCAGATCTCCTTGACCGTTTCCTCGAACACTCCGTGCGTGGAGGGATAGGTAATCATGCAGCACGAGAGGTTTTCCGCATATTGCTCTGCTTTTGCTCGGAAATCCTCAAGATCGACATCGCCGTTCTCGCGCGCCTTGACCGGCACGACCTTCATGCCGACCATCTGCGCGGAGGCGGGGTTGGTGCCATGCGCGGAGGTGGGGATGAGGCAGACGTCGCGATGCGTGTCGCCGTTCGCGATGTGGAAATTGCGGATGGTGAGCAGGCCCGCATATTCCCCTTGCGCGCCGGAATTCGGCTGCATGGAGAAGGCGTCGTAGCCGGTGATCTGGCAGAGTTTTTGGGAAAGATCGTCGATCATCTCCCTGTAGCCGAGGGCCTGATCGGCGGGCACGAAGGGATGGATGTCGGAAAATTCCGGCCAGGTGATCGGCAGCATTTCCGCCGTCGCGTTCAGCTTCATGGTGCAGGAGCCGAGCGGGATCATCGCCCGGTCGAGCGCCAGATCGCGGTCCGAGAGCCGGCGGATATAGCGGGTCATCTCGCTTTCCGCGCGGTTCATATGGAAGATCGGGTGCGTCATGTATTCCGACTTGCGCAGAAGCGCGATCGGCAGGCGGTATTCCGGCTCGAAATCCGAGACCTTGAAATTGCCGCCGAAGGCACGCCAGACGGCTTCCAGCGTCGCGGGGCGGGTGCGCTCGTCGAGCGACATGCCGATTTTCGTATTCCCGACCTTGCGCAGGTTGACGCCTTCGGCGACGGCGGCGCGCAGGATGAGGCCCTGCATATGCCCCACCTCGACCGTGAGGGTGTCGAAGAACGTGTCGGGCTCGATGACATAGCCGAGCTTTTCGAGGCCCTTGGCCATCAGCACGGCCTTTTTGTGGACCTGCTGGGCGATTGCCTTCAACCCGTCGGGACCGTGGAAGACGCCGTACATGGAGGCCATAACGGCGAGCAACACCTGGGCGGTGCAGATGTTCGACGTCGCCTTTTCGCGGCGGATGTGCTGCTCGCGGGTCTGCAGCGACAGGCGGTAGGCGCGGTTGCCGCGGGCATCGACCGACACGCCGACAAGCCGGCCGGGCATGGCGCGCTTGTGCGCATCCTTGACCGCCATATAGGCCGCGTGCGGGCCGCCGTAACCGACCGGCACTCCGAAGCGCTGCGAGGAGCCGATGGCGATGTCGGCGCCCATCTCGCCTGGGGATTTGAGCAGCGTCAGCGCCAGCGGGTCGGCAGCGACGGCTGCGACCGCGCCAGTCTGGTGCAGGCGGGCGATCAGGCCCGAGAAATCATGCACATGGCCGTGGGTGCCGGGATACTGGAAGATCGCGCCGAAGACGTCGACCGGGTCGAGGTCGGTCATCGGGTCGCCGACGATCACGGTCCAGCCGAGCGGGGCGGCGCGCGTCTCGATCAGCGCGATGGTCTGCGGATGGCAGGCGCTATCCACGAAGAAGGCGGTCGCCTTCGACTTCGCCTGGCGCTGGCAGAGCGCCATGGCTTCGGCGGCCGCGGTCGCCTCGTCCAGCAGCGAGGCATTGGCGACGTCGAGGCCCGTCAGGTCACAGATCATCGTCTGGAAATTGAGGAGAGCTTCGAGCCGGCCTTGCGAAATTTCCGGCTGATAGGGCGTATAGGCCGTGTACCAGGCGGGGTTTTCCAGGATGTTGCGCTGGATGACCGGCGGCGTGATGGTGCCGTAATAGCCTTGGCCGATCAGCGAGACGAGCGCCTGGTTCTTGTTGGCGGTCTCGCGCAGCTTGTCGAGCGCTTCCCGCTCGGTGAGCGCCGCACCCCAGGTGAGCGGCACCTGCTGGCGGATCGAGGAGGGCACAGTGGCATCGATGAGCGCATCGAGCGAGGGATAGCCGATCACCTTCAGCATCTCGGCCATTTCGGACGGCGAGGGGCCGATATGCCGCCGATTGGCGAAATCGTACGGCTGGTAATCGGTGAAGTGGAAATCGGTGCTATCGGTCATCCGATCAGTTCCTTGTAGGCGGATTCATCAAGCAAAGCATCGGCATCGCTGACGTTCTTCAGCTTGAGCTTGAAGAACCAGGCAGCACCCTGCGGGTCCGAATTGACAAGCGACGGATCGTCGACGATCGCCTGATTGATCTCGGTGACTTCGCCATCCAGCGGACAATAGACGTCGGAAGCAGCCTTCACGCTCTCGACGGTCGCGGCATTGCCGTCCTTGGTAAGCTCCGCGCCCACTTCCGGCAGCTCCACGAAGACGAGGTCGCCGAGCTGTTCGGCGGCGTGGCTCGTGATGCCGACGGTGGCGATATCGCCCTCGAGCTTCAGCCATTCGTGTTCGGCGGTGAATTTCAGCATGGTTCTCTCTCCGGAGCTTTTTTCAGCGTTTGTAGGTTGGGGTAATGAAGGGAAGAGCCGCGACGGCGACAGGCAGATATCTGCCGCGCACCTCGGCGAAAACCTGGGTGCCGGCTTCAGCGAAATCGGTCGGCACGTAGCCCATGGCGACCGGGCCTTCGACCGAGGGGCCGAATGTGCCGGACGTGACTTCGCCGATCTCCCGGCGGCCTTCCGCATCGGCGTAAAGCTTGGCATGCGACCGGACCGGTGCCTTGCCCTCGGGCTTCAGCCCTACACGGCGGCGCGAGGTGCCGTTCGTGAGTTCATCCAGAATACGGCCCGCTCCCGGGAAACCGCCGGAGCGAGCACCGCCGTTGCGGCGGGCCTTCTGGATCGCCCATTCGAGCGCAGCTTCGATCGGAGAGGTATCGGTGTCGATATCGTTGCCATAGAGACAAAGGCCGGCCTCGAGGCGCAGCGAGTCACGCGCGCCGAGCCCGATCGGCATGCAGTGCGGGTCTTCGAGCAGAGCCTTGGCGATCTGTTCGGCGCTTTCGGCGGGAACTGAGATCTCGAAACCGTCTTCTCCGGAATATCCGGAGCGGGAGATGATGCAGGGAACATCGTGAAGGCTGGCGTCGCAGACATCCATGAATTTCATGTCGGTGACATCCGGCCAGAATTCGGCGAGCACTGCTTCTGCGCGCGGTCCCTGGAGGGCAAGAAGCGCGCGATCCTCGAGCGGCGTCACGTCGCAGCCGGAAAGATGCGCCTTCATGTGCGCAATATCGGCTTCCTTGCAAGCGGCGTTGACGACGACGAGCAGATGGTCGCCGCGATTGGTAATCATCAGATCGTCGAGAATGCCGCCGTTCTCATCGGTGAAGAAACCGTAGCGCTGACGGCCTTCCTTGAGGCCGAGGATATCGACCGGAACGAGGCTTTCGAGGGCGAGCGCGGCATCCTCATAGGCGCCGGATCTCGCTTTGACGATCACCTGACCCATGTGGGAGACGTCGAACAGGCCGGAGGCGGCGCGGGTTTGAAGGTGCTCCTTCAGCACGCCTGCCGGATATTGCACCGGCATGTCATAGCCTGCGAACGGCACCATTTTCGCACCGAGCGAAACATGCAGCGCGTGCAGCGGCGTTTTCTTGAGAGCGGTATGATCGCTGGTCTTGTCGTCCAAGGGACGCCTCCAGGTTTGGCGCCCAATATCGAACGGCGCGCCGGCTCAGTTTCAGGCGCGGTGAAGCGCCGGTTTCGAGCCCCCTCTGTCCTTTTCGCCTGAGATTGTTATCCCTTCGGCGAGCCTTCCTTGCGGAGGCTTCTCTCCAGAGTCCTGTCGGTTGCCTGCTGGTCCTTTTGCCTGAGAGTTTCCGGGGCGGTTGCTCCTTCGGCACCGCATCGAAGCGGCTTCTCCCAGCGGGCTGGCCGTCATTATCGGCGAGGGTATCCGCTTGGCAAGAGCCAAATGTCGCTGTCAGCAAGATTTTCGTCGCGTCACTTCAATGCATGGGAAGAGAGGACGCGACAATTCATCTTTTGCTCTTGCCCCGGAACTGCGATATCGGAGCATGGTCAAACAGGTGAGGGCATGACGGGTGGAATGAAGACAGCGGCGAAGCTTTTGCGCATCCTCTGCGCAGCGGTGCTGCTGTCGCTCGGATTTGCCCATCAGCCGGTCATCGCCGCCGCGCCGCTTGCTTCCTTTGACGAGGCCTATCGGCTGCCGGACGGCACTTTCGCGGAAATCTGCACCGAAGGCGGCCACGACAAGCTTCCGGCGGCAAGGCCTGTCTGCGAGGTCTGCCTGCTCACCGGCTCGATCATCTTGCCGCAGCCGAGCGACGAAGCCTGGCTTACGAGGAGCCAGGCGTTCCTTTTCAGCCCGCTGACGGGCGAGGCGCAGGTCCTTGGGCGAAGGCCGCTGCTGCGGCCGAAATCCCGCGCGCCACCGCCGGCAGCCTGATCGCTTTTACCCGAATGCATCAAATCATTCCCGGATCGATGGCCGAGATGCGCCATTGCCGGAAAAGGACATCCGATGAAGACCATCAACATGATCGCCCTGACGGGCATTTTCGCCGCCGCCGGCATTGCCGAGGCTCAGGCGCACGCAACCTTCACCCAGTCATCCGCGACCGAGGAAAGCTATGTCGTAGCGGCGCTGCAGGTGCCGCACGGCTGCGACGGCAAGGCGACGACCGAGGTGCAGATCAAGCTGCCGGAAGGTTTCGTTCTCGCCAAGCCGCAGCCGAAGCCCGGCTGGGAACTGGAGATCATCTCCGGCGACTACGCGAAGGCCTATGACGACCATGGTGACAAGGTGACGTCCGGTCCGGTGGAAATCCGCTGGAAGAACGGCGACCTGCCGGATGCCTACTACGATACCTTCGTCGTTCGCGGCAAAATCTCGGGCGTTGCGGTCGGCACCGCGCTTGCCTTCCCGACGGTTCAGCTCTGCGGAACGGATGGCCGGGTCGCATGGGATGAGGTTGCCGCAGCAGGGATCAATCCGCATTCGCTGGAAAGCCCGGCGCCGGTGATCGAAGTCGCGGCAAAGGCGGAAGAGGGGCACGGCGAACATGCCGGCCACGGAGATCACGCCGCGGCTCCCCCGGCTCATGGGGAGGCGGTGAAAATCGGAAACCTCGAAGTGACGGGCGCCTTCACCAAGGCGATGCTGCCCGGCCAGCCGGTCGGCGGCGGCTATTTCACCGTGAAGAACAACGGAGGCGAGGATGACGTGCTGGTCTCCGCATCCTCTTCCATCGCTGGCGCCGTCGAGCTGCACGAGATGGAAATGCAGGGGCAGGTGATGAAGATGCGCAAGCTGGAAACGGGCATTCCCGTTCCGGCCGGCAAGACGGTGGAGCTCACCCCTGGCGGCCTGCACTTGATGTTCATGAAGGTGAAGGAGCCGTTCAAGCAGGGCGCGAGCGTGCCGGTGACGCTGACATTCGAAAAGGCCGGCAGCGTCGACCTCGTGTTGCCGGTGGAAGCGGCCGGACCCGGCGGGCACCAGCATAACTGATCGGAACAGGGCCGCTCGATCGCGGCCCTTTTCATATTCAGCCCAAGAGCGTGTTGTTTAACGCAACAGCTTGAGGCTGCCGGTCAGCGACTTCACCCATTTCGCCGGACCGGCGATGCCGAGGCCGTCTATGGTTTCCTGCGTCAGGTCGCGATCCGGGAACGCGGCCTCGTATTCCCTATAGTCGTGAAGCGAACGGGCGAAAGCCGGAAAGGCGACCACCGATTGCCGCTCGGCGTGGTCGATCGCCTTCAGCATGATCGAGCGGATCGTATCCGTATCGGCCTGGAGGATGGGAACGGGGCGGTTCGAGCTGATATCGATGGCGCGGCCATCGCGATCCGCCAGCTGCCGGGCGGCGAGAAGCGGCAGCTTCGCCCCGAGGCCGATGGAGACGGCGCCGACCGTGTTTGCGAGGAAGCCGAGGGAAAGGGCAGGGTTCACGATAATCGCGAGGCGGATGTCGTCGTTCATGGCAATCTGGATATCTTCCGTGAGGGTTGGACCGCGAAATTACAGCCGATCTCCGGGGCGATCCTGCCTTTTGATTTTCCCTTTGCCTCAATTTTGGTAGCTTCTACCGAAAATCACGGCACTTGAGGTGAAGAATTGTGGAAAATGAGCTTGAGCCGGTAGACCTGCGAATCCTCGAAGCCCTGCAGGAGGACGGCCGCCTGACCAACCAGGCGCTTTCGGAAAGGGTCGGCCTTTCGACCTCGCCGAGCTGGAGACGGGTGCGCCAGCTTGAGGAAAACGGCGTGATACAGGGCTATCGCGCCGTGCTCGACCGGCGCGCGGTAGGGCTCGGCGTGCTGGCCTTCATCCGCGTGAAGATCGACAGCCACAGCGCCGAGGAGGCAGAATCCTTCGCGGCGGAGGTCATCGGTCTGGAAGAGGTGGTGGCCTGCTACAGTATCGCGGGGGACGCGGATTTCCTGCTGCAGGTAGTGGCGCCCGACCTCGACCACTATGCGGATTTCGCGATGTCGACGCTGCGTCGGCTTCCGCGCATCAAGGAAATGCAGACGACCTTCGTTCTCAAGGAGATCAAGCGGTTCGACGGGCTGCCGCTTCGTTTCGCCGGCGAGCGATAGCGGGGTTCAGAAATCCAGCTCGCGATAGGCGGCTTCGGCCTGGCGCAATGTCGTCTGCTGCTGCGGCTGGCGGCCGGAACTCAGGACGTCGATGGAGACAGCGGCCGGAGGAACGAGGCCGGGGGCTGCGGGGTCGCTGACGTTTTCGGCCCGGCGTATGTTGCGATCGGCATCGGCCTTGGTGTCGGCAACCTGATCCTTCACCGACACGCGCCGGGCATGCCGCAGCGTTTCCGCCGCATAGGCAGCCGTATTGGCCGAAACACTCACCACCAGCGTCATAGTAACCCTCTCTCCATTCGGGAGAAGGTAAGCCGCCGCGGTTTGTTCACCGCTTAACCGAAAAGCCGGCATTTTACCGATTTCACCTTTTTTCTTTTTGGCTTACATGGGTTCCATGAACCACATTCTGCTCGTTGCCCTCGGCGGGGCCATCGGTTCCGTCTGCCGCTATCTCGTCGGCCTCTGGACGCTCCGGCACCTGGGAGCGGCATTTCCGTGGGGGACGCTCGCCGTCAATGTGATCGGCTCCTTCATGATCGGCCTCCTGGCGGAAATCATCGTGCGCAGGTTCAGTGCCTCGCCAGAAATGCGGCTTCTGCTGATCACCGGTTTCCTCGGCGGGTTCACGACGTTTTCGGCCTTCTCGCTGGACATTGTGGCGCTCTTCGAGCGGGGCGCGATGCTGGTCGGTGCGGCCTATATCGGCGCGAGCATCGTCGTTTCGCTGGGCGCCGTCTTCGCCGGACTGGCGCTCGGGCGGGTAATGTTCTAAGGACCCACGAACCTTTTAAATAACGAAAGAGCTTTGATGTCAGGCATCGAGCATATCCGCGTCGGGGCGGACGAGGGAGGCATGCGCCTGGACCGCTGGTTCAAGGTGCATTATCCCGGCCTCGGCTTCGGCGCATTGCAGAAATTGCTGCGGTCCGGCCAGGTGCGTGTCGACGGCGGCCGCGTGAAGAGCGATGCCCGCGTGCAGCCCGGACAGATGGTACGCATTCCGCCGATGGACGTGGATGCCAAGAAGGCCGGACCGATCGCAGGCAAGGACCTGAAGCACGCCGGCGACTATGAGCTGTTGCAGCGCATGGTGCTGCACGAGGACGACAAGGTGATCGTTCTCAACAAGCCGGCCGGGCTTGCCGTTCAGGGCGGCTCGGGCGTGACGCGTCATATCGACCAGATGCTCGACGCCTGGATAAGCCCGAAGGGCGAGAAGCCGCGCCTCGTCCACCGGCTCGACCGCGATACATCCGGCGTGCTGGTGATCGCCCGCACGCGCGGCGCGGCGCAGAAGCTGACGGCCGCCTTCCGCGAGCGCGACACCAAGAAGACCTATTGGTCGCTGGTGAAGGGCGTGCCGCGCAAGCACGAGGACAAGATTTCCACCTGGTTGGTGAAGGAACAGACGCCGGACGGCGACCGCATGCGCATCGCCAAGCATGGCGAAGACGGCGCCGATCACGCGGTGTCCTACTATCGCGTACTGGAGACGGCGGCGCAGACGCTCGCCTGGCTGGAAATGGAACCCTATACAGGGCGTACCCACCAGCTTCGCGTCCATGCGCTGCATATCGGTCATCCGATCATCGGCGATCCGAAATATTTCGACGACGACCACAACTGGCCCTTCCCGGGGGGCATCCAGAAGCGGCTGCACCTTCATGCCCGCCACATCGACATTCCGCATCCGAATGGCGGGCGGCTGAGGGTCACGGCGCCGCTGCCGCCGCATATGGTTCAGAGCTGGAACCTTTTGGGGTTCGACATGGAAAACGGTTTGAGAGACGACGACCGATGAAATTGGTGCTTTTCGATTGCGACGGCACGCTGGTCGACAGCGCCGGGCTGATCCATGAAACCATGCGCCGCACCTTTGCGCAGTTCGGCAAACCCGAGCCGAAGGTTGAAACCACGAAGGCGATCATCGGGCTCACCCTCGACATTGCGATCGCCCGTATGCAGGGCAAGGAGCATGTCGACGACGAAGCGGTCGAGATGACGGCCTATTACAAATCGCTGTTCTCCGTCGTGCGGCAGGACCTCGATTTTCGCGAGCCCTTGTTTCCCGGCATCCGCGAGGTCATCGATGCGATCGGCCCGCGCGAGGACCTGCTGATCGGCGCGGTTACCGGCAAATCGCGGCGCGGGCTGAATCTCATCATGGAGACCCACGGCTTCGACAAATATTTCGTGGTGGGCCGGACGGCGGACGACTGCCCCTCCAAGCCGCACCCCGCAATGGTGACGGAATGCTGCGACGAGACCGGCATGAAGCCGGCCGATACTCTTGTCATCGGCGACGCGATCTACGATATGCAGATGGCGAAGGCTGCGGGCGCGACCGCGATCGGCGTGGCCTGGGGCTATGCCTCGGTCGAGGAATTGAGGCAGGCCGGCGCCGACGCGATCGTCCATCATCCGAGCGAGCTGCTGAGCCATATCGGCCTGGAATATTCTCATGCGTGACATCTTTCCCGATCCTTCCGAGGTGCTGAGCCATGCCGACCCGACGCGGCGGGCGCAGATCCAGATGCAGAAGCCGTTGCCGAAACGCTTCTACAAGGACGTGACGGTGGTGGAAGGCGAGGAGGGCCATGCGGTCCATCTCGACGGACGCGCCGTCAAGACCCCGGCAAAGAAGCCGCTTGCGGTGCCGACCGCGGCGCTCGGCGAACTGCTGCGCGAAGAGTGGGCGGCTCAAGCCGACGTGATCGACCCCGCCACCATGCCGGTGACGCGGCTCGTCAATACGGCGATCGATGGCGTGGCGGCCGACCCCCAAGCCGTTTTCGAGGACATTCTGCGCTTCTCCGCAAGCGATATGCTCTGCTACCGGGCCGAAGGGCCGGAGAACCTCGTCGCCCGGCAGAGCGAGCAATGGGACCCGATCATCGACTGGGCGGCGAACGAGCGCGGCGCGCGCTTCATCCTGATCGAGGGCATCATGCCGCAGGAGCAGCCGAAAGAGGCGATCGCTGCCCTGGCGGTGACGCTCGGGAAATACGATACGCCGATCGAACTTGCCAGCCTGCACACGGTGACGACGCTCACGGGGTCCGCTCTGCTTGCGCTTGCCTTTGCCGAGGGCCGCATCACGGCCGAAGAGGCCTGGACCCTCGCGCATCTCGACGAGGACTGGACCAACGAGCACTGGGGCATCGATGCGGAAGCCGAGCATCGCCGCGCCAAGCGGCACGAGGAGATGCAGGCGGCGGTGAAGGTGTTCGCCGCGCTGAAAGCTGCCGCTTAATTCTTCTCTAACCCCGATCTGGGAACATTCGGAAAAGCCGTTTCTGCGGATTTCCGATGTACCGTCGTCTATTTCGTCATTTTCTCGTCCTGTCCTGCGTTCTGCCGCTGATGTCGTTCCGGATGGAACAGGCGGGCATGCCGCCGGAAAACCTGCTCTATGACGTGCGCAGCGCGATCGTGACGGCGCAGGCGGATGTCTCCCGCCAACTGGTGGCGGAAACCGACCGGCTGGTGGACCAGGCGATCCACGCGACCGTGAGGCAGGTTTCGCTGCCGCGCGCCATCCTGGCCGTCCGGATCGACCGAACCGCCTATGTGCCGCTCGTCATCGGAGGCCGGCACGAGGCGAGGGTGAGGGTGGAGGCGATCGCGGTCGGCAATGGAGAACCGATTGCCGACGGCGGTTTCAAGGTATCCGCCTTCGCGCTCGACCGGGCGAATGGCGACGAGATTCTGGCGGAAAGGATTGCGCGGCGCATCGCGGCGGAATTCCGGCTGAGGGAGCAGGGACGAACGACGCTCGCGACGGCTCTGTTTCCGTGAGGACTATCCCAATCGCTCCGCGTGCCAGCGGAGATGGTCGTCCATGAAAGTCGAGATGAAATAGTAGGAGTGGTCGTAGCGCTCGTGCATTCTGAGCGTCAGGCGGATATCCGTTCCCTTGACCGCGTCTTCGAACAGCCAGGGACGCAGGCCGGTTTCGAGAAATCCGTCGGCCTTGCCCTGATCGATCAGGAATTCCGGGAAGCGGGCGCCGTCCTCGACGAGCGCGCAAGCATCGTATTACCGCCATGTGGCCTTATCCGGCCCCAGATATTTTTCGAAGGCGGGCGCCGACCAGTCGGCGGTGGAGGGCTGAACGATCGGCGCGAAGGCGGAGCAGCTCTTGAAGCGCTCGGGATTTTTCAGCGCGACGGTCATGGCGCCATGACCGCCCATGGAGTGGCCGAAGATGCCTTGTCGCTCCATGTCGATGCGGAAATGCTGACTGACGAGCGCCGGTAGCTCTTCCGCGACGTAAGCGTACATCCGGTAGTTTTCCGCCCAGGGCTTTTCCGTGGCGTCGAGATAGAATCCGGCGCCCTTGCCCATCTGCCAATTGGTGAGTTCGTCGGGCACGTCGTTGCCGCGCGGGCTGGTATCCGGGCAGACGATGATGAGGCCGAGTTCGGCCGCTAGCCGGCGATACTCGCCTTTTTCCATGACATTGGCATGGGTGCAGGTGAGGCCCGAGAGATACCACAGAACCGGGCAGGGCTCGTTGATTGCCTTGGGCGGCACGAAGACGGCAAAGGTCATCTCGCAATTGCAGGCTTCGGAATCATGCGCGAACACGCCCTGCATTCCGCCGAAGGCGGTGGTTTGCGAAATTATCTTCATCGGAAGTTCCCTTGCATATCAGCCCGCCAGCGCGACGACGGCGTTGACCGAGGCGGCGACGAGCACGGTGTTGAAGAAGAAGGATACGACCGCATGCACCAGGTTGATACGGCGCATGGCGGTGGTCGTGATCACGACATCGGAAGTCTGGGCGGTCATTCCGATGACGAAGGCGAAATAGAGGAATTCCCAGCCGCTGGGATCGGCTGTTCTGGGAAAGGTCAGGCCGCCGCGCTTGCCCTTACCCCCGCGCTCAGCCTCGACGGCCGGTTCCGGGCGCCAATAGAGATGGGCGTAGTGCATCGCGAACATGATGTGGATGGTGAGCCAGCCGAGCGCCACCGAAACGAAGGCGATCACGATCTCGACAGGGCCGGCGGGGAGTTGGCGATTGAGGACGCTGAAAAGGGAAATGATGGCAGCGACGACCGCCAGAAGGGTGACGGCGAGGATGACGGGGGCGGGCTCGTCATCACGCTCGGCGCGCCGCCTGAGGAGTGCCGGCGTGAGCCGGGGAATGCGCTCCGCCATCAGCCCGAGATAGATCAGGAAGAAGACGACCACCGTCACGCCGGGAGCGAGCCTCGGCGCGTAGAAAAGCAGAAAGGGCAGGCAGACGAGCGCAACGACGGTGCCGGCATAGAAAGGGCCGTGCCGCTGATGCCTCAATCTTTGCCACAGCGAGGTCATCGTCGAGACTCCTCAGGCGCCCGATTTGGCGCGACGGCAAAGCCTGTCCAGGGTTTCGAGAAATTTGGACCGGTCGCGGGCGGTGAAGGCGGCATTGTAGCCCTTGCTCTCGCCGGTCTCGCGCAGATGCGCGCCGAGATCCCGCATGGCGGAGGCCATCCCGATATTCGTGTCGTCAAAAACACGGCCGCTGGGACCCGTGACGAGCGCGCCCTTGGCGACGCAGCGGACCGCCAGAGGCACATCCGCCGTGACGACGACATCGCCTGTGTCCGCACGCTCGGCAATCCAGTCATCGGCGGCGTCGAAGCCGGCGGAAACGATGACATTGTGTACCATCGGATCGCGGGAGGGTCGCAGGCCGGAATTGGCGACGAACGTCACTTCAAGACCATGACGTTCGGCCACTTTCAGGATTTCCGGCTTGACCGGGCAGGCATCGGCATCGACATAGATCATTCCACTATCCTTCAGGCGCGCATCACTTCAATGCCGCGTATGACACATGCCAGGCATGTTCAAGGCGATCGCGGCTCTAGAGATTATGTCGCAAGCATGAAGGGAGGGGAAATCACTCAGGCGAGGGCCACCGTCTGGTCGTCGGTCGTCGCGCCGGGAGCGTTGGCTTTGATGGATTCGATGGCGGAGACGGCGGAAGACTTGGCCGAATAGCCCTCGGACGAGAACATGATCTGGCCGTTCGGAGCCTTAAAGCGGAAACGGAACTCGCCGGCCTTATCCTTGTAGATTTCGAACTTGTACATCTGGGATGCCCCCGTTTGTTGGAACAATGGGATGATAGATGCGCTCGCCGGAATTGCAAGCACCGCGCAAAACCCCGCCAGAGAGCGGGTTTTCGCGCGATCCGGAGCGTCGGTGGACCACTCCGGACGGCGAATCACAAGAACCTCAGTAAACCACGACGCTTCGGATGCTTTCGCCAGAATGCATCAGCTCGAAGCCCTTGTTGATGTCCTCGAGCGGCATGGTGTGGGTGATCATCGGATCGATCTCGATCTTGCCCTCCATGTACCAGTCGACGATCTTCGGCACGTCGGTGCGGCCGCGCGCGCCGCCGAAGGCCGTACCCATCCAGGTACGTCCGGTGACGAGCTGGAAAGGACGCGTGGAGATTTCCTGGCCGGCGCCGGCAACGCCGATGACGACCGACTTGCCCCAGCCGCGATGCGAGCTTTCAAGCGCCTGGCGCATGACCTTGGTGTTTCCGGTGCAGTCGAACGTGTAGTCGGCGCCGCCGATCTGGTCCGCGCCGCGCTTCGTCATGTTGACGAGATAGGGCACGATGTCGTCGCCGACTTCCTTCGGGTTGACGAAGTGCGTCATGCCGAAGCGCTCGCCCCAGGCCTTCTTGTCGTTGTTCAGATCGACGCCGATGATCATGTCGGCGCCGGCAAGGCGAAGGCCCTGGATGACGTTCAAACCGATGCCGCCCAGTCCGAAGACGATGGCCGTCGCGCCGATTTCTACCTTGGCGGTGTTGATGACCGCACCGATGCCGGTGGTGACGCCGCAGCCGATATAGCAGACCTTGTCGAAGGGTGCGTCCGGGTTGATCTTGGCAACCGCGATCTCCGGCAGAACCGTGTAGTTGGCGAAGGTCGAACAGCCCATGTAATGGTGGATCTTGTCCTTGCCGATCGAGAAGCGCGAGGTGCCGTCCGGCATCAGGCCCTGGCCCTGGGTGGAGCGGATGGCGGTGCACAGATTGGTCTTGCGCGACAGACAGGAGGGGCATTCCCGGCATTCCGGCGTATAGAGTGGAATGACATGATCGCCCTTCTTCACCGAGGTGACGCCCGGACCGACATCGACGACGATGCCGGCGCCCTCATGGCCGAGGATCGCGGGAAAGAGGCCTTCCGGATCGGCGCCCGAAAGCGTGAAATCATCCGTATGGCAGAGGCCGGTCGCCTTCACCTCGATCAGCACCTCGCCGGCCTTCGGGCCTTCGAGCTTGACGGTCATGACTTCGAGCGGTTTTCCTGCCTGAACGGCGACGGCGGCGCGGACATCCATGGTCTATCTACCTCATCTTTCGAATCCGGGGCGGACTTTGACATGGGGAGGCGGCGCGCCTCAAGCCGGAACCGACGATCAGGTGTCGCAAAACGACAGGCGCTGCGGTGAAATCGGCAAGTTGGACCGTGGAAACGAGCGCGATTAAAGCGGGACTACGGTCCGCATCAGGCGATTGCCGGCTCTTTTGTTTTCAGACGCTCTCGCCAGATGATGAAGAGGCCGGAGGCGACGATGATGGCGATGCCGATCCATTTCGACAGGGTCGGGAAATCGCCGAACAACGCGTAGCCGAGCACGGTGGCGGAGATGATCTCGAAATACTGGAAGGGCGCCAGCAGCGAGAGGGGCGCCAGGCGAAAGGCGCGCACGACCAGCAGATGCATGTAGCCGGATATCGAGCCGAGCAGGACCAGCAGGAAGAGACCGAGCGCGGAGGCGGGGAGGGACGGCTCGAATTCCGCGCCGCCGAGGCTGTGGCCCAATCCAAGGCCTGCCGCCATGAACAGCGTTCCGCCGATGCCGGCCATGATCTGCATGGTGAGCGGCGAATCGGCCTCGCCGATGGCGCGGTTGAGGAAGAGATAGAGCGTATAGAGGAAGGCGCAGGCGACCGGCAGCAGCGCCGTCCAGCCGAAGATCGCATAGCTCGGCTGGATGACGATCATCGCTCCGCCGAAGCCGACTATGATGGCGAGCCAGCGGCGCCAGCCCACCTTGTCGCCGAGGAAGAGCGCCGACATCATGGTGAGCATGAAGGGCTCGACGAAATAGATCGCGAAGACATCCGCAAGCGGCATGTATTTGACCGCCGCGAAGAACATCAGGCTCGCGGATGCGTGAAGCGCGCCGCGCAGCAGGTTCATCCAGGGACGCCGGGCGCGGAAGATCGATGCGCCGACGAAGAACATCAGCGGCAGCATGCAGACGAGCTGGAAGAAGAAGCGGTAGAAGGTGACCTGGCCCGGCGACATGCCCTCGAAGGTCGCCATGTACTTGGCGATGGCATCCATGAGCGGCAGGACGGCCATGCAGGTGGCCATGATGGCCATGCCCTTCAGGGGATTTTCAAGGGTAGGGGCGGGTTGCATATGGCGCGCTTTCCGGGAACGCGCCTTTCAAATCACAGCCGCCGGCCATCTTCAAGCGGAAGCATTCTCGATGACGCTCTCGCCGAAAACTTCCTCGAATGCCTCGCGCAGCCGCATGTCGACATCCGCCATCATCACCGGCAGGCCGAGATCGACCAGGCTCGTCACACCATAGGCACTGATGCCGCAGGGCACGATGCCGGAGAAATGCGAAAGATCCGGGTCCACATTGAGGGAGAGGCCGTGGAAGCTCACCCAGCGGCGAAGCCGGATGCCGAGCGCCGCGATCTTGTCCTCCGCCATGGAACCATCGGGTAGAAGGGGCTTCTCCGGCCGTCGCACCCAGACGCCGACGCGGTCCTCGCGGCGCTCGCCGCGGACATTCATCATGTCGAGGGTGCGAATCACGAGCTCTTCCAGCGCAGCCACATAGGCGCGGACATCCTGGCGGCGGCGTTTCAGGTCCAGCATCACATAGGCGACCCGCTGGCCGGGGCCGTGATAGGTGTATTCGCCGCCGCGCCCGGTGGCAAAGACCGGGAATCGGTCGGGCTCTATGAGGTCGGTGGCGTCGGCGCTGGTGCCGGCGGTATAGAGCGGCGGGTGCTCGAGAAGCCAGACGAGTTCGTCCGCCTTGCCGTCGGCGATGGCGGCCACTTCCCGCTCCATTTCGGCGACCGCCTGCTCATAAGGAACGAGTCCTTCGGAAATGCGCCAGCGCACCGGCGGAGAACCGGGGGCGGGGTGCATGGAAATCTGAAGATCGGTGCGCGTCAGCATGGGATTTCTTCTGGCAAAAACGAAGGATGGCGGCAAGAGGCGCGGTGAAAGCCCTGTTCCATATAGGTATTCCACAGTCCGATTTTTATCCTTCAAAAATGTGTCATGGCGCACTTGTGCACCCGGAATCCTTTTGCTACATGCTCGCTCGCCGAGGCAAATCGGCACCTACCACGATGCGGTCGTGGCGGAATTGGTAGACGCGCAGCGTTGAGGTCGCTGTGGGGCAACCCGTGGAAGTTCGAGTCTTCTCGACCGCACCAAAAACAAGAACCCGCTTCGGCGGGTTTTTTGTTGCCCGCTTTTCAAGACCTTTCGGGAAAACGAAAAGGCGACCGATACGTGCCCGTATCGATCGCCTCGAGGGTTGCTGATTTTCACGTCGTTTCAGAAGCCGGTCGCGTGCGGCAGCCAGGTGGAGAGTGCCGGGATGAAGGTTATCGCCAGCAGGATGACCAGATAGGCCAGCAGGAACGGCGTCATCTCCCGCGTGATCTCGCTGACCCTGATCTTCACCACGGATGATACCACGAAGAGGAGCGCGCCGACCGGCGGGGTGATGAGCCCGACCGTCAGGTTGAGGATGACGATCATCGCGAACTGGATCGGATCGATTCCGAGCTGGAAGGAGATCGGGGCCAGGATTGGCACGAGAATCATCACGCCCGGCAGCGGGTCCATGAACATGCCGAAGATCAACAGCAGCAGGTTGACCGCCAGCAGGAAGGCGATCGGGCTCAAATTCCAGCCGATGATGACATCCGCCAGGAATTGCGGCACGCCCTCGATGATGAGCACCCAGGCGAAGGCGCGCGCGGATGCGAGGATCAGCAGGATGCCGACGGTGACCATGGCCGAGCGGAAGATGATCTCCGGCAGGTCCTTCACCTTCAGCGAGCGATAGATGAACATGCCGCAGAAGAGCGCGTAGAAAACTGCGATGACCGAGGCTTCCGTGGGCGTGAACCAGCCCATGCGGATGCCGCCGACGACGATGACGATGAGCGCCATGGCGGGGACGGCGTAGAGCGTGTTCAAGACCATTTCCCGCGCCGTCGGGCGGATATCCATGGAGCGGTAGTCGCGCTTGCGGGAGATGTAGAAATTCACCGCGCACATGGCGAGCGAGATGAGGAGGCCCGGCACGACGCCGGCGATGAAGAGCGAGCCGACCGATACGCGGCTGTCCTGCAGGGCGTAGATGATCATGGTGATGGAGGGCGGGATGATCGGGTCCACCACCGCGACGGCGGCAGCGAGCGCCGAGGCATAGCGCTTCTCGTAGCCGCTCTTCTCCATCATGCGGATGGTCATGGCGCCGGGGCCCGCGGCTGCGGCGAGCGCCGAGCCGGAAATGCCGGCAAAGAGCGTGGTCGAGATGATGCTGGCATAGCCGAGGCCGCCGCGGGCGCGGCCGACGAACTGCGCGGCAAGCCGCAGCAGGTGATGCGTCAGCGCGCCGCCGGTCATCAGCTCGGCGGCGAGGATGAAGAAGGGCACGGCGAGCAGCGGAAAGCTGTCGACGCCGGTGAACATCTCCTTGATCACGACGATCTGCGGATAATTGCTGCCGAGGATGACGGCAAGCCAGGTGGAGATCGCCAGCGTGAAGGCGACCGGAACGCCGAGCGCCAAGAGAATGAAGAAGGAGACGAAGAGAATGATGATCATGGACGAAAACTTCGAAAGGCGGCGACCGGCGCCGCGCTGCAATTTGCCGTGAAGCCTATGCGGCGACCGGCGGAGTGTCGCTGTCGCCCTGCAAGCCGCTCATGCCGCCTGCCAGATAGGTTCTGAGCACGAAGAGGAAATGGACGATCAGCAGCCCGAACCCGATCGGCATGGCGAGATAGATGTAGCCGAAGGGAATGCGCGTGGAGGGCGTCGTCTGGAACATGGTGCGCTCCACATAGGTCTTGCCGACCCAGATCATCATCACGAAGAAGGCGAGCATGATGGCGGCCACGACGAGGCGGAGCAGCCGGGCCTTCCTGTCGCCGAGGGCCGCCTGCAGATTGTCGATGGCGACGAGCCCGCCATGCCTCAGCGTGATGCCGGCGCCGATGAAGGTGAGCCAGATCATGAGATGGCGCGAGACCTCATCCGACCAGGTGATGGAGTGGTTGGTGAGATAACGCAGGATGACGTTGAGGAAGACGAGGATCGCCATCGCGCTCAGGATGGCGATGAGCGCCCATCGATTTGCCTCGACGAAAATGCGTTCGATCTTCTGCATGTCAAATTCCCCCGAGCGCGGCAGCGCCGAAAACGGAAAGCACCCCGCAACGCTGCGGGGTGCCTGAACCGCTCTAAATCGGATTACTTGGTCGCGACGATCGAGTCGACCAGGTCCTTGCCGTAGGTTTCGTAATAGCCGTCATAGGCGGCCTGGATGGCCTTCTGGAACTCGGCCTTCTGAGCGTCGCTGAGCTCGTTCACCTGCATGCCGTTCTGCTTCGCGGTCGCGATGCCGTTCTTCTCCGACTGGTCCACGAAGGCGCGCATGGCTTCCTTGCCCTTGGTGGCGCCATCGGTGAAGAGCTTCTTGTCCTCGTCCGAAAGGCTATCCCAGAAGGTCGGGGAAACGATCAGCATGGCCGGCGAATAGACGTGACCGGAAACCGTGAGGTACTTCTGGACTTCCCAGAGCTTCGCCGAAACGATGACCGAAAGCGGGTTTTCCTGGCCGTCGATGGCGCCCTGCTGCAGGGCGGGGATGACTTCCGGCCAGGACATGGGCGTGGGTGCGGCGCCCGCCGTCTCGAAGGCGGCGATATGAACCGGGTTTTCCATGGTCCGGATCTTGAGGCCCGCGAGGTCTTCCGGCTTTTCGATCGGCTGGCGATTGTTGGTGATGTGGCGGAAGCCCTGCTCGCCCCAGGCAAGCGCGATCAACTGCCGATCCTGGAACTTCGCCAGGATTTCCTGGCCGACCGGGCCGTCGAGCACTGTGCGGGCATGGGTGAGATCGCGGAACAGGAAGGGGATGTCGGTGACGCCGATTTCCGGAACGAAGTTCGAAAGCGCGCCGGAGGAGACAACGACCGCCTGCACGCCGGTTCCGAGCTGCAGGCCTTCGATGACTTCACGCTCGCCGCCTTGGGCGGAGGAGGGGAAATGGGTGAACTTGAACCGGCCACCGCTGGTTTCCGTCACATATTTGTCCCAGGCATCGGCGGCCGCGCCATAGTGGGAATCGCGGGCAAGAGCGTAGGCGATCTTGACCTCGGTGGATTGGGCGAATGCGCCGCCCGTCCAGGCGGTTGCGGCGACGACACCTGCGATAGCCAGGCGACCGAAGAGCGAATTCATAATATATGTACCTCCCTGAAGCGCAGACCTTGATCGGAATGCTTATTGAATTTCGGGTGCCTCTCCATCCGCGAAAATTCAAATCCGGTCAAGTTCCGGCAAGCTTATGATAAGAAGGTGCCGCTTTTTATTGGATTATGTCGCGGCCGAGCCCCGCTTTATGCGGATCATGAGGAAGAAATGAGCGAGATCAAGATCAAGACGCGACCGGTCGGAGCCACGGCGACGCTGGGGCGCACGGGCCGCCCGCAGGTGACGACGGAGACCGGCGGTTCGCTGGAAATCGTCACCGGCGCGAGTGATCCGGGTTTCAACCCGCTCGACCTTCTCTATTCCTCGCTTGCGGGATGCCTGGTGCTGAGCGCCCGGATCGCGGCGAGCCGGCTCGGCATCCTCAACCGCTTCGACGAGGCGCGGGCGCATGTGACGGGAGAAAAGGCGGGCGAGGAGCCCTCGCGCGTAGCGCGCTTCGCCGCTCATATGGAGATCAAGGGCGATTTCACCGAATTGGAAAAGCAGGAGATCGCCCACATGGCGGAGGATATCTGCACCGTCAGCAATACGCTGCGCGGATCGCCTGAGATCACGCTGCAGGTGGGCTGACGAGCGAGGTCAGTCCTCATCTGGAATATGGCTGTCGATGCCGGCAAGCCGCAGATTGTTGACGACGCGGCGGACACCGGCGATGCCCTGGATGTGCCGGCCGATCCTGCGGGAGGTCTCGGCCTCGTCCACCACGCCTTCGAGGGTTACGACGCCCTTTTCCACATGCACGTCGATGGAGGCCATGTCGATCACGCCGAGATTGTCGATCGCATCACTGACACGCTCCTCGAGGTCGTCGGACTCTTCGAGGCCTTCGGTGCCGGGAAAAATACTATCGGCCTGACGTTCCTCCAGCCCATCGAAATCGGCCTCGTCCACGCGATAGCCGCGGTTGCGCTCCCTGTCGAAATTGGCGGAAGGCTGGCCGTAAGGAGCATTGTCGACCGGGCGCTTGCCGGCGCCGGCGGCATCGTCATAGGGCCATCCCTCGTCGATGTTCCGGTCGTCGTAATCGCGAAAATCCTCTTCGCGGGAGATATCGTCAGCGTTTTTCTTGGCCGGCATAACTGCCTCCTGTCATTTCCAATCCTGGGTCAGACGCAAGCGTCGAACTCGGACCGAACCCGGGGCCGGCGCACTCGCTCGCGCGCCGGCTTTCATCGAGATCAATGGCTTGTCGCGGATGGATCGCCATCCTTCCTGCCTGTCAATTTCAGATGGCTTTCGACGTCATGCACTCCATCCACGGCTTCCGCGCACAACACCGCCTTGCGGGCTGAAAACACGGTATCAACAGAACCTTCGAGTATGACCTTGGTTCCCTCGGCACGCGGGCGGATTTCGGAGGCGTCGACGTCGGGCAGGCTCGCCAGCCGCGCGGCGACGTCGTCCTCGAGCTGGGCCTCGGTCTTGTCTGTGGTCGCAGTCATGATCGTAGCTCCTCCTGGTCGAGACAGGAGAACGAGCGACGGCGCGTTTGGTTCTACCGGCTCTTTTCCCATTTGCGGACGAGCCGGTCGCGCTTGAGCCTGGAAAGCCGCTTCAGCCAGAATATCCCGTCGAGCTGATCGATCTCGTGCTGCATGCAGATGGCGTGAAAGCCTTCAAGCTCTTCCTCATGCCGTACTCCATCCATATCCTGATAGCGGAGGCGGACTTTTCGCGGGCGCTCGATCTCGTCGGTCGCTCCGGGCATGGAGACGCTGCCTTCGACATGCCGCATGGTTTCGCTCGAGACGGCGAGGATTTCCGGGTTGACGTAGAAGAGCGGGCCTTGTTCGCGCGAGAGTTCGAGGACCACGAGCCGGACATGTTCGCCGACATGGGCGGCGGTGATGCCGACGCCGGGAGCTGCCCGCATGGTCTCCAAAAGATCGAAGGCGAGCGTGCGCAGCCGCTCGTCGAAGCTCCGCACCGGTTCACAGCGGACAGAGAGGCCGGGATCGGGATATCTGAGGATGGTCAAAAGGGCCATGAAAGCTTCCGTGGAAGGATGTCGTGCACTCAGATAAGGCCGAAATTTCCATTGCTCAACCTTCTCCGGGAGGCGGGGGTGGACCGGCGGAAGCAATTGGTCTAGCAGGGGAAGTGCTCGGGACGGGCAGAGTTCCCCGGCAAAGCGCTATCCGGTTGTTGACAATGAGCTTTCCGCCGCCATCCTCCTGGCGTCGGGCAAAGCAGGCGAGGGCGGCAGATGAGCAATATCGGCGAAGACGACCGCGTCCGCGTCCATGCCGGGGAGGCCGGCGAGGACATCTATGCCGAGGACGGCTCGATCCGCAGCGATTTCCTCGCCATGGTCGGCGCGGCGATCGCCGATCGCGACGTTCTTTTTCTGCGCCAGCACGTGGCCCGACTGCATGAATCGGAGCTCGGCGATCTGCTGGAGGCGATCCAGCCGGATCAGCGCCTCGCACTCGTCAGACTGCTCGGAGACGACTTCGACCTTACCGCGCTCACCGAGGTGGACGAGGCGATCCGCCTCGAAATCGTCGAGCAGATGCCGAACGCGCAGATCGCGGCCGCGATCGGCGATCTCGATTCGGACGACGCCGTCTATATTCTGGAAGACCTCGATCACGAGGACCGGGAGGAGATCCTAGCGCAACTGCCCTTCACCGAACGGGTGCGGTTGCGCCGGGCGCTCGATTATCCTGAGCAATCCGCCGGCCGGCGCATGCGCTCGGAATTCGTCGCCGTGCCGCCGTTCTGGACTGTCGGCCAGACGATCGACTACACGCGCGAGGACGCGGACCTGCCGGAAAGCTTCACGGAAATCTTCGTGATCGATCCGACCTTCAAGCTGCTCGGAGTGGTCGATCTCGACCGGATTCTCCGTACCAAGCGGCAGGTGCGCATCGAAAGCATCATGCGCGAGACGAACCATCCGATCCCGGCCGAAATGGACCAAGAAGAGGCAGCGCAACTCTTCGAGCAATACGACCTTCTCTCCGCGGCGGTGGTGGACGACAACGGCCGCCTGGTCGGCGTGCTCACCATCGACGACGTGGTGGACGTGATCCAGGAGGAGGCCGAAGAGGACATCATGCGCCTCGGCGGCGTAGGCGACGAGGAGCTTTCCGACACGGTCACCGAAATCTCGCGCTCGCGCGTGCCGTGGCTGCTCATCAATCTGGTGACAGCCTTCATCTCCGCCTCGGTCATCTCGCTTTTCGAAGCGACGATCGAAGAGGTGGTGGCGCTTGCTATCCTGATGCCGATCGTCGCCGGCATGGGCGGCAATGCCGGCTCGCAGACGATGACAGTGACGGTGCGGGCGCTTGCGACCCGCAATCTCGACATCCACAACGCCTGGCGCGTGGCCCGCCGCGAGGCGGGCGTGGGGCTGATCAACGGGGTGGTGATCGGCTGCCTGGTCGGCCTGGTGGCCGGGTTCTGGTTCCAGGATGTGCATATCGGCGGGCTGATCGCGACGGCGATGCTCATCAACATGTTCGCCGCCGCCATGGCCGGGATAATGATCCCGCTGCTTCTCGACCGCGCCGGTGCCGACCCCGCCGTCTCATCGGCGGTCTTCGTGACGGCGATCACCGATACGACGGGTTTCTTCTCGTTCCTCGGGCTGGCGACCTGGTGGTTCCTTTCGACTTAGAGCGGTCGGTAAGCCGCAAATTGACTGTTACGTAAAAGTCAATTAATTTGGCGGTTTAAGCAGGGAACGATCGTGGACAAATATTACAGCATTACGGAACTGACGCGGGAATTTGGGGTATCGACCCGCACGCTGCGCTTCTACGAGGACGAAGGGCTGATCCATCCGGAGCGCCGCGGCCGGACGCGTCTTTTCCGTGCCGCTGATCGCCGGTTGATCCAGGAGATCCTGCGTGGCCGCCGTATCGGCTTCACGATCGCCGAGATCCGCGAGATCATCCAGGTCTACAAGGAGCCGCCGGGCGAAATGGGCCAACTCAAGCTCCTGATGAAGCGCGTCGACGAGAAGCGCGACGAACTTCGCCAGAAGCGCAAGGATATCGAGGATACCCTTGCCGAACTCGACCATGTCGAGGAAGCCTGCCTGACGCGGCTCGCCGAGATCGGCGTCGGCACCTGACCTTCCGCTTATTCCCTTATCTTATCGGGCCTGGGTAGCGCATTCCTGGGCGATGGTCAGTACCCGCTCATCGGTGTTCGGATCGATCGTGCCCGTCTGGACAGGCTGCATGAGCGATTGCTCGATCAGCCGGTCTGCGGTGCAGCCGCAGAAACGCTGGCAGAGGCCGGCGTCGTTCGTCTGGCCGAGGCAGCCCGCCTCGCAGCTTCGCACGTAGCTCTGCCGTGGATCGGGCGCCGCCGCCGGGTGAACCATCGAAAAGAGATAAACGAGGGCGATCAGCACCGGCTGATGCACCAGATAGATGATGAGGCTGTGACGCCCGGCCTTCGAGAGCAGGTTCGATTGCGTCTGGAAGGCCGCAAGACGGGGCAGCCAGTTTCCCGATCGGGCGAAACGCGCCACGGCAATGCCGGCGAGCAGCGCCGCAACCCATGGAAAGAGCGGCACGTAATCGTTCGAGCGCGGCGGTGTTTCGGCAAATCCCAGCCAGCTCAGATATCGCGGATCGAGGGCGGCTGATTTCATCAGGCCCGGCATGTAGTTGTCGGCGACCATGGCCGCGACGATCAGCACCACCGCCGCGGCGGTGACGGCCGGAGGAAGCCTCAGGAAGGCGAGGCCGACCAGGCTGGACACTGCGATATTGTGCAGGATGCCGAAATATATCCATTCGTCCGGCACGACGAAAAGCGTCGCGACGCTGATGGCGAGCGCCGCGCCCGCAACGATCGCAAAGCGCTTCCAGAAGGATTGCCAGCGGATTTGCGGAAAATGCGCCAGCACGAGGCTGACGCCGGCCAGAAAGAGGAAGGAGCTGGCAATCGTCCGCGCATAGAGGCGCCAAAGCCCCTGGGTTGCCGTTCCGGGTTCCAGATAGCCGAAAAATTCCAGGTCCCAGGTGAAATGGTAGGAGGCCATGGCGACCAGCGCCAGGCCACGAAGCGTATCGATCAACCTGATGCGGGGAAGGGTGCCGGGCGTGTTGTGGCTCTCAGCAAGGGTCACGGAAGCTCTTCCTCATCTGGTTCAGGCTTTTTCATCGCGATCGAGAAGCGCCAGCCGGGCATCCGAAAAGAACTGGCGGCGGGTGAGCACGAAGATCACGAAAGCGGTCGTCGCCATGAAAACATAGGGGCCGGCGAACCAGCCGAGATAGCCGATCGACAGGAAGATCGTCCGGAGCCCCGAGTTGAAATGCCCGGCCGCGATGATGTTCATGCGGATCACCTGATCGGCGGCACGCTCGGCGGCGATGCGATCGGCATGGGTTTCATGCGTCATCGGCAATGCGCCGAACAGGATGGTGCAGTAGTTGAACAGCCGATAGGACCAGCCGAACTTGAAGAAGGCGTAGCCGAACATCATGGCGAGGCCGCCAACCTTGAGTTCGAAGGCCGTGCGCCCGCCATAGGGAACGAAGGCAAGCTCGCGGAAGACCGCCTCCACCTGTTCGGTTGCCCCGAGCAGGGCGAAGCAGCCGCCGAGCGCGAAGATGGACGTCGAGGCGAAGAAGGCGGTGCCGTTCTGAAGACCCGCCAGGATCTGAGTGTCGATCATCTTCAGGTCGCGCTTGAGCGAATTGTAGATCCAAGCGCGGCGACGTTCGGTCATGGCGCGATTGAGGCTCGCACGCGGAAGAAAGCGCGCGCCGCCACCGGCCGTGAACCAGGAATAGGCGCTCCAGAGGAGTGCGAAAAAGGCTAGAGCGGTGTAATCTGCAGTCGTCATGACGTGAGTCGTCGTCCTCGGCTGTAGGCCCAAGCTATGCTTCACTTCGCCGAGACCGGCAAGTCCTCAGTGCCGTTAACCACTGGGATGAAATTGCGGCGGTGGAAGACGGTGGCAGGAGGAGGAAAATGCCCGGATTTTCGGGATTGTTATGCGTGGGGTGCGCATCTGATCTGTGTAATCGCCGTGTTTCCGCCGCTTTTCGCAGTTGCGAGACGAGCGGCGCTTTAATATAGGGTTAGCCATTGCGGCCGTTCGACGGCCGCAGCGCTATTCGCAATACGACTGGAGTGATCATGGAAGACACCGCTCAGAAATCCTGCTGGGGCGTTACTTTGAAAGCGCTCGCGGGATTTGCCGGGGTTCTGGCGCTCGCCTACCTTTTCGGCACGATCTGATTTGTGATCCGATTTTCGTTTTCATGAGAACGGCGTGGTATTCGTACCGCGCCGTTCTTATTTTATGGACATGAGTATGTCGCTCTGATGAAACCGGATGTCGGGCGATTGCCACGGTATCCGCGCCATGTGGCGTAGCCTTCATCATCGCTATCCGGGAGCTGTTGCTTCATGTTTCTGTCCGTATTCGACGTTTTCAAGATCGGCATCGGCCCTTCGAGCTCCCATACAATGGGACCGATGTCGGCCGCGAACCGCTTTCTGGCGCTGATCCTTACGGACGACTGGCCGCGGCCGGCCGGTGCGCAGGTGGCCGCGATCAAAGCCAGCCTGCACGGCTCGCTCGCCTATACGGGCATAGGCCACGGAACGGGCAGGGCGGTGATCCTGGGCCTGATGGGCGAGGAACCGCATAGTGTCGATCCCGACCGGATGGACGAGATCATCGCCGAGGTGGAGCGGACCGGACGCGTGACGCCGCCTGGCCATCCGCCTTACGAATTCCAGCCGAAGACCGACCTGATCTTCGACAAGAAGCAGCCGCTTCCGGGGCACGCCAACGGAATGAGCTTTTCGGCCTATGACCGGAACGGCCGGCTCCTGCTCAAGCGCATCTATTATTCCATCGGCGGCGGTTTCGTGGTGACCGATACGGAACTGGAGGCGCTGCGAAATTCCAAGAAGGCTTCGAGCGACGCGCGCGTTCCCTATCCTTTCTCGACCGCCAGTCAGATGCTCGACATGGCCCAGCGTTCGGGCCTGACGATCGCCCAGATGAAGCGGGCCAACGAGGAGACCCGCATGAGTTCGAGCGAACTCGACGCCGGGCTCGACGGCATTTGGGAGGCAATGAACGGCTGCATCGAGCGCGGGCTGAAGGTCGACGGCATCATGCCCGGCGGTTTGAAGGTGAAGCGGCGGGCGAGGGCGATCCACGACAAGCTGAAGGAGGAGTGGCGCAGCAACCGGCTGAACCCGGTTCTCGCCAACGATTGGCTGAGCGTCTATGCCATGGCGGTCAACGAGGAGAATGCCAGCGGCGGACGCGTGGTCACCGCGCCGACCAACGGGGCGGCGGGCGTCATTCCGGCCACGGCCCGCTATTTCCTGCATTTCCATGAGGATGCGACGGCGGAGGATATCCGCAATTTCCTGCTGACGGCAGCGGCCGTCGGCGGCATCATCAAGCACAATGCCTCGATTTCAGGCGCCGAGGTCGGCTGCCAGGGCGAGGTTGGATCGGCGGCCGCCATGGCCGCGGCGGGGCTCGCAGCCGTCATGGGCGGCTCCCCGGAGCAGATCGAGAACGCCGCGGAAATCGCGCTCGAACATCATCTCGGCATGACCTGCGACCCGATCGCCGGGCTCGTGCAGGTGCCCTGCATCGAGCGGAACGCGCTCGGCGCGGTCAAGGCGGTAACGGCCGCCTCGCTCGCCATCAAGGGCGACGGAACGCATTTCGTGCCGCTCGACGCCTGTATCGAGACCATGCGCCAGACCGGCAACGACATGAGCGAGAAGTACAAGGAGACTTCGACCGGCGGGCTTGCCGTCAATGTCGTCGAATGTTGACGCTACCCCTGAAAGGCTCTGGTCGTGTGGAGCATCTCGATGAGAGGCTTGACCTGAAAGCCGGATAGGTTTTGAACCGAGCCATGGCTCTTCATCTGATCAAACTCTGCGTCGGGGCGGACTCGCTCCAGGATCTCCGGGACTGGGTTGCGGAAAAATCGATGCGCGCCATGGCGGCGGGGCTCGAACCGCACAGCATTCATACCACGCGCATGGTGCCGAAACGGATGGAGGAATTGCTTGGCGGCGGTTCGCTCTACTGGGTCATCAAGGGACAGGTGCTGGCGCGGCAGAACCTTCTCGACATTCGCACCTTTACCGGCGGCGACGGCATCCAACGCTGCGAACTGATCCTCGGGCCGGAGGTCATCGAGACCGCGCCCCAGCCCCGAAGGCCGTTCCAGGGCTGGCGTTACCTGAAAGACGAGGAAGCGCCGCGCGATCTCGGAAAATTGGGGGAAGGCGTGGCCGCTCTTCCCGAAGAGCTTCGGCGCGAACTCGCCGAACTCGGACTTCTCTAAAGGGAGGGGCTTCCGCTCTTCCTGGAACTTACCCGGTTCAGCGGAGCTTCAGCCGAACCGGCGACCGGCCGGACCTGAACGAAACATGCAGATGAATTGTCGCGTCCGGCTGTGACTGACGCCAGGCGCGGGCGCCATGGCCGAGAAGAAGGGCCACCAGATCGCGGGTCTTTTCGCGCGGCCGGTTTAGGCCAAGCCCTGCGAGCCGCATCGCGGCTTCGTGGAGCGGGTGAAGGGCAGCGCCCCTCGCGCGGCTCTTCAACTGGATCAGATCGCCATCGAAACTTGCGCTGTTCTCATTCGTACCCATCAGGAAACCTCGTTACACCATACTTCTTCGAGATTTCAGCGCGCCGGCGGGCCGGCGCAGCCATTGTCGAGGCTGGGAGCCAATCGCTATCACTGCAGCGATGCCCAGCAGTTGACGCCCTTCTTCTTCAGGGCATTGCAGGTATTGACCGCCGTCTTCTGGTCATCGAAGCCGCCGAAGCGAGCGCGATAGAGCTGAGAGCCGTTGCTGTTGACGGCGACCGTGAAGGGCTTGGCGGAACGCAGTGCCTTTCCGCCCTTGTCCTGCGCGGACTGCAGAAGATTTTTAGCCGCCTTCTCACTCTCGGAGACGCCGACCTGGATCACCCAGCCGGTGACATCGACTTGCGGAATGCGGCTTCCGGTCGAAGCGGTGATGACTTCATCGACGGAGGATTCGTCACCCTCGGCCGAAGCCTCTTCCGGCATGTATTCCGGGGCGGGAGCCGGGGTCGGAACGGCGGCGGCGCCGGCCATCGCGACGTTGATGGCTTCGTTGATGACCCGTTTCTGGGCAGGTTCCGAAGCATAGGCGGTCGCGGCGGGCTGCTCGCTGTAACGGGTCTGCGGAACGGGGCCGCTGTTCGGCAGGTCGAGCGCAGCCATGCGGCGGGCCGGGGAGACGGGCTCCGGCGCGGCCTGGGCGATCAGAGCGCCGCTGCCGCCGCGGGAAGCCTTGGGCAGGTAGCCGGCGACGAGCTTGCGCATCTGGGCGTCGCGGGCGGCGCTGGAGCGTCCGCCGAGAACGACTGCAACGATCAGCCGGCCGTCGACCTTTACCGAGGTGGCGAGGTTGCTGCCGGCGGCGCGGGTATAGCCGGTCTTGATGCCATCGACGCCTTCAACATTGCCGAGAAGGCGATTGTGGTTACCGATCGTCTGCTTGCCGAACTGGAAGCTGCGCGTGGAGAAATAGCCGTAATACTGCGGGAAGTGCTGGCGAAGCGCCATTCCGAGCCGGGCCTGATCGCGCGCTGTCGTCATCTGTGCCGTATTGGGCAGGCCGTGGGCGTTGCGATAGGTGGTGCGCGTCATGCCGAGCGCGCGAGCCTTGTTGTTCATCAACTGCGCGAAACGGCCCTCGGAACCGCCGAGATATTCGCCGAGCGCGGTAGCGATGTCATTGGCGGAGCGGGTGACGAGCGCCTTGATGGCCTGCTCGACCGTCACGGAGCCTCCGGCGCGAACGCCGAGCTTGGACGGCGGTTCGGCGGCGGCCTTGGCGGAGACGGGAACCTTGGAGTCGAGGCTGATGCGACCGGCTTCCAGTGCCTCGAACGTGAGGTAGAGGGTCATCATCTTGGTGAGCGACGCCGGATAGCGCAGGCCATCGGGATCCTCGCCGTAAAGCACCTTTCCGGTGTTGGCGTCCACGACTATGCCCGCATATTTCGGGGCTGCCTCCGCTGTGCCGGCAAATATCGACAATGCCAGAACCAGCGTAAGAAAATAGCCAATGAACCGGTCCGGAACTCTTGCGCCATCCTTTGGAAAGGAGGCGGTGAACATCTTATTCGACACTGCCGCACTCATCGTTTTGTATAGTTTGCATCGTCCGGACGCTCCCCAGTCGCGGCCGCTTGGGCCAATCTAGGAGAACAGCGTTACCAAGAGGTTTATGATGAATGGCAGGTTTCCGGATTATGCTGAGTTTTAGTTAATTTCGCCCATTCGTCCCGTCTGGCCCGTCAACCAGCCGCGTTTCGACAAAAGCGGTAATCGCGGCATCAATGTGGTCCCAGTCGTTCAAAATCGCGCTGGAGAAGCGATAAAGCACGGTAAGATCGCTTCCGAGATGGATGTCGCGCTGGCAATCGCCGCTGGTCGGTGCCTGTCCTTCGGCGGGGAGCAGGCAGCGGACCACGTAATCGGGCCTGCCCGGACGCGGCGCCGTGAAGATCACTTCGTCGCCGTAGCCGCTATCGGTACGCAGGCGGTGCATCGTCAGCCCGTGGGCGGTCTGTTGCGGTTCTTCCTTGGCGAAAAGCTGCGAGTAAATGGGAACGAGCCGGCCGGACATGTCCGCTGACATGGTGCTCTGCGACAGCTGCAGGAAAATCAGCGAGCCGGGTCGTGTAAGATCATCAAAATGCAGGCGTTTTTCGCCGCTGTAACCCTCCAGTTCGGGCCAGGTGAGGTAGAGGTCGACGCGCTCGGCCGCGCCGCCATGGCGTTGATCGCGGAAGCGGATGGTGTTGGCGGAAAGGCGCAGATCGTCCTGGCCGATGCGGATCAGGAAGGTCTCGGTGCTGTCAGTATGACCGGCAAGCGCCATGCGCTGCCCATACCATCGGCCGGCAAGGCTGATGCCCGCCGTCAGGACCGCGAGCGCGGCGACGATTGCGGTCAGCCGATACAGGAAGCGGTTGGAAATCAGCGGGGCTTCGTCTTCGGCGGCCGAGCCGGAGCCTGCCATGGATGCCTCCAGTTCGAAGGGGCTTCAATGGCGGCAGCTTTGCTTGGTTATGGTTAACGACGGGTAAATGGGCGGCGCCCAGCCATGGGCGCTGACGTGTCAATCCGGGAAGGATGTGTCAAGGGAAGTTGATACTGGGCAGGTACAGTTCGACCTGTTCGCGCGTTCTCTGGTCGAGAGGCTCGATATGCTCGACCCAGAATTTCTCCGCCTCGGGCGGGTCTTCTTCCCATTTGCGGATCGTGATGACGTTGTCGTCGGCCTTCAATTTGCGGCGGCCGCCGAGCCGCAGGTATTCCTCCGCCAGTTTTCGTGTCTCGGTCATTTCGTTCATGGCTCGCCTCCTGCCGCGTCCCGTCATTCCAACGCGAGCGGCGTCACAAAGTTTCAGACTGGCGCAATCGCGGGCATTGACAGAGAACGCCTGCAAAGGAATTATCGCTCAGATGTCAGACCAATTTGAGTGACCATGACCAGGATCGTCATCGCTCCGCTTCCTCCGATGGACCGCGCCCGCCAGGTGGCCGATGCGCTTGCCGAATATGTGGAGGGCGCGGACCTGAAGGCCGGCGACAGGCTGCCGGCGGAGCGCGAATTGATGACGGCGCTGGGTGTCGGGCGTTCCACGATCCGCGAGGTCATGAGGCATTTTCAGGCGCTCGGGGTCATCGAGGCCCGCAAGGGAAGCGGCACTTATCTGTTGAGGCCGATTTCCAGGCGCACGGTGCATATGCCGCTCTCGCTCGAAACCGCGAATCTCCGCGATGCGCTTCTGCTAACTCTGCAGGTGAGGCGAGGGCTCGAATGCGAAGCGAGCATGGTGGCTGCCCGCATGCGCAGCGAGGCGGATCTGACGGTCATCGAGGCGCGGCTCGAGGATATGGAGCGGGCGCATCACGCCCACGGCGCCGCGGGGCCGGAAGACCTCGCATTCCATCTCGCGGTCTATGACGCGACCCACAATCCCCTGTTCCGGCAATTGCTGGAGCAGATGCGGGAAACCTTCGAGCGCTTCTGGAGCCACCCGTTCGAGCGGTTCGATTTCGCCCGACGCTCCTTTCCCTTTCACCGCACGCTTTTCAACGCGATCGTCGCGCAGGACCCGGAAGCCGCGCGGACCGAGACACTGAACATCCTCGAAATCGTCGAGGAAGATATCAAGGAAATGTCCAGATGACTGACGGTTCCGCACCGTTCGACCTCGCTTCGCTCATCGTCGCTCATGACGAGGGCAATGCTTATGATGCCGTCGTTCCGCCAATCGCCCAGACCTCGCTTTTCACCTTCAAGGATTACGACGACATGCTTTCCTCCTACCGGGGAGAGAAGGTGCGGCCGATCTATACGCGCGGCCTCAACCCGACGGTGCGCATGTTCGAGGAAATGCTGGCGAAGCTCGAAGGGGCGGAAGACGCGCTCGGCTTTGCGAGCGGCATGGCGGCGATCTCCTCCGCCGTTCTGAGCTTCGTGGAGCCGGGCGACCGGATCGTGGCGGTCAAGCACGTTTACCCCGATGCGTTCCGGCTGTTCGGCACGATTCTCAAGCGCATGAAGATCGAGGTGACCTATGTCGACGGGCGCGACGAGGAGGCCGTCGCCAAGGCGCTGCCGGGCGCGAAGGTCTTCTACATGGAAAGCCCGACGAGCTGGGTCATGGAAGCGCATGACGTCGGGGCGCTCGCAGGGCTGGCGAGAAAGCATGGCGTGGTGTCGATGATCGACAACAGCTGGGCAAGCCCGTTCTTCCAGCGGCCGATCACGCTCGGCGTCGATCTCGTCATCCATTCCGCCTCGAAATATCTCGGCGGCCACAGCGATGTCGTCGCCGGTGTCGTGGCCGGCTCGAAGGAGATGATCGGCCAGCTGAAATCGGAAGCCTATCCCTATCTCGGCGGCAAGCTTTCGCCCTTCGATGCCTGGCTGCTCATTCGCGGCCTGCGCACGCTGCCGCTGCGCATGAAGGCGCATGAGGCCGCGGGGCTCACCATAGCACGCCGGTTGCAGGAGCTGGATGTGGTGGAACAGGTCTGCCATCCGGGCCTCGCAAACCGGCTGCCGGCGGGGCTCAACGGGACGTCCGGTCTGTTTTCCTTCGTCTTCCGGGAGGGCGTCGATATCCGCCCCTTCGCCGACCACCTCAAGCTTTTCAAGCTCGGCGTGAGCTGGGGCGGCCACGAGAGCCTGATCGTGCCGGGGGAGGTGGTGCTTCAGCAGAAGGCGCAGCCCAATTCCGCGCATGCCTTCGGCATCAGTCCGCGGTCCGTACGCCTCCATGTGGGTCTCGAGGGAACCGAGGTCCTGTGGAGCGATATCGAGGAGGCGATCGCCGCCGCCTCATAGGCATCAGCATCAATAACAACTGGGAGAACGACAATGAAAACACTGATAGCAACGGCATTTCTGACCACTCTCATGGCCGGCAGCGTGCTTGCCGACACGACGCTGAAGCTGGTGGAGGTCATCACCAGCCCGGAGCGGACGGAGACCCTGAAATCGATCGTCGGCAAGTTCGAGACCGAAAATCCCGGCACGAAAGTGGAGATCATCTCGCTTCCCTGGAACGAGGCGTTCCAGAAGTTCGCGACCATGGTTTCCGCCGGCGACACGCCTGACGTAATGGAAATGCCCGATACCTGGCTGTCGCTCTATGCCAATAACGGCATGCTGGAGAGCCTCGAACCCTATCTGGAGAAGTGGGAGCACACGAAGGAACTGACGCCGCGGGCGCTGGAACTCGGCCGCGATGTCAAGGACACCGCCTATATGCTGCCCTATGGCTTCTATCTGCGCGCGATGTTCTACAACAAGAAGCTTCTGGCGGAGGCAGGCGTCGCGGCGCCGCCGAAGACCATGGACGAATTCACGAAGGCATCGGAAGCGATATCGAAGCTGCCCGGCAAATACGGCTACTGCATGCGCGGCGGTCCCGGCGGCCTCAACGGCTGGATGATCTTTGCTGCCTCCATGGCCGGCGACAACAAGTATTTCACCGAGGACGGCACCTCCACGATGAGCAGCGAAGGCTGGGCTAAGGGCATCGAGTGGATGGTGGACCTTTATAGACAAGGCTACGCGCCGAAGGACAGCGTCAACTGGGGATTCAACGAGGTCGTCGCCGGCTTCTATTCTGGCACTTGCGCCTTCCTGGATCAGGACCCGGATGCGCTGATCGCCGTTGCCGAGCGCATGAACAAGGACGATTTCGGCGTCGTGCCGCTGCCCAAGGGACCTGACGGCAAGTCCTTCCCGACCATTGGCTATGCCGGCTGGTCGATGTTCTCGACCAGCGAGAATAAGGATCTCTCCTGGAAGCTGATCGCGACGTTGGAAGGCAAGGAAGGCAATATCGAGTGGAACAAGAAGATCGGCGCTCTGCCGGCCTATACTTCCGCCGAGCAGGACCCGTTCTATGCCGGAGATCAGTTCAAGGGCTGGTTCGAGGAGCTTGCCGATCCGAACACCGTGCCGACGGTAATGCCGACCTATCTCGAGGAGTTCGCCTTCTTCAAGGATTCGCTCGCCATCAAGAGTTCGCAGCAGGCGCTTCTGGGCGATATTACGCCGAAAGAGCTCGCCGACCAATGGGCCGACTACCTGACGAAGGCGCAGCAGAAGTTTTTGGCGAAGAAGTAGCGACGGGGGCTCTTCCAGCTTTTGCCGTCGCGCGTCTGCCCCTCACCCTAACCCTCTCCCTCTCCCCGTAACGACGGGGAGAGGGGACTTGCTACGCTTGACGTCGGCAAGGAGCGGATGAGGGGCGGCGCTTCGATCGGCCGAAAATTCATGCAACATGATGGAAATCGCATCCAGATGCCCCCTGCCGACACGTTCGATATGCGCCGCGACCGCCGGCCCTGGCTGCGCCGCCTCGCCGATGCTTCGGAGCCCTATCTCTACAGCGCGCCTTCGCTGATCCTCATCATCGGGGTCATGCTGGTGCCACTGGTCGTGGGTGTTTCCTACGCCTTCCGCGACATCCAGCTTCTCAACCCGTTTTCCGGCGGCTTCGTGGGGCTTGAGCATTTCCGCGAGCTTTCCAGGGACACGGCCTTCTACGGCGCCCTGAGGAACACGCTTTGGTGGACGGGCGCTTCGGTTTTCCTGCAATTCATCTTCGGGCTGATCCTCGCGCTTCTGCTCGACAAGCCGTTCTGGGGCCGGGGGCTCGTTCAGGCGCTCGTCTTTCTTCCCTGGGCGGTGCCCTCGTTCCTGGCGGGGCTGAACTGGGCCTGGCTCTTCAATCCGGTGATCGGTCCTCTGCCGCACTGGTTCTTCGGCCTCGGGCTGATATCAGAACCGGGCAACCTGCTGTCCGACCCGCAATATGCCATGTGGGGGCCGATCATCGCCAATGTCTGGTGGGGCATTCCCTTCTTCGCGATTACCCTTCTGGCGGCGCTGCAGGCCATTCCCCGCGATCTCTACGAGGCCGCATCGATCGACGGCGCCAACTGGTTCCAGCGCTTCCTTTCGATCACGCTGCCGTTCCTTGCGCCGACGATCGCCATCACCATTCTCTTGCGGACCGTGTGGATATCCAACTTCGCGGACCTGATCGTCGTCATGACCGGCGGCGGGCCGGCAGACCGCACCCAGATCGTCGCGAGCTACATCTTCACCCAGGCGTTCCGGGCGCTCGATTTCGGCTATGCGTCCGCCATCGCGCTGGTGCTGCTCGTGCTGCTGCTCGCCTATTCGATGCTGATCATCCTGCTGCGGCAGACGCTGTTGAACAAGGATTGAGACCATGAAGCGATCCGTCCTCCCGACCATCGCGCATAGGCTGGCGATCCTCTGCTACATCGCCTTCGCGCTCTTCCCGCTCTTCTGGCTTCTCAAGGTTTCGGTGACGCCGAACGATCTGCTCTATTCGGAGGGCGTGCGGCTCTGGCCCACGCGCACCACCTTTGAACATTACGCGTTCGTCCTGCGGCACAGCGCCTTCCCGACCTTCTTCAAGAACAGCCTGATCGTTTCCGCCTCCACGGCGATCGCCGTGACGATCTGCGCCTCGCTTTCGGGATACGCGCTCTCGCGCTTCAGTTTCCGGGCGAAATACTGGATCGTCGCGCTGATGCTGCTGACGCAGATGTTCCCGCTGGTCATGCTGGTCGCGCCGATCTTCAAGATCCTCTCGCCGCTGGGGCTGACCAACAGCCTGACGGGTCTCATCGTCGTCTATACCGCCTTCAACGTGCCCTTCGCGACCTTCCTCATGCAATCCTTCTTCGACGGCATTCCGAAGGATCTGGAAGAGGCGGCGATGATCGACGGAGCGACCAAGTTCACGGCGTTCAGGCAGATCATTCTGCCGCTGACATTGCCAGGGATCGCTGCGACACTCGGTTTCGTGTTCACGGCCGCCTGGAGCGAACTCCTCTTCGCTCTGATGCTCATCAACGGCAACGATGCGGCGACTTTCCCGGTCGGCCTTCTCACTTTCGTCTCGAAGTTCTCCGTCGATTTCGGGCAGATGATGGCGGCCGGCATATTGGCGCTCATTCCGGCGGCGCTCTTTTTCCTTCTCATTCAGCGGTATCTCGTCCAGGGCCTCACGGCCGGTGCGGTCAAGGGGTAGTCACATGGCGTCCATTCAGATCGAGAATCTTGAAAAGTCCTACGGCCACGTCTCCGTGCTGCATGGCATCGACCTCGATATCCGCGACGGCGAGTTCATCGTGCTGGTGGGGCCGTCGGGCTGCGGGAAATCCACCCTGCTGAGGATGATCGCCGGCCTGGAGAATGTCAGCGCCGGAGAGATCCGCATCGCCGGCGGCCGGGTCAACGAGCTGCATCCGAAGGACCGGGATATCGCGATGGTGTTCCAGTCCTACGCGCTCTATCCGCATATGAGCGTCGCCGGCAACATGAGCTACAGCCTGCGTTTGCGGAAGGCGGCGAAGGAGAAGATCGAGCAGGCGGTCGGGGGAGCTGCCGCCAAGCTGGGACTGGAACCGCTTCTGGAGCGTCGGCCGAAGGCGCTATCGGGAGGGCAGCGCCAGCGTGTCGCGATGGGACGCGCGA
Source organism: Rhizobium moroccans (assembly GCF_057559155.1). Taxonomy (NCBI): domain Bacteria; kingdom Pseudomonadati; phylum Pseudomonadota; class Alphaproteobacteria; order Hyphomicrobiales; family Rhizobiaceae; genus Rhizobium; species Rhizobium moroccans. The sequence continues at coordinate 133 of NZ_JBHFJG010000014.1, read as the reverse complement.
TCGTGCGCCAGCCCAAGGCCTTCCTGTTCGACGAGCCGCTCTCCAATCTCGATGCCCGGCTGCGCGAGCAGATGCGGGCGGAAATCAAGAAAATGCACGCCGATCTGAAGGCGACCTCGATCTACGTGACCCA
>NZ_JBHFJG010000013.1:211423-213408 GCF_057559155.1 Rhizobium moroccans | reverse complement strand
CGCCGGAGCCGCAGCGGGAAGCGCCGCCCGAGGTAGAACAGAGAGCGCCCGAGCCGGAGGCCCGGCCCGAACGCCAGGAGGCGCCGCAGGCCGAGCCGCGCGAAGAACAGCCGCGCCGCGAGGAGGCTCCGCAGGCGGAACCGGAGCGTCAGCAGGCGCCGGAATCCAGGCGTGAACGCGAACGGCAGCGGGAAGCCGCGCCCGAACGGGAGCGTCCCGCGGAAGGTGAGGCCGCACCTGAACAGCGGCAGCGCGAAGAAGCCCCTGCCGAGCAACGGGAGCCCGAGCGTCAGCAGGCCCCTGGACAGGCCCCCGAAACCGAACGCGCACCCGAGGGCGAACGGCAGCCGGAAAGCCGCGAAGCCCCGGCTGAGCAGCCTCAGGCCCCGGCTGAAGGAGAGCGACAGGATCGCCAGCCCGAAGCAAGGCCGGAAACAAGGCCTGAAACCGGGCAGGATGGCCAGCGGGCCCCGAGCCCGTCCGATGAACAGACGCCGACCCAGCCGTCCGAGCAGGCTCCCGAACAGCAAACTGCTCCGGAGGGTGGGCAGGCTCCTTCCGTCGAGCCCGGAACAGCGCCGGCCGAACCGGGCGGCGCACCGGCCGAAGGCGGCCAGCCGCAGGATGGTGCCGTAGCCCCGGCCGTTCCCGGCGCCGAGGGCCAGCAGCAAGCCCAGCCTCAGCCGCCGACCACGCCCGAAGAGGTGGAACGCGCCCGCCAGATCGCCGAGGACCCTGCATCCGCGCCTGCGGATCAGCCGGTCGTGCTGCCGGTCGAAAACGGCGCGGCGGTGCTCGACAGCGCCAAGGAAGGCGCCCCGCAAGGTGCGCGTGAACGGCCTCGCCGTGGCGATGGCCAACCTGGCGGACAGGCCGGGGGGCAGCCCGCTGCTCCCGATCAGCAGCAGCCTGTTCAGGAGGCCGCGCCCGTCGAGCCGCCGAAATCCGATGAGGAGGCCCAGGCTTTCCGCGGCGGAGATCGTCCGCAGATCGAAATCCGCGCCGTGACCGAAGAACAGGGCGAGCGGCTCGACCGCCGTCCGGAGTTCGAGCGGCAGCGCGGCTGGGAATATCGCGATGTGCAGGACCGTGATCGCGGCACGGATCGTGATCGGGACGACGGCCGCGTCATCATCTCGATCGACAACCGCACCTTCGTGCGCCACGACGACAGCCGGCGCTTCTATCGAGAAGGCTACGAGCCGGAATACGAGCGCCTGCGCGGCGGCCGTGTCCGCGAGGTGATCGATCGCGATGGCGGCGTGCAGATCGTCACCATCCGCAACCGCTATGGCGAGATCGTCCAGCGCTCGCGGATCGTCGATGGCGAGGAATACGTGCTCTATTATGCACCGGAGATGATGGAGGATCGTCCCGACTATGTCTGGCGCGATCCGGGCCTCGATCTGCCGCCGATGCGGCTGACCGTGCCGCTCGACGATTACATCATCGACACGTCAAGCGAGCCGGACCGGGATTACTACGAGTTCCTGGAACAGCCGCCGGTCGAGCGCGTGGAGCGCGTCTACTCGCTCGACGAGGTCCGCTATTCTGCCCGCATTCGCGACAAGGTGCGCCGTATCGATCTCGATACGATCACCTTCGCCACGGGCAGCGCGGAAATCCCGATGAACCAGGCAAGCTCGCTGCGGCAGGTCGCCGAAGCGATGAACCGGGTGCTAGAGGGCAATCCGGGCGAGACCTTCCTCATCGAAGGCCACACGGATGCGGTCGGCTCGGACGAGAGCAATCTGGTTCTCTCCGACCGGCGCGCGGAATCGGTCGCCACGGTGCTGACGGAAGCTTTCGGCATTCCGCCGGAAAACCTCGCGACGCAGGGCTATGGCGAGCGCTACCTGAAGATCCGCACCGAAGGGCCGGAACAGGAAAACCGCCGCGTCACCATCCGCCGTATCACCCCGCTGGTGAAGCCGGTCGCCTCGAACCGGTAAGGTGGGATCGTATCCTCAACAACGAAAGCCGCC
>NZ_JBHFJG010000013.1:162997-211403 GCF_057559155.1 Rhizobium moroccans | reverse complement strand
GCCCGGCGGCTTTTTTCTGGTGCGGGGCTTATTTCAGCTTGCCAGAACGAGCCCGCCATAGCGAGGTTCCTTGTCAGGCTTTCTTTCCCAAGAGCTTATTGCTAAATGTGCCCGTGATATCGAAATTAGTTGCTTGACCCGGCTCGGCTTCGTCCGTTGCCACGAAGCTAAAAACGCCTTTTACCTCGTCCGCAACATGGTTATATTCAAATTGAAGAGTGCCACTCTGCGTATCGTAGTAACTTCCCACCGCAGACCCATCGTCATACGTGCTGAGCAGCCCGTATGTGATTGATACGTCTTTCGAAGGCACCTCATAGTTGCCAAGCTCGAGGTCTTCGTTAATCACTATTTGAATGAAGGCATTTTTTTGTTGTTCGCGCCCTGTAAGGGGAACGGGCCATTTTCCAATGGCAAATCGCCCTTTGTTCTCGGCGTCGGATATGTGGAACCCAATCAGAGTAGTGGCGTTGAACGCCTCGCCGTTTACCATCGCATTGAGTTCGCCGGACGCTTCGCCCTGGCCGCTTTCCCATCGCACGATTACATCTTTATTTATCATGATAGAGCTCCTCGCAGCTAGCTTTGATTATCGGCACATAAGGGGCTTCTCCCCCGACCGTATTGTCTTGCCGTGATAGTTCATTCTCTCCCCTGAATTGCCGATGGTTTATGATGCTCTCTGTATGCAGTTGCCCTCGTTGATATGGCCATAGTGGGGTGCAAAATTGCGTGGCTGCCAATGCACAGGGCCAAATCGGCAACCGGGAAAACATATAGCATTCGCCAATGCTCGTGATAAGTGTAAAATTACAGATCACAACCAAAAGTGGCTATTGCTGCAGCGCGCAGTCCTTATTTTATAAATAAATCAATGAATTGATGCAGGGCAGCCTCGTCCCGCCGATGACCCGGGATTTCGCCATAGGCATGGCGTGGCTGGTGCTGATTGCAACCTTCGTCGCCTATGCCGTTTACTATACGAGCCTGCGCCTGTTCCCGGTGGCGCGGGTGAAGTCCCTCAACTTCAGGGCAGGCCGGTCACCTTCGCGATGAAATCGGCGATTACGGCGGTATCGTTGAGATCGAAGACGGGAAGATCGGTGTCCTCGACCGGATGATCGGCGGCGATGGCGACGATATGCGGATCGGTGGGGGCGAGCGGATCGCGGCGGGCCGATTCCAGCCGCCGTGCCTCTATCTTCGGCACCGGTTCGCGCTTGTAGCCCTCGATGAGCACGAGATCGCATGGCGCGAGGCGGGCAAGGATCTCATGGAAAGTCGGTTCGGGTGCGCCGCGCAGCTCGTGCATGATGGCGTAACGCGTGCCGGAAACGATCGCCACCTCATGAGCGCCGGCCTGACGATGCCGGTAGGAATCGGCACCCACCTTGTCGATGTCGAAATCATGATGGGCGTGCTTAATGGTCGAGATCGCATAGCCGCGGCGGGTGAATTCCTCCACCAGCCGTACGGCGAGCCCGGTCTTTCCGGAATTCTTCCAGCCGGCGATGCCGAAGATACGAGGGGCGGTCATGCCAGTGCCTCCAGGAAGGCCCGCGCTTCGGCAAGCTCTTCCGGCGTGTTGATGTTGAAGAACGGGTCGAGCGGCCCGCGGCTCGTTTCGACGGGGTCGAAATCGACAGTCACCACCCGGTGACGGGAGAGATAGGCCTTGATGCGCCGGTTTTCCGGGTTGGAAAGCCATGCCTGCAGATCATCGGCCAGTGCCACCGGCCAGAACCCGAAGACCGGATGCACCTGGCCGCCGGAACTTGCGACCACGATGGTTTGCTGATGATCGACGCCCGCCTCGAGCCGGGCGGACAGGTTCTCCGGAAAGAAGGGACTGTCCGATGGGACGACCAGAAGATGGGAGGCTTTCGACCTGCGGGCTTCGAGATCGCGCAGGCCGGAGAGAATTCCGGCAAGCGGCCCCATCTGTCCGGGGATGATGTCCGGCACCAGTTGGAGCCCCTTTGGGTCGGAGAGGAGTGCCGGGGCGTTGAGCGCTATTTCCGAGACTTGAGGCTTCAGCCGGCGGAGGATGCGCTCGAGCATCGTCTCGCCGCCGAGTTCGAGGAATGCCTTGTCGCGGCCCATGCGGGACGACTTCCCGCCCGCGAGGATGAGAGCCGGCGGTCGCTTGCTCATCGGGCCTCCGAAGTGGAAAAGCCTTCCTTGAGATCGATCTGGCGCACGAATTCACTCGAAAGGATGGCAAGCAGGGCGGAAATGCCCATCAGCACGAGAAGCGGGATTGCGCCTGCTTCTTCGCTGAGGATCGCGCCCGCGACGATCGCCAGCAGGGCTCCGCCGCCGACGGTGATCGCGCCGCCGAGGCCGGAGGCGGCGCCCGCCATGTGCGGACGCACGCTTACCATGCCCGCATTCGCGCTCGGCAGCGTCAGCCCGTTGCCGACGCCCACCAGGAAGAACGGGCCGAAGAAGGCGAGCGGCGATCCGGGGAAGGACAGCGTGAGCAGGAGCGTGAGCGCAATGCCGATGATGCCGAGGACATTGCCGCCGAGCATCATGCGGGTGATGCCGATACGCCGCGCATAGCGGCCCGAGAGAAAATTGCCGGCCATGAAGCCCGCGGCGAAAAGGAAGAAGTTCAGGCCAAGCATGGCCGGCGTCATGTTGAGGACCACGCTGCCGACGAAGGGCGCGCCGCCCAGGAACGCGTAGAAGATGCCGGAGGAGAAGGTGGAGGTCGCCACATAGCCCCAGAAACGGCGCGACCGAAGGAGGTCGGGCCATGCGCCGAACTGCTCGGCGAAGCTGCCGGCGCGGGCGCGGTTGGTCTCACCGAGATCGGCGAAGACGAGCGCAAGGACCGCAAGACCGAGGATGAAGAGCACGGCAAAGCTTGCCTGCCAGCCGAAGAGATCGTTGAGCACGCCACCGATCGTGGGCCCCACCATCGGCACCAGCGACATTCCCATGGTGACGTAGCCGATCATCGAGGCGGCTTCCTCCATCGGCACCATGTCGCGGACGACGGCGCGCGCCAGGACGAAGGCGGAGACGATGGTGGTCTGCAGCAGGCGGCCGACCATGAAAACGGTTACGTTCGGGGCGAATGCACAGACAAGCGTGCCGATCAGAAGGATGACGATGCCGGCGATCAGCACCGGGCGTCGCCCGAAGAGATCGGAAAGCGGGCCGATCGCCAGTTGCAGGACGGCGGTGCCCGCGAGATATCCGGAGACCGCGAACTGCATGATCGCGTAGTCGGTCGAGAAGTGCTCCGCCATGGCGGGAAGCGACGGCAGGAAGATGTTCATGCAGAGGGCGGCGAGCCCGCAGACGAGGACGAGCGTTGCGATATGCGGCGGTGTCGTTCTGTCGAGAAAGCGGCTCTGCTGCTGCACGTATTGCTCCTCTTGGACCGTCAGGCCGACGGGCTGACTGGACTGGCCTCTGCGGCGGTGACGGTACGGCGTTTCGCCTCCCGATAGAAGGTGTAAAGGCCGGAGCCTATGACGGTCGCGGCCCCGAGCAGCATGAAGAGGTCCGGAGCTTCGCCGAAGAACAGGATACCGATGATGAGCGCCCAGACGAGGCTCGTATAGCGGAAGGGCGCGACGAAGGAGATTTCGCCGCCGCGCATGGACATGATGACCGATTGGTAGCCGACGAACACGGCGACCGAAGCGATCAACAGAGAAGTGAAGGTACCGGCGCTCAACGGCTGCCAACCGCCCATCGGCCAGATCAGCAGCGTGCCGATGATCGTGTTGGCGAGCGTGGTAAAGAGCGTCACGGAAAGGGTGGGTATATCCGCACTCATGCGGCGTGTGGTGAGATCGCGGGCGGCGGTGAAGAAGACAGCGCCCACGGCGTAGAGCGAACCGGGCGAAAAACCTTCCGGTCCCGGCTTCAGGATCAGAAGGACACCCAGGAAGCCGACCGCGATCGCGGTCCAGCGCCGCCAGCCGACCGGCTCTCCGAAGAAGAGCGCAGCACCCAGCGTGACGGCGAGCGGCAGGGACTGCAGGATCGAGGAGGCATTGGCGAATTCGATGCTGGCGAGCGCGGAGAGAAAGGTCAGTGTGGCGCCGATCTCGAATGTGCCGCGCAGAAGAACCAGCGGATGCAGCATGACCCGCCATGACCCGAGCGTGCTGACGGTGCGCGCGGCGGCATAGACGAGCATCATCGTCATGATGCCGCGCACCGCCATGATCTGGGCAATGCTGAGCTCGGCCGTGACGGATTTCACGAGGGCATCGTTGCAGGTGAACGCTGCCATGGCGATGGACATGAACAGCGCGCCGCGCGCATTTTCCGAGAGGGCCATTTCCGATTCCCTTACAACCGCTGCGTTGTTCTAGAACATGGGTCGAACGGCTGCCAGTACCGTTGCGGCCATGGCGGTACGCCTCGGGAACCAGCCGAAGGAGACGAAATCGCTTGGTTGTGAGCCGGATTAACGCTTGTTCAATGGAAATTGCGCAACCTAGCGCTTCCTTGTTCCCGCATGAGGCTGGAATCGCATCTGCGCCGTTTCGCGAATGCCGCCAGCGAAACCGGCAGATATTCCAGCCGGGGGTATCATGTCCTTCATCGATCGCCTGCTCCAGAGCCGAAGGATCGTCACCAAGGTTCTTCTCTTCGTCGTGCCGCTCATCCTCCTGATCGCCGGTGTCGGCCTTGCCGGCTACTACACGTCCAGCATGCTGAACGGCCATATGACGGTCACGCGCGCGACGATCGAGAACATCGGCGATTTCGAAGAACTCCAGGCCGCTCTCCAGGATTTCACCGACAAGCCGGACGAGGCCACGCTTACGGCGTTGAGAGCGGGCATCGACCGCCAGCAAGAAGGGGTGGCGGCGCTGGAGGGCCTGCTGGCGACGGCGGGCGACCGCGAGCGGGTGGCGCCGGTGAAGGCGCTTGCGCCGCAGATGCGCGAGCGTGCGGATGCGCTGTGGGCGGTCAAGGAACGGCGCGACCAGAATGCGCGGGAGATGGAAGCGGCATTCGACGAGATCCGCACGCTGGCGACCGCCGTCGACCAGCAGATCGACACGGTCCGCCGGCAGTTCGACGGCAAGGAGCGGTTTGCGAAGGCAATGCTGTTCGAAGCCTTTGCCTATAAATCCATTGCGCACCGGATCGAAAACCTGCGCGATGCGGTGCGCAAGGCCGAAACCGACGAAGCCACGGCCAAGGCCGCCACACTCTACGGCGGAACGCTTCTCAAGGAATTCGCGGCCATCGAACCCATGCTCTCGCCGAGGGGCAAGGCGGCCATGGAACCGATCCGTCAGGCGGCGGAGAAGATGAAAGCGACCGCAGAAGAGAACATGGAGCCGGCCACCAAAAGCCAAACCCTGCGGGTGGGCGCAAGCGGTTTCATGAAATGGCAAGGCGAACTTCAGGCGGAAGTGTCGAAGAAATCCGGCGACGCAGCCGAGCGTTTCGTGGACCTGGAGGACGATGTCGCCACACTTCGCGATCTCCTAGAGGAGATCGACACCTCGCTCACGGTCATCGATGCGATGCGGCTGCACGCGGAGCGGTTTTCCTCGCATCTGACGGAGGAGGCGCGCGGTACCGTGCTTGCGGATATCGCAGCACTGAGGACTTCCAGCGCCAAGGTCTCTGAACTCAATCCGCGCAACGCCGCCATGCGCGACTTCGCGCCCAAGCTGGAGCCGCTGCTGAAGGCGGTGGATGAGAAATCTGCCGACACGCTGCGGATCGCCGGGGAATGGCGCCAGGCGCGCGGCGCGGCCACGGAAGCGCTGACCGCGGGCATGGCGGGGCTGAAGAATTTCGTCGCCCAGGCCCAGGAGGTCGGCAAGGAGGATAGCGAGCGTTCTGCGAGGCTTTCGGTCATCGCCATGGTGGTGGGCACGCTGCTCGCGATCGCCGGCGGGCTGATGCTGGTGGAAACCCTGCGCGGTCCGTTGAAGCGCGTGACGGAAGTGATGAAGCGGCTTGCCGACGGCGACCTCGAAGTGAAGATAGAGGGCCGCGAACGCCGCGACGAGATCGGCGACATGGTGCGCTCCGTCACGGTCTTCCGGGATGCGGCGCTCGAAAACGTGCGGCTGGAACAGGAGGCCGCGGCATCCCGTGAACTCTCGGCGGCTGAGGCCGAGCGCCGCGCTGCCGAACGCGCCCGCATCGCCGCCGAGCAGCGGCAGGCGTTGACGGCGCTTTCCGAAGTGTTGGGCAAGCTTGCCGACGGCGATCTGGAGCAGGGCATGGACGAGAACCTGCCTGCCGATTTCGTGGAGATGGCGCGCACCTATAACCAGGCCGTCGAAGCCCTGCGCGCGACGCTTGCCGATGTGCGCTTCACGACCGAGGAGATCGACGGCGGTACGGGCAATCTCGCGGCTTCCGCCGACGACCTTGCCCGCCGCACAGAGCAGCAGGCGGCGGCGCTCGAGCAAAGCTCGCGGGCGCTGCGCCATTTGAGCGATATCGTCCGATCGACGGCCGAAAGCGCCAAGCAGACCTCGGTTTCGGTCAACGAGGCGGAAGAGTTCGCCGTGCGCTCCGGCGAGGTGGTGGCGCGCGCCGTCGACGCCATGGGCGAGATCAGCCGTTCCTCCAACCGGATCGCCACGATCATCGGCGTGATCGACGAGATCGCCTTCCAGACCAATCTGCTGGCGCTAAATGCCGGCGTGGAGGCCGCGCGCGCCGGCGAGGCGGGACGCGGTTTCGCGGTCGTTGCGCAGGAAGTGCGCGAGCTCGCCCAACGCTGCGCCGGTGCCGCCCGCGAGATCAAGCAGCTCATTTCCGTGAGTTCCTCGCAGGTCAGCAATGGCGTGAACCTGGTGGAGGAGACCGGCGGAGCGCTGAACCGGATCATCTCGCATGTGACCGATATCCGCAAACTGGTCGCCTCCATTTCGTCTGCGACGGGAGAGCAGGCGACCGGCATCAAGGAGGTGACGAGCGCGGTGCAGGAGGTGGAACTGATCACGCAGCGCAATGCGGCCATGGTGGAGGAGAACAATGCCGAAATCCATGGCCTCAGGCAGCGCGTGGAGACGCTTTCCGAAAAGATCGAGCGGTTCAGGACGGGCGAGCCGCGATCCGTGACCCATGCGCAGGCACGCCGCTACGACGCGGCCTGAGTGCTGAATCGACGGCAGGCGGGGCATCACCCCGGCTTTTTCGTTTCCGGCAGGAAACGGGTGGCTTCGAAGGGCTGAGTTTGTGATCTCCAGGGCGGGAACGGTATCCCGCAGAACAGGAGATCACAGACATGACGCTATTCAAGGACAAGGTCGCCATCATCAGCGGTGCAAGCGCCGGAATCGGCCGGGCGGCAGCCAAGCTCTTCGCGGCCGAGGGCGCCTGCGTGGTCGTCACCGCGCGGAGACAGGCCGAGCTCGATGGCCTCGTCGGGGAGATTTCCGCGGCAGGCGGCGAAGCCGCCGCGGTGGCGGGCGACATCCGCGACGAGGCGCTGCACGCGCGGCTCGTTGCGACGGCGGTGGAGCGTTTCGGAGGCCTCGACATCGCCTTCAACAATGCCGGCGGCACCTCGAGCTACGGGTCGATCAGCGAGACCTCGCTTGCCGACTGGCGCGAGAACATCGATCTCAACCTGACGAGCGGGTTCCTGGCGGCAAAGCATCAGGCGCCGGCCATGATGAAGCGGGGAGGCGGCTCGATGATATTCACCTCCACCTTCGTCGGATATTCGGCCGGAATGCCGGGCATGGGCCCCTATGCGGCGGCCAAGGCGGGGCTGATCGGCCTGGTGCAGGTGCTTGCGGCCGAACTCGGGACGCAGAACATCCGGGTCAACGCGCTGCTGCCGGGCGGCGTGGATACGCAGGCCAACCCCATCAATTTCCCGGGGGCGCTTCCGGAGACGGTTGCCTTCATCAACGGCCTGCATGCGCTGAAACGGGTGGCGCAGCCGGAGGAGATCGCCAAAGCGGCGTGCTTCCTGGCATCGGACATGGCGAGTTTCGTGACCGGCTCGGCCATGCTGGCCGACGGCGGCGTCTCGATCAGCCGGACGTGAGCCTCAACCGCCCGTGACGCTCATGTGGCGGGCGACGGCGGGTTTCTTGTGCTTGCGGTCGATGATGAAATCGTGGCCCTTGGGCTTGCGCGAGATCGCCTCGTCGATCGCGGCCATGAGATAGTCGTCGCTCTCGGAGGCGCGCAGCGGCGTGCAGAGATCGGCCGCGTCGTTCTGGCCGAGGCACATGTAGAGCGTGCCGGTGCAGGTAAGCCGCACGCGGTTGCAGCTCTCGCAGAAATTATGGGTCATCGGCGTGATGAAACCGAGACGTCCGCCGGTTTCCTTCACCTCGACATAGCGCGCCGGCCCCCCGGTTTTATAGGGGATATCGACAAGCGTGAACCGCTCCTCGAGATCGGCCCGCAGCTTGGAGAGCGGCAGATACCAATCGGTGCGGTCCTCCTCGATCTCGCCCATGGGCATGGTCTCGATGACCGTCATATCCATGCCGCGGCCATGCGCGAAGCGCAGCATTTCGGGGATTTCGTGCTCGTTGAAATCCTTGAGCGCCACGGCGTTGAGCTTGATCTTCAGGCCGGCTTTCTGGGCGGCATCGATGCCTTCCATGACCTTGTGGAAATCTCCCCAGCGGGTGATTTCCTTGAATTTCTGAGGGTCGAGCGTGTCGAGCGAGACGTTGATGCGGCGCACGCCGCAATCATAAAGCTCGTCGGCATAGCGGGCGAGCTGCGAACCGTTCGTGGTCAGCGTCAGCTCGTCCAGCGCGCCGGACTGCACATGCCTGCCGAGTTCGCGCACGAGAAACATGATGTTCTTGCGCACCAGGGGTTCGCCGCCCGTCAGGCGCAGCTTGCGCACGCCCTTGGCGATGAAGGCGGAACAGAGCCGGTTCAGCTCTTCGAGCGTCAACAGGTCCTTCTTGGGCAGGAAGGACATGTGCTCGGCCATGCAATAGGTGCAGCGGAAATCGCAGCGGTCGGTGACGGATACGCGCAGATACGTGACCGCGCGGCCGAACGGGTCGATCATCGGCGCCTTGTCGGCAACCAGCGGTGCTGCCCTGTCGAGCGATCCTGCAAAACTGTTCACGCGTTATCTCCTGATCCATCGAACGTGGGCGCTGTCGGTCTCACCGTCAAGTGCGGGATAATCGATCGGCGATCAAAATCACTTGCGATGGATCAATCAACTTCATAATCCTCCAGGCAGCGACTTACAACGGATCGATTGCGATGAGCGAAATCTGGCCGACGGAACTGCGCATATCGAAGGATCGGCGCAACCTGAACATAACCTTCAGTGACGGAAAGGCCTTTTCGCTCGCAGCGGAGATGCTGCGCGTGCTTTCCCCCTCGGCGGAGGTGCAGGGGCACGGACCCGGCCAGAAGGTGACTGTGCCCGGCAAGCGCGATGTCGCGATCGTGACCGTGACGCCGGCAGGCAATTACGCGGTGCGGATCGGCTTCGACGACATGCATGACAGCGGCATCTATACCTGGCCTTATCTGCGCGAACTTGGCGAACGGGGCGCGGAACTCTTTGCCGAATACGAGCGGGAACTCGCGGAGAAGGGGCTCACCCGCGATTCGCGGCGGCCCCGCTGAAGCGCTCACGCGGGCTCGGCCGTCTCGTCGGCGGTTTCCGCCTGTAGCGCGACGATGATCTTCTCCATCGATTCGGCGAGAGCCGTGCATTGCTCGATCGGCGTCGAGGACAGCGTGCGCTCGATGAGCGAGGTCTGGATCGCCATCGCCTGAGCGGCTATCCGCCGCCCCTCGGCGGTGAGAAAGAGCCGCAGGATGCGCTTGTCGCGGCTGTCGCCGCGGCGCTCGATGAGCCCGCGCTTTTCCATCTGCGGCAGCGTCATGCTCATGTTGGAGCGGCCGACCAGAAGCCTGCGGGCCAGCTCCTGCTGCGAAATGCCTTCGAAGCGATAGAGATTGACGAGAATGTCGAGATGCGGCGGCTTGATGTCGAGTTCGGCAAGCTCGCGGGTCAGCACGGTCTGCATGAGCTGGCAGGCGCGGGCCACGGCAACCCAGCTTCGAAAACGCGGATGATCCCAAGGGAGGGATTGATTTTTGTTCATGCTTGTACTTTATTGTTCAGTATTGAACATTTATCGGATCATCTCACTATGCCATCCTTTGCCACCAAGGTCATCAGTCTGGGTTTCGCCTCTATCGGCAAGATCTCGCCCGCAGCCGCCGGCCGGCTTGCCTTCAGGCTCTTTTGCCTGACGCCCTCGCGCAGGCCGAAGAGCGAAAAGGCCCGAGCGACCGAGGAGGAGGGGCGCCTGCGGCTCGCCGGCGCTGAGCAGATGCCGTTCCCGGTCGGGCGCAAGACCGTCATGGCTTACCGGTTCAACGGGGAGGGCGCGCCGGGTCGCCCGCGCTATCTCGTGGTGCATGGCTGGGGCTCCAATGCCGCCTATATCTCGGCGCTCGCGGCCGGCCTTGCGGAAGGCGGGGCGGAGGTCGTGGTTCTGGATTTTCCCGGCCATGGCGGATCGAGTGGGCGAATGCTGCACATACGGCTTGCCGTCGACACCATCGCAGAGGCCGAAAAGCGCTTCGGGCCCTTCGATGCGGCGGTCGGGCACTCTTTCGGCGGGGCGAGCCTCGTGCTCGCGGCCGGCGGGGTGATGCGGAATGCCGGCACATTCTCTCCCGGCAAGCTGGCGGTGATCGGCTCGCCGAGCCAGGTCCGATGGCTGTTCGACGGGTTCTCGCGAATGGTTGGTCTGTCGGCGCAGGTCAAGTCGCGATTGATCGCTCACGCCGAAACCGTCGCCGGCGCCCGGCTGGACGACATAGACGGCGTGCCGGTCATCAAGAGCCTCGGGATGCCCTTGCTCGTGGTGCATGCGGAAGAGGACAAGGAAGTGGATGCGGCGCATGCGCGGCGCTACGAGCGCCTGTCTTCGGTCCGTTTCCTCTGGGCCAACGGCCTCGGCCACCGGCGGATCGTCAGCTCTCCCGAGGTGATAGATGCTATCCGGTCCTTCCTGGAGGAGGAGGAATGCGGCCGGATCGACAGGACCGGGCGCGGTGTCGCTTGATCGTCACATAACCGTGGCATAGGCTCTGCCCGGCATTCATCGGGCAGGACATCATGACCATCATCACATCCGTCGAGCAGCTCAGGGAAATCTATGACGGGGCTTCCGAGGCCTCGCTCGTCAAGGTCACGCGGACGCTGACGCCCGAGTACCGGCAGATGATCGAGGCCTCGCCCTTCGTGGGGCTTGCAACCGTCGGCCCGGAAGGGCTCGATTGCTCCCCGCGCGGCGATCTCGGCGGCGCGGTGCGGGTGAGGGACGAAGCCACCCTGCTGCTGCCGGACTGGCGCGGCAACAACCGGATCGATTCGCTCCTCAACATCGTGCGCGATCCGCGCGTCGCCCTGATGTTCCTGATCCCCGGATCGACCACGACCATGCGGGTGAACGGAAGCGCGGTGATCTCGGTGGAGCCGGCGCTTCTGCAGAGTTTCGAAATGGATGGGAAACATCCGCGCAGCGTCGCCATCATCACCATCGGCGAGGTCTATTTCCAGTGTGCCCGGGCGCTGATGCGCGCCGAGCTCTGGAACCCGGAACATTTCGTGGAGCCGAAGGACCTGCCCACGCCCGGCACGCTCCTGAAAGCGGCGAAAGCGGATTTCGACCAGGAAACCTATGACCGGGAATGGGCAGGCCGCGCCGCTAAAACCATGTGGTGAGCCGCTGCTTCAGCGGCCGGCTCGGTGAGCTTTTGCGACGAGGCGCTCTATCGCTGTCGTGAGCGAAGTCGTGCCGCGCCGGTGTTCGTTGTCGTTCTGGCGTGTGAACAGTCCATTGGCGATGCCCTCGTACATGCCGAGAAGTGCGTCCGCCACCTCGGCGGGCACGCCTTCCTCGGCAAGCAGTGCGGCGCGGCCCTCCGGCGGAACAAACACTGACTTTACCGGGCGGCCGAGAATTTCCGCGAAGGCCGAGACCACGTCGCCGGCGCTCCAGTCTTCCGGTCCTGTCAGCTCGACAACCCGCTTGCCGGTCCACTCTTCGCCCAGCAAGGTTATCGCAGTGCGCCCGACATCGATCGTGCTCACCATCGGGATTTTCCGAGAGGGTTCGATAAAGGTGGGCAGCACGCTTTCCGACATGACGGTCTCCGCCATCTCTCCCCAGGTCTCGACGAAATAGCCAGACCGCATAAAGGCGATTGAGGGTGCCACCCGGTCAAGCAGCGCCTCGAACCGGTTGAGCGTGGCGATGACGCCGGTGCCGGAGGCATGCTGCGCTCCGATGGACGACAGCACGACGGCTTTCGGCAGATGCGCCCGCCGTGCCGCGACGGCCAGCGCCGTGCCGAGTTCTTCCGTGCGGGTATAGGGATCGCCGCTCACCGGCGGCGGATTGATGAGGAAGGCTCCCGACGCGCCCTTCAGCGCATCGGCGATTGCTTCGGCATCCTCGATGCTCGCAACGGCCACTTCGGCGCCGAGATCTGCCCATTTTTCACCCTGTTCCCTGCGGCGCAGGACGACACGCACGGCCTCGCCGCGTTCGATGAGGGCGCGTGCTGCTTCGCCGCCGGCCCGGCCGTTTGCTCCAAGTACGACATACATGATTGGTCCTCCTTCGGTTTGCTCGATGGAGGGAGGGTAGGCGCGGGAGTTTCATGCGTCCAATGCATGTGATATATAGTCTGTATGCACGAAGTGAATTTGCGCGGGATCGATCTCAACCTGCTGGTGGCGCTCGACGCGCTGCTGGAGGAGAAGAGCGTGACGCGGGCCGCCCATCGGCTCGGCATGAGCCAACCGGCCGCAAGCCGGGCGCTCGGGCGGTTGCGCGCGCTGTTTTCGGATGCGCTGCTGGTCGACGGGCCGGGCGGTTACCTTCTCAGCGCCCGTGCGGAGGAGGTGCGCCCTGCGCTGCGCAGGATCTTGGAAGGCGTAGGCGAGATACTGGAGGCGAATGCGTTCGATCCGGCGACGGCGACGGGGAGAATACGGCTGCTCATGCCCGATCTCCAGGCGGCCACGCTCGCGCCGCATCTGCTCGCCCGCTTCGCCCGCGAGGCGCCGTTCCTCGACCTCGATATCGTCGCGCCGGGTTCGAACGGTTTCGATCTGCTGGAGCAAGGCGGCGCGGATGCGATGGTGGCGCTGATCGACGACGCGCCGGCCGGCATCCACCGGCGCCGCCTCTATGACGAAAACCTCGTGACGCTCATGCGGGCGCATCACCCCGCGCTTGCCGGAAATCTCACGCTCGACCGCTTTCTGGCGCTCGAGCATATCGTGGTGAGCGTTACCGGCGTGGGCGCGGCACCCGTCGATGAGGTACTGGCGCGGATGGGGCGAACGCGGCGGGTGAAGCTGCGCGTGCCGAACTTCTTCGCGGCGGTAGAGATCGCCGCTCGCTCAGACCTCATCATGACCCTGCCGTCCAGCCTGGCGCGGGCGGCCGCCACTATGAGGCGTCTGGTATCCTTGCCGCCGCCCCTCGATCTTGGGAGTTTCACGATGAGCCTCGCCTGGCATGCGCGCCAGCAGGACGCACCCAGACACATATGGTTGAGACGCGCCATCGTCGCGGCGGCGACGGATATGTCGTCGGGGATCGACGTCGGAAGTTGAGACCGCTATCTGCCGCACGCCTCCTCATGCCGGTTCGGCGTTTTTCGGTTCGGAACTCATTGAGCGCCAATCCAGAAGATGATGGTGGCGGCGATGGCCGAGAAGAAGGTGCGGGTGCAGTAGACCCGCACCGGCCTGTGAATCCCTTTGGGGCCTGAGCCTAGGAGCGCCGAGACACACAGCCGCATCAAGAGCTTTAGCGCCCAATTTGTTGCCTTTGGACATGCTGAAAGGCATACTGTCGGCATGACGAAGAAGGATAATCATGACGCCTATATAGCCGCAGCACCGGAGCAGTTTCGCGCCATGTTGGGTCAACTGCGTGCACAGCTATCGCGGGCACTACCAGACGCCGAAGAAATCATGAAGTACGATATGCCCGGTTTCCAGATCGAAGAAACGATTATCGCGGGCTATGCTGTCTTCAGTAAACAATGCGGTCTATATGTTGATCCGGGTGCAATTGCTGCCCATGCAGACGAGATCGCTTCTTTGAAACTCAAGGCGACTAAGACCGGAGTTACGTTCTCGGTGAGTAAGCCTATCACTGATGAACTAGTTGAAAAATTGGCAATTAGTTCGCGCAGCAAAAAGGGATTTTAGCGGCTGTCTTTGGCAACCCAAAACCTGTTTTTACAAACTGGTGCAAACTCGAAGAGGGTCATTTGGACCCAAAGCGTTCGGCCAAAGCGGGCATTGGCTAATCACATTTCGGATGCAGTTTGGCCCATCGCCGTCATTCGATGCTATCGGAATTAATGGGGCCTGACCCTAATCTGCCGTCTATTTCCGGTAGATGAGCCAGCTCTTGCCGACATATTCGCTCTTCATTTCTTCTTCGAAGAAACTCGTGCGGTTCCGCCCCGCGTTCTTCGCATGATAGAGGGCGGTATCGGCATTGGCGTAGAGCTCGCCGGGATCGTTCGCCTGTGATGCCATGGTGCAGCCCAGCGATAGGGTGATCGGTCCGTAATTCACGCCGGTGCGGGAATTGCGGAAGATGCGCGTTTCCACGGCCCGGCGGATGCGCTCGCAGATGGCCATCACCTCGTCGGGCGTGTTGCCTTCGACGAGGAGGGCGAATTCTTCCCCGCCCGTGCGCGCCACGAAAACTTCGTTGCGGACATTGGCGCGGATGACGGTGGCGACGGTGGCGAGGATCTTGTCTCCGACCGGGTGGCCGTAGCTGTCGTTGATCTTCTTGAAATTGTCGATGTCGGCGAGCACGAGGGCCGTGAACGGCAGCATGGCGGCGTTGTCGTAGATCGACGTCAGCCGCTCGTCGAAGGCGCGGCGGTTGGCGAGCCGCGTCAGCGAATCGGTATTGGCGATCCGCTTGTATTCGTCGAGTTCCTTGCGGACCTCATCGATCTCCTGGGAACTCTGGGCGACGGTCCCGGCGGTTTTTTCGCCATGAACCATCTTGTCGCCGGTCGCCTCGCTCAAAAGCGCGATGGCGCTGCGGATGATATCGCTCGAAAAACTGCTCTTGGAGCTGATCCGCAATGCCGTCTCGCTCAGCAGCTTGCTATAGCTTTCGAGCGAACGCTGCTCCTGGTGCAGGACATTCAGCAGCCCTTCGAGTTCCGTGAGCAATCTCGTATGCGCCCGCTCGACGATATCGGTCTGGCCGCCGCCGATATAGATCTGCGCAAGCCTGTCGAGTTCTTCCTGTGTGGCGCGGTTTCCGAGCGCGGCGAGATCGCGCGTCAGGTCCGGATGCGATCCGATATAGGCTTCATAGAATAGTTGATAGTTGCGCGGGACCGGCGCCACCCCCATCGACCGCACGGCATAGATGATCTGACTCATAACGTCAGCCGTTTGCGCCTTCGGCGCATTCGCCGTCGTCATCGATGAACTCCGAATAAACCCAGCCCTATTTGACTGAAGTTAAATGAAAACTATTGGAAAAGGAATTAAGTAATTTCACTTTGGCACAGCTTCTTCTTGCCGCGCGTTCGAAGCCCAATGGCTACTAATATTACTTTATACTTTATCCTATTGCGTGGCAGCAATATGCGCGAGGCGCGCTCATCCAGTGAGATGGGTAGAGGAGAGCTGTACATCCGCCTCACGCCGAAGCATGAAGCGGATGTGGTGCAGGATGTGAAGCGGCCGGTTACTTCGGGCCGATCATGTTTTCGGGGCGCACATACTGGTCGAATTCCTCATTGGTGAGGTATCCGCCGCCGACCGCCTCCTCGCGAAGCGTCGTGCCGTTCTTGTGGGCTGTCTTGGCGATCTTGGCGCAGGCGTCATAGCCAAGGCGCGTGTTGAGCGCGGTCACCAGCATCAGCGAGTTTTCCACGCCGCGCTTGATATTGTCTTCGCGTGCCTCGATGCCAACCACGCAATTGTCGGTGAAGGAGACGGCGGCGTCGCCGAGGAGCTGCACCGACTGCAGGAAATTGTAGGCCATCATCGGATTGTAGACGTTGAGTTCGAAATGGCCCTGGCTGCCGGCGAAAGTGATCGCCGCCTGGTTGCCGAAGATATGGGCGCAGACCTGGGTCATGGCTTCGGACTGGGTGGGGTTGACCTTGCCCGGCATGATCGAGGAGCCCGGCTCGTTTTCCGGAAGCGCCAGTTCCCCGAGGCCGGCGCGCGGGCCCGAACCGAGGAAGCGGATGTCGTTGGCAATCTTGAAGCAGGCCGCGGCGGCCGCGTTGATCGCGCCGTGCGCGAAGACCATCGCGTCATGGGCGGCGAGCGCCTCGAACTTGTTCGGCGCGCTGACGAAGGGGAGGCCGGTGATCTTGGCGATCTCCTCGGCGACCTTTTCGGCAAAGCCGACCGGCGCATTGAGGCCCGTGCCGACGGCGGTACCGCCCTGGGCGAGTTCATAGAGGCCCGGCAGGGTGAGTTCGATGCGCTTGATCGAGGAGGCGATCTGGGCCGCATAGCCGGAAAATTCCTGGCCGAGCGTGAGCGGCGTGGCATCCTGGGTATGCGTGCGGCCGATCTTGATGATGTGCGCGAAGGCCTTCGCCTTGGCGTCCAGCGCCGCATGCAGATGCTTCAGCGACGGGATGAGATGGCGAACGATCTGCTCGGCGCAGGCGATGTGCATGGCCGTCGGATAGGTATCGTTCGACGACTGGCTCATGTTGACGTGGTCGTTCGGGTGCACCGGCTTCTTCGAGCCCATGGTGCCGCCGAGCATTTCGATCGCCCGGTTGGAGATGACCTCGTTGGCGTTCATGTTCGACTGGGTGCCGGAACCGGTCTGCCAGACGACGAGCGGGAAGTGGTCGTCGAGCTTGCCGTCGATGACTTCCTGGGCCGCGTCCTCGATCGCCTTGCCGAGAGCCGGATCAAGTCCGCCGAGGTTCATGTTGGCGCGGGCTGCAGCCTGCTTGACGATGCCGAGTGCGCGGACCACGGAGAGCGGCTGCTTCTCCCAGCCGATCTTGAAATTGCCGAGGGAGCGCTGTGCCTGGGCTCCCCAGTAACGGTCGCTCGCCACTTCGATCGGGCCAAACGTATCGGTTTCCGTGCGGGTCGATGCCATCTTCGCTGCCTTTATTTTCGTCCAGGTGGATTGCTGCCGCAGGCAGTATTCAACTACGCGGAAGCGCGCAAGAGGGCAGGGTATTTTCTAAACGATTAGGTTGAGGAAAGGCGATTCGCCCGAGTGGAACCATGCCGTGGATCGCTCGCGTTCAAAGCAAACGGCGTGCCTTTTGTGCCACGCAGCCAAAATTAATTCGACGCGGTTTGCACGAATGCCGGGCTTGGCCGGCATCGCATCAGTAAAAATTTAACGAATATTTTCTTAACCTTTCGCCTGCGAACCGGCGCGCTTTTCGGGCCTGCCGAGTCGGCCCGCGCAGCCGGGCTTTATTTCCATCCCTCATGGCATTCGTTAGATGCCGTGATACTTCTTCAAGCCGCGTGGTCACGCGGAATCAGGCACGGGGACGACATTGCAGCAGAGACTTAACAGGACTTCGATCGCGCTTGCGCTCGCGTCGGGAATTTCATTGCTTGCCGGAGGTGTCGCACCCGCCCATGCCCTGACGCTTCTCGATCTCATTCGGGGTGGGCCGGCAAAGCGCGCACCGGTCGCCGAGGAGCCGGCTCCGGCGCCGAACGTCGCGGGGCGCCAGCCGTCCTCCGCCGTCCGCGACCGCGATCCCGAGCCCTTGCCGAAGGTCTCCGGGCCAACCTATTACACCTACAAGACGGATGCCGTGCGCGCCGTGAAAACGGACGGCTTTGCCGCGGCGACGGCAACCGACGAGAGCCGTTTCCTGACTGAAGCCAAGGTGATGGCCGCCAGCGACGTCGCACAGGCGCTGGAGACCTATTACGGCCGATCCGGCGCCAAGACCCTCTGGGTTGCCGATGGCGACATCACGGAGAAGGCGAGGGCCGTGCTCGCCACGCTCGAAAAGGCCGGCGACTACGGGCTCGATCCGGCCGATTACGTGCTGCCGGTGCCCGAGCTGGTCACCGCGAGCATAGAGCCCGTTTCCGCGACCGACGAAGCCGTCGAGGCATCGGATGTTCCTGCCGTTTCCGGGATCGAGACGCATGAACGGCAACTGATGCAGTTCGAGCTTGCCCTGTCGGCCAAGGTGCTGACCTTCGCACAGGACATGATCCGCGGGCGCATCGATCCGAACCGGATTTCCGGCTACCACGACCTGAAGCGCAAGGACGTGAACCTCTCCGTCGTGCTTCCCTTCGTGAAGAACAGCACGGATGCCGGCGCCTATCTGGAAAGCCTGGCGCCGCAGAGCGCCCATTTCAATGCGTTGAAGGCGGAGCTTGCCAAGCTGAAGGCGGAGGCAAGCAAGGAGAGTGCGGCGGTCGCGCTGCCGGAAAACCTGATCCTGAAGCCGGGCAAGAGCAGCCCGGAAATGGCCAACGTGGTGGCGGCGATCGAGCATCGCGGTTCGGATGCGCTGAAGAGCAAGCATTCCGCGATCTTTGCCGGCTATCAGCAGTCGACCGACTATACGCCCGAACTCGTCGATCTCGTGAAGTCCTTCCAGGAGGAAGCGGGTTTGAAGGCGGACGGCGTGATCGGCCCGGCCACCGTGCGCGCCATGACCGGCCATACCGCCGAGGACAAGATCCGCAAGCTCGTCGTCGCCATGGAAGAGGCCCGCTGGTTGCCGGACAATCTCGGCGACCGCTACGTCTTCATCAATCAGCCGGCCTATACGGTGAACTATCACGAGCACGGCGCCGAGCAGTTCTCGATGCGCGTCGTCATCGGCTCGAAAGCGAACCAGACCTATTTCTTCCAGGACGAAATCCAGACGGTGGAGTTCAACCCCTATTGGGGCGTGCCGCAGTCGATCATCGTCAATGAGATGCTGCCGCGCCTGCGCTCGGACCCGTCCTATCTCGACCGGCTGGGTTACGAGGTGGCCGTCAACGGCCGCACGGTCTCCTCGCGCAACGTCAACTGGTATGGATCGACCAGGGGGATTTCGGTACGCCAGCCGCCGTCGAGCGACAATGCGCTCGGCGATCTAAAGATACTCTTCCCGAACGCGCATGCGATCTACATGCATGACACGCCCTCAAAGAGCTATTTCCAGCGCGACATGCGGGCTCTGAGCCATGGTTGCGTGCGGCTTGCCGAACCGCGCAAGATGGCGGCCGCGGTGCTCGGCACGACCGAGGCGGACGTTTCGGCGCGGATCGCGGCCGGCAAGAATGTCGCCGCCAAGGTGAATGCGAAGATCCCGGTCTACGTGGCCTATTTCACGGCATGGCCGAACAAGGACGGCGTGGTGGAATATTTCGATGATGTCTACGGTCGGGATGCGGCGGTTGAGAAGGCTTTCGAGGCGACCACCAAGGCGAGAACGCCGCAGGCGTGATCCAGGACCGAAGCTGAAAAACAATTAGGGCGGTGCGGATAGCGCCGCCCTTATTTCTTGAAGAACAGGTACCAGAAGAGCGCGATCTCCCGGCGGGATTGGCCGAGCGCGCTGTAGAGATGTTCGTCGTATCCGCCGAGTTCGAAGCCGTATCTCTTGTAGAACCGGCACGCAGCCACATTGTTGGACTGCGTTTCGAGGCGGATGCCGGGCAGGGCCTGAGCCTTCGCCCATTCGACCGCATGATCCATCAACAGGCGGCCGAGACCGGTGCCGCGCAGCGGCCGGTCGATCTGAATGTCATCGATCTCCGCATAGCCATTCCAGCTCCTGGAGACGATCACGTAGCCACGGACCCGGCTGCCGTCGATCGCCGCGATCACGGCGCGGTCTTCATCCGTCCTCGCTTCATCCTCATGGAATTCATAGGTCTTTCCATAAGCCTCGACATCTTCGACGTCCCGGAACGGGTCCCAGGGCGCCTTCAGCTCGGAGGTCACGTCGAAGGAGAAGTCGCAATCCGCGATATCGCTTGTGGAAATTCGCCCGACCCGCTCGATCCTCATGGCAGGCCTCGCCGGGCTCAGGCCGTCGCGCTATCGACGATCGGCTGAAGTTTGACGCCCTCGGCGATCGCTCGTCCGATCAGGTCGGCGGTGAGCTCATCGAAGCCGTCAATCACATGGTCCGGTTCGAGTTCGTGCACGGGAACGTCCGAATAGCCGAAGGTGACGGCGATCGAGGGAATGCCGGCGTTGCGGGCGGCCAGGATGTCGTTGATGCTGTCGCCGATCATCACGCTCTTTTCGCGATCGCCGCCGGCGCGCTCGATCGTGCCGAGGATGTGGCGCGCGTCGGGCTTGCGGACGGGGAACGTGTCTCCCCCGGTGATCGCGGCGAAACGCTGCGTCAGGCCGAGCTTTTCGAGAAGCGGCAGGGCAAGCTCTTCCGATTTGTTGGTGCAGACGGCGAGCGTCATGCCGGCGGCCGAAAGACGATCCAGGCATTGGATGAGACCGGGATAGGGGCGGCTTTCGCCCGGCATATGTGCCTTGTAATGGGCGAGGAAACGCTCGAGCAACGGTTCCACGTCCTTCTCATCGAGCGGCTTGCCTCGGAGTTCGAAGGCGCGGCGGATCATCACGCGCGCTCCCTGGCCGACGAGATGGGTGAGGTCCGCGAAGGTGACCGGCGCAAGATCGGCCGCCGCGATCGTATGGTTCAGGCTGTCGATGAGATCGGGCGCGGTATCGATCAGCGTGCCGTCGAGATCGAAGATGACGAGGGGAGAATTCACCGGAACACCTCGTGAGGTCGCAGGAAGGTTGGACATCCGACTTAGGCAATGGCGGCGGCAAATGCAAATGATGAGGCGTCTGACAGCGTCGGCGGATATGCCTGTTTTCACGCGATCGGGGTCTTTCGTTTGGCGGGGGAGGCGTGTAAACAGCGGTTCGGCGAAACATCGGGGGAGCTTTTGGCGCATGGACGCCCGGGAAATGAAGATCAAGGCAGCCGAGGCGGCGCTGGCCTATGTCGAGGACGGCATGCGGCTCGGCATCGGCACAGGCTCGACAGCCGAGGAATTCGTCCGGCTGCTCGCCGAGAAGGTGGCCGAGGGGCTGCGGGTGGAGGGCGTTCCGACATCCGAGCGTACTGCGAGGCTCTGCCTTGAACTCGGCGTGCCGCTGAAATCCCTGGAGGAACTTCCGGAGCTCGATTTGACAGTCGACGGCGCCGACGAGGTGGACGGCGGTCTCAGCCTCATCAAGGGCGGCGGCGGCGCGCTTCTGCGCGAGAAGATCGTCGCGGCGGCTTCGAACCGCATGATCGTCATCGCCGACGAAACCAAGCTCGTGGATACGCTCGGCGCCTTTCCGCTGCCGATCGAGATCAACCCTTTCGGCCAGACATCCACCCGCATCGCCATCGAAAAAGCGGCAGCGCGGCTTGGTCTTTCGGGTGAGCTGAAGCTGCGCAAAGCCGGCGAAGACCCGTTCACGACGGACGGCGGCCACTTCATTTTCGACGCATCTTTTGGCCGTATTCCTGATGCAGAGGCTCTCTCTGGCGAGCTGAATTCGATTCCCGGTGTCGTTGAACACGGGTTGTTCATCAATATGGCGTCCTTTGCGATCATCGCCGGTCCGGCGGGAGTGCGGACGTTGAAGGCGAAATAATTTACAGGAGCAATCAACTCATGGTCAGATTTGCGGTTTTTGGGCGTGCCGCCGCTGTTGCGATTCTTCTTGCCGGCGCCTTTGCTGCGCCCGCGAGCGCGCAGGAGATTTCCGAGGAGCATCTTGCGGCTGCGCGCGCAACGATCGACGCGATCAACGCCACCGATCGCTATGATGCCATCCTGCCGAACCTCGCCGAGCGGCTGAAGGCCGAGTTCATCCAGGCATCGCCGAACTTCCAGGAGCAGATTTCCGCCGGTGTCGACGAGGTGGCAATCAGTCTCGCCGCCCGCCGTTCCGATCTGGAGCGCGAGGCTGCGACGACCTACGCCAAGACCTTCACCATCGACGAGCTCAAGGCCATTACCGCCTTCTACGGCACCGAGGCCGGCAAGAAGCTCTTGACCAACGGTCCGCTGGTTGCCCGCGAACTCGCGAAGTCTGCCGAGATCTGGGCAAACGGCATTTCCCGCGACCTGACCGCCCAGAGCAGCGAAAAGCTCCGCGGCGTGATCGACGCGGCTCCCGTTCAGGCTCCGGCCGCCGAAAGCGTGGCGCCGCCGGCCGAAGGCCAGCCGCAGCAGTAAGTGCCGCATCGGCAAAAGGATTTTGTGAAGCCCGGAGCGATCCGGGCTTTTCCTTTTCCGGCCGCAATCATTATATGAGTGCCACATTCCATTGCCTGCCGAAGGAGAACCCCATGGCCGCCTATGATTACGACCTCTTTGTGATCGGTGGCGGATCGGGGGGCGTGAGGGCGGGCCGCGTCGCGGCGTCGCTCGGAAAGAGGGTGGCGATCGCGGAAGAATATCGCTTCGGCGGAACCTGCGTCATCCGTGGCTGCGTGCCGAAGAAACTCTTCGTCTACGCCTCGCAATTCGGCGAGCATTTCGAGGATGCCGTTGGCTTCGGCTGGGAGGTGGGAACGAGCACCTTCGACTGGAAGAAGCTGATCGCCGCCAAGGACAAGGAGATCGCCCGTCTCGAAGGCCTCTACCGCAGGGGACTGGAGAATAACGGCGCCGAGGTTCTGGAAACTCGGGCCGAACTGGTGGATGCCCACACGATCCGGCTGGTAAATACGGGCAAGACCGTCACGGCGGAAAAGATCGTGATCGCGACCGGCGGCTCGCCGAACCCGCACGCTGCCCTTCCCGGGCACGAGCTCTGCATTTCCTCCAACGAGGCCTTCGATCTGCCCGAGCTGCCGCGCTCGATCCTGATTTCAGGCGGCGGCTACATCGCGGTTGAGTTCGCCAATATCTTCCACGGCCTCGGCGTGGATACGACGCTGATCTATCGCGGCAAGGAGATCCTTGTCCGCTTCGACCAGGATATGCGCCAGGGGCTCCACAAGGCGATGGTGGAAAAGGGTATCCGCATCGTCCTGACCGATGTCATCGAGGAAGTGACGAAGGCGCCGGCCGGCGGGCTCGTCGCCCGCACCCTCAGCGGCGAGACGATCGCCGTCGATACGATCATGCTGGCTCTTGGGCGCGATCCGAACACGCAAGGACTCGGACTGGAGGCAGCCGGCGTCGAGGTGAACGAGCGCGGAGCGATCGTCGTGGACGAATATTCCCGCACGAGCATTCCGCATATCTACGCACTCGGCGATGTCACCGACCGGGTACAGCTGACCCCGGTAGCGATCCATGAGGCCATGTGCTTCATCGAGACGGCCTTCAAGGACAATCCGACGGCGCCCGACCACGAACTCATCCCGACGGCCGTCTTCTCGCAGCCCGAGATCGGCACGGTCGGGCTTTCGGAAGAAGCCGCCTGTAAGAAATATCCCGTGATCGAGGTCTACCGCGCCGAATTCCGCCCGATGAAGGCGACGCTCTCGGGCCGCGCGGAGAAGATGATCATGAAGCTCGTGGTCGATGCGAAGAGCCGCAAGGTGGTTGGCGCGCACGTTCTCGGCCACGACGCGGGCGAGATGGCGCAGCTTCTGGGCATTCCGTTGAAGGCCGGGCTCACCAAGGAAGATTTCGACCGCACCATGGCGGTGCATCCGACGGCTGCCGAAGAACTCGTCACCATGTACAAGCCGAGCTACCGGGTGGTGAACGGCGAGCGCGTGGACGCCTGAGCGAGAGAGGCGGATTCCAGCTTGCCGTATGCGGCGGACCCCTCAAAAATAGTGGGTTCGTCGCAACATGCGGCCGGCTGTAACTGCCGCTATGCAAGAGCTTCGTTAAGGTTTATAAGCCCGCATCCCCGAGATCGAAGGCGCGCGGCGGCATCTGCCGATGCGGCAAACAGGTGAGTAAGATGGCACAAAACTGGACCCCGAGCACATGGCGGCTGAAACCGATCCAGCAGGTCCCGGAATATCCGGATCAGGCCGCGCTGGCTGCAACGGAAGCACAGCTTGCGACCTTTCCGCCGCTCGTCTTTGCCGGTGAGGCTCGGCGTCTGAAGAAGCAGCTCGCAAGCGTTGCGGAAGGCAATGCTTTCCTGCTGCAGGGCGGCGACTGCGCCGAAAGCTTCGCGGAACATGGCGCGGACAATATCCGCGACTTCTTCCGCTCCTTCCTGCAGATGGCCGTGGTTCTGACCTATGGCGCGCAGCTTCCGGTCGTGAAGGTCGGGCGCATCGCCGGCCAGTTCGCCAAGCCGCGCTCCTCGAACATCGAGAAGCAGGGCGAGGTGGAGCTGCCGTCCTATCGCGGCGACATCATCAACGGCATCGATTTCACGCAAGAGTCGCGCACGCCGAACCCGGAGCGCCAGCTCGACGCCTACCGGCAGTCGGCCGCGACGCTCAACCTGATCCGCGCCTTCGCCATGGGCGGCTATGCCAATCTCGAAAACGTCCACAAGTGGATGCTCGGTTTCGTGAAGGACAGCCCGCAGGGCGAGCGCTACCGCAAGCTTGCCGACCGCATCAGCGAAACCATGGAGTTCATGAAGGCGATCGGCATCACCGCGGAAAACCAGCCGAGCCTGCGCGAGACGGACTTCTTCACCAGCCACGAGGCGCTGCTTCTGGGCTACGAGGAAGCGCTGACCCGCGTCGACTCCACGTCTGGCGACTGGTACGCCACATCCGGCCACATGATCTGGATCGGCGACCGCACGCGCCAGCTCGACCATGCGCATGTAGAATATTTCCGCGGCATCAAGAACCCGATCGGCCTCAAATGCGGCCCCTCGCTGCAGCCCGATAACCTGATCGAACTCATCGACGCGCTGAACCCGGCAAACGAAGCGGGCCGCCTGACGCTGATCTGCCGTTTCGGCCACGACAAGGTCGCCGACAGCCTTCCGAAGCTGATCCGCGCCGTGGAGCGCGAAGGCAAAAAGGTCGTCTGGTCCTGCGATCCGATGCACGGCAACACGATCACGCTCAACAACTACAAGACCCGGCCGTTCGAGCGTATCCTTTCGGAAGTGGAAAGCTTCTTCCAGATCCACCGCGCCGAGGGCACGCATCCGGGCGGCATCCATGTCGAGATGACCGGCAAGGACGTGACCGAATGCACCGGCGGCGCACGTGCCGTTACGGCCGGTGACCTGCAGGATCGCTACCACACCCATTGCGATCCGCGCCTCAACGCGGACCAGGCGCTGGAACTGGCCTTCCTGCTCGCCGAGCGCATGAAGAGCGGCCGCGACGAGAAGCGCATGGTCGTGAACGGCTGATCGGCCGTTTTCGAAGAGCAAACATGAAGAAGGCCGGCGGAAACGCCGGCCTTTCTGCTTTCCGTGCTTCGTGCCGGATTACTGGACGAGCACCGGACGCTGGCAGCTCACGCCGGTGACCCGCACGTCGGCCTCGCCGATCCGCACGCCCAGCGTAACAAGCAAGTTGTAGAGCACCGTGTCGAGCGGCTTGGTCAAAAGGCCCAGCGTATCGGCCAGCGCGTTCTGGATGAGCGTTGGCGTTCCGAGAGCAAGCGGCCCCACCTGGATTTCGAGTTTGAGCCGGCGGATAGCCGAGGTGAGGAGGCTTGTCAGCGTGTCGGTGGTCGGTACGGATTGGACACGTGCGGCGGCTATGTCAGCGGGCGAGAAGGTCAGCGTCTTCTTCGTGAGATTGCCCGCGGCGATATCCGCCTTGCCTGTGATGTTGATGAGGAGCGACGAGAGGATTTTTGCCTCCGTCACGCGCGGTTTCGTGCCGAAATTCTCGAAAGCGGTCTGATCGACCTTGCCTAGGCCGAGGGAAGCGACCCCCGGAACCACTTCGACATCGACCGTGCCCGGCGATCCGGCACCGCAGCGGATATCGGCAAGCCGCGCTTCTGCGTGGGCGACTTCCAGATAGAGTGGAACTTCCACCTTCAGCCCGGCGATCGCCGCAAGCCCATCGACCGCGACCCGCAGCGCAAGCCGCGTCTGGGCGGTGCGGACGACGGTACCCGGCTCGCCGACGGCGGTCGGAGGCGTGCCGACGGGCGGTTCGCCGATCGCGAGATCCAGCGTGATCGAGGCAAGCCCCGGAATGGTGGCCCCGAGATCGATGGCGAGCTGCTTGCCATTGTTGCCGGCGACGGCCGCGGCCGAGATGATGTCCATCAGGCTCGCCTTGACCATCAACCCGTCACCCTGGCCGACGAGGTTTTCCGAGAGCGGACCGAGCGCCAGGATTTCCTCGAGCTTCAGCTTGACCTGCGTCCTGCCGAGCGCATTTTCAAGCGTGTTCAGCACGGTATCGACGGCCGGTGTAACGCCGGTGGTCTTGCCGAGCGCGTCGAGCAGCTTGCCATAGGTGATTTCGGTCGCGAGCACGTCCGAATAGGTGCCTGCAGTCAGGCCGAGATCGATCGCGAGCGCGTCCAGCACGTGGAGCAGGTTCACCTGGGTATCCACGAGCGCCCGGTAGTCCATGACCTTCAGCGACACCGTCGTGCCGAGGAGCTTGCCGAGCAGCGCGTTCAATATGCCGCCGTCGAGGCTTGCAAGCCGCGAGCCGACTGAAAAGGCAGCCACCTTGTTGCTTGCGGCGGTGCCGGTCGCCCGCAGTTCCGGCGCGGTGGCGAAGCTGCCGGCGAAGAAGAGATCGCTCTTGCGCACGACCGTCACCTTCACCGCGTCATAGGGCTGGACACCCGCCTGGAAGCGCTGATCCACCGGTTTTTCGGGATCGGGCACGTAGCGCCCCTTGACGAGCATGGCGTAGCCGTCTCGACTTTCGAAAATCTTTTCCGGATCGAAGGGAATTTCGCCTTCCGGTGTCATCGCCCCCGTTTCCGTGCGGACGGCGAGATTTTGGCCGTTCATCTGGAAATAGGAAAGCACGGCCTCTTCCGGCTTGTTCATGGCGCTGGAGGCGGCGATTGCCGAGAGGTCGGCGGTCTGCTGCAAGGCGCGCTTCTGAAGCGTGAGATTGCCGTAGTCGATGCCGAGCGCGAGCGCGCCTATGACGACCGGAAAGGTGAGGGCGGCCGAAATGGCGATATTGCCGCGCGTGTCCCTCAGCAGCCCACGTGATGTATGCCACAGTCCCCGCATGTCATATCCCTCCCATCCTCATGGTGGAGAACCTGCGGATACGCTGATCCGGCAGGGCATAGCTGAAGAGATTCCAGATCGGCAGGTCGCCCGCGTCGTATTCGATGGCGACGGTGAACTGGTTGGGATTTTTCGGATCGTCCTCGACGTCCAGCGTCAGATGATCCTTCCTCAGGAAGGCGTGGTTCATCGTGGACGTGTCGAGAAAGTTGCGGACGAGCTCTTTCCGTTCGGTGGCATTGAGGCCGGCGATGGCGGTGCGGGCGGCGTCCGCCGCGAGCTGCTGGACGGAATGGGCGGCACTCAGATAGATGCCGTAGCCGATCAGCGAAAAGAGCGTGAGAAAGAAGACCGGCGCGATGATGGCGAATTCCACCGCCGAGGCGCCCGATCTCGAGCCTAACAGGTGTTTGAGTCGTGCCGACATTGCCCCAACCCCATTCATAAATGCAATGTCGCTGATCGTGCAGGGCGGACGCTAATCGGAGGTTATGAAACTTCGTAAAAATTGAGCGATTCTCGATTTATGCAAACAATAGTAGTGGAAAACGCTTGTGCCGAAGACGGGAATCCGCCGATGAAGTTGCGGATGGCTGACGAGACGATGTTGAAAAAATGTGCTACGGCGACGTTGCCGCTATTCGATCCCAACGTTAAATCATTGTCATGACCGAAGAAAACCGCCAGACCCTGCGTATCGCCGTTGCACAGCTCAACCCCACGGTCGGCGATGTCGCCGGCAATTTGGCGTTGGCCCGCGAGGCCCGAAAGGATGCCGCCCGTGAAGGGGCGGATCTCATCGTCTTCACCGAACTCTTCATCTCCGGCTATCCGCCGGAGGATCTGGTGCTGAAGCCGGCGTTCCTGAAAGCTTGCCTGAAGGCGGTGGAGGATCTGGCCGCCGATACCGCCGATGGCGGTCCGGGCGTGGTGATCGGGTTTCCGCGCCAGGGCAAGGAAGGCAGGCACAATGCGGTGGCGCTGCTCGATGGCGGCAAGATCGTCGCCATAAGGGACAAGGTCGATCTGCCCAATTACGGCGAGTTCGACGAGAAGCGGGTCTTCACGGAAGGATCGATTTCCGGACCCTACAATTTTAGGGGTATCCGGATCGGCATCCCGATCTGCGAGGAAATCTGGAACGACATGGGCGTCTGCGAGACGCTGGCCGAAAGCGGCGCCGAGATCCTGATCGTCCCGAACGGCTCGCCCTATTATCGCGGCAAGGTGGATGTCCGCCATCAGGTGGCGTTGCGCCAGGTGATCGAGAGCGGCCTGCCGCTGCTCTTCGCCAACCAGGTCGGCGGGCAGGACGAACTGGTGTTCGACGGCGCGAGCTTCGCGCTCAATGCCGACAATTCGCTCGCCTTCCAGATGAGCCAGTTCGAGCCGGCCATCGCCGTCACCGAATGGAAGAGGAATGGCGAGGGCTGGCGCTGCACGAACGGACCGATGTCGCGCATCCCGGAAAAGGAAGAGGCGGATTACCGCGCCTGCCTGCTCGGCTTCCGCGACTACGTCAACAAGAACGGCTTCAAGTCCGTGGTATTGGGCCTCTCGGGCGGTATCGACTCGGCGATCTGCGCGGCAATCGCCGTGGATGCACTGGGCGAGGAGCGGGTGCGCACCGTCATGCTGCCCTACCGCTATACGTCGGAGGATTCGTTCAAGGATGCCGCCGATTGCGCGCGGGCGCTCGGCTGCCGCTACGACATCGTGCCGATCGCCGAGCCGGTCGACGGTTTCTCCTCCGCGCTTTCCGAGCTTTTCGAGGGTACGGATGAGGGCATTACCGAGGAAAACCTGCAGAGCCGCGCCCGCGGCACGATCCTGATGGCGATCTCCAACAAGTTCGGCTCCATGGTGGTGACGACGGGCAACAAGTCGGAAATGTCGGTCGGCTATGCGACACTCTATGGCGACATGAACGGCGGCTTCAACCCGATCAAGGACCTCTACAAGATGCAGGTCTATGCGCTGGCCGCCTGGCGCAACGAACACCTGCCGCCCGGCGCGCTGGGCCCGACGGGCGAGGTGATCCCCAAGAACATCATCTCCAAGGCGCCTTCCGCTGAGCTGCGTCCCAACCAGACGGACCAGGATTCGCTGCCTCCCTATCCGGTGCTCGACGATATCCTGGAGTGCCTGGTCGAGATGGAAATGAGCACGGAGGAGATCGTGGAGCGCGGGCACGATGTGGCGACCGTGCACCGCATCGAGCACCTGCTTTATCTCGCCGAATACAAGCGCCGCCAATCGGCGCCGGGCGTGAAGATCACCAAGAAGAATTTCGGCCGCGACCGGCGTTACCCGATCACCAACCGTTTCCGCGACCGATAGGACCACGGATGGCGCTTCGTAGTTCGATCGAAATCTTCGACATCCGCACGCGCGCGAGCCGCGTGGTATGGCAGACGGACGAGTTGTTCGAAGCGCCGAACTGGTCGCCGGACGGGCGTTACTTGATGCTCAACAGCGAAGGGCTGATCTATCGCCTGTCGCCGGATGGTGACAGCGGGCCCAAGCTTCTGGATACCGGCTTTGCGAGCCAGTGCAACAACGATCACGGGATCTCGCCGGATGGCAGCCTGATCGCGATTTCCGACAAGGTGGAATTCGGCAAGTCGGCAATCTACGTGCTGCCGGCCGAAGGTGGCGAACCGAAACTGGTGACGCGCAACCTGCCGTCCTACTGGCACGGCTGGTCTCCCGATGGGAAGACCTTCGCCTATTGCGGCATCCGCGATCAGGTCTTCGACATCTATACGATCGGCATCGAAGGCGGCGAGGAGAAGCGGTTGACCTTCGGCGAGGGCCGCAATGACGGGCCGGATTATTCGCCTGACGGGAAGTGGATCTATTTCAATTCGAGCCGCACCGGGCTGATGCAGATCTGGCGCGTTCCGGCGCAAGGCGGCGCGGTGGAACGCATCACCCATAGCGATTACGGGGACTGGTTTCCGCATCCGTCACCGAAGGGTGACAAGGTGGTCTTCGTCTCCTACGACGCCGACGTGTTCGACCATCCGCGCGACAGACAAGTCAGGGTGCGGCTGATGGATATGGACGGCGGCAATGTCGAGACGCTGTTCGATCTCTTCGGCGGGCAGGGAACGATGAACTCGCCCAATTGGGCGCCGGAAGGAGAACGGTTCGCCTATGTCCGTTATTTTCCGATCCCATGAGTGCTGACAAGGATAACGGGTTGGAGGCTGCCGCGGCGTTCGAACCCGCCGAGCGCGAAGCCGTCTACCGGGCGATCGAGACCCGGCGCGATGTGCGCGACCAGTTCCTTCCCGACACGCTGCCGGACGACCTCGTAGCGAGGCTTCTGGGTGCTGCGCATTCGGCGCCCTCCGTCGGCTTCATGCAGCCGTGGAACTTCATCCTGATCCGTGATCCGGCCGTGCGCGAGGCGGCCTGGGCTGCCTTCTCGCGCGCCAATGCGGAGGCCGAGGCGATGTTTCCCCAGGAGAAGCGGGATCACTACAGGAGCCTGAAGCTCGAGGGCATCCGCAAGGCGCCGCTCTCGATCTGCGTCACCTGCGATCCCGACCGCGCCGGGCCGGTGGTGCTCGGCCGCACGCATAATCCGCGCATGGACGTCTATTCCACGGTCTGCGCCGTGCAGAACCTCTGGCTCGCGGCGCGCGCCGAAGGGGTGGGCGTCGGCTGGGTCAGCATTTTCCACGACAAGGACGTGCGCGAACTGCTCGGCATTCCCGAGCGGATCGAGATCGTCGCCTGGCTTTGTCTCGGCTATGTCGACCGGCTCTACCCGGAGCCGGAACTGGCGATCAAGGGCTGGCGGCAACGGCTGCCGCTGGAAGACCTGGTCTTCCGCGACCGCTGGCAGGAACCAGGCCGCTGAATCACTGCATGGGCTGCGGTCCCGGTGAGGCCGGGTTGGCGAGATCGATATCGTTTTCTTCCGGAAAGAATTGCGGCCCGACGCTGCGCACCTTCTGGTTCCGATCGTAGGGGCGCTCCGGCGGCGGCTCCGGCTTCAACTCGGCAGACTTGGCCGGCTCGGAGGGCTGCGCGGGGGCAAGGGTGCGCAGGTTGGTGATGCCGGAATAGGGTTCGATGGCGGCGTTGCCGGACTGCTCGGGTTCGGCAGCCTTCGGCAGGGCGGAAATTTCCGTCACGTCACAGCCGTTTCGTTGCAATGCCGCGAGAACCCCGGATGGATCCGCCGACGGCCGCACCAAGGACCGTGCCTCGTCGCGCCGCATCGTGATGTCCTGGCGGTCGGCTTCCATGGCGCCGAGTTCGGCCTGCATGTCGCTGCAGATATCGTCCGGGCCGCCGAAGGAAACGATGCTGCCCGCGCCGCAGCCCGCCCGCCGCATTTCGATCCTGAGATCGCGGATATCGGCGTTAAGCCGGCTAAGTTCCTGCGCGTGATACCGCACCTCAGCCGTGTTGCCGATGACTTGCGGGCTGTTGCCGAGCCTGCGCTGAAGCGCTTCGCAATCCGGTCGGTCCTGCGCCGCGGCCGCGATGGGCAGGAGCGCAATAGCCAGAAGAGGGACGATCAGGAACCCGCGAGGTTGCATGGCGTCATCCGGTGAAGTTTGAGTTCAAGCCTCGATCATCGGACTGGTCGGTTGATAATGTCATAATAGTCGTGCCTGAAGCGTGTGGATAGATCGTATCCGCTTTCACCTTTCAGGACACTTTTACGTGACATGCGTTAGGGCTGCGACGCCTCCACCACGGCGAGCGCCGCCATGTTGACGACGCCGCGCGAGGTGACCGACTGCGACAGGATATGTGCCGGCATTGCGGTCCCGAGCAGGATCGGGCCGACATGCAGCGCGTCCATCATCTCCCGCGTGATGCCGAGCGTGATATTGGCGGCATCGAGATTGGGGAAGACGAGGAGGTTCGCTTCGCCGGTCAGTGTGCTGTTCGGCATGGCGCGCTTGCGAAGCGCTTCGGAAAGCGCCGAGCCGCCCTGCATCTCGCCATCGACTTCGAGATCGGGCGCCAGTTCCCGCACGATGCCGAGCGCCTCGCGCATCTTGGCTGCACTTTCGGAATTGCGCGAGCCGAAGTTCGAGTGGCAGATCAGCGCCGCCTTGGGGGTGATGCCGAAGCGGCGGATTTCCTGCGCCGAAAGCACGGTGATCTCCGCGATTTCGCGGGCGGACGGGTTGTAGTTGACGAAGGTGTCGCTGAAGAAGATCGCGCCACGCTGCGAAATGATTAGGCTGAGGCCGGAGAAGGCACAGACGCCCGGCCGTTTGCCGATGATCTGGCCCACGTCGCGCAGATGGCGGTCGTAGCGGCCTTCAAGGCCGCAGATCAGCGCGTCGGCCTCGCCGCGCCGCACGGAGAGCGCGCCGATGACGGTGGTATTGGTGCGGACGATGGTGCGCGCGGCTTCCGGGTTGATGCCGTTGCGGCCGACCAGCGCGAAATAATCCTCGACATACTCGCGGTAGCGCGGATCGTCTTCTGGATTGACGACTGCGAAATCGACATTCGGCCGGATGCGGATGCCGAAACGCTTGAGGCGCGCCTCGATGACCGAGGGACGGCCGATGAGGATCGGCTTGGCGATGTTTTCCTCGAGCAGCACCTGGGCCGCGCGCAGCACACGCTCGTCCTCGCCTTCGGCGAAGATGACGCGCTTCTTCTCGGCGTCCTTGGCGGCGGTGAAGATCGGCTTCATGACGAAGCCGGAGCGCCAGACGAAACGGTTGAGCTGATCAAGATAGGCGTCGAAGTCCTGGATCGGACGGGAGGCGACGCCGGTTTCGGCGGCCGCTCTTGCGACGGCCGGCGCGATGCGAAGGATCAGCCGCGGGTCGAAGGGCGAGGGGATCAGGTAATCCGGCCCGAAGATTGGCGTGTCTTCCGAATAGGCACGGGCTGCGACGTCGGAAACTTCCTCGCGAGCAAGCGCTGCGATCGCCCGGACCGCCGCCATCTTCATTTCCTCGTTGATCGTGCGGGCGCCGCAATCGAGCGCGCCGCGGAAGATATAGGGGAAGCAGAGAACGTTGTTGACCTGGTTCGGGAAATCCGAACGGCCGGTGCAGATCATTGCGTCCGGGCGCGCCTTGCGGGCAAGTTCCGGCATGATCTCGGGTGTGGGGTTGGCAAGCGCCAGGATGAGCGGCTTTTCCGCCATCTGGGCAAGCAGTTCGGGCTTCAGCACGCCGGCGGCGGAGAGGCCGAGGAAGACGTCGGCGCCGCCGATGCTTTCGGCGAGCGTGCGCTTGTCGCTCTTCTGCGCGTAGATCGACTTCCACTCGTCCATGAGCTCGGTGCGGCCCTCGTAGACGAGGCCCTCGATGTCATGAACCCAGATGTTCTCCGGTTTGGCGCCCAGCGACACCAGGAGATGGAGACAGGCAAGCGCGGCCGCGCCGGCGCCAGAGGTGACGATCTTCACCTCGGCGATGTTCTTGCCGGCGAGCTCGAGGCCGTTCAGGATGGCTGCGGCGACGATGATCGCGGTTCCGTGCTGGTCGTCGTGGAAGACCGGAATGTTCATCTTCTCGCGAAGCCGGCGCTCCACCTCGAAGCATTCCGGGGCCTTGATATCCTCGAGATTGATGCCGCCGAAAGTGGGTTCGAGCGCCGAGACGGTCGAGACCATCGCGTCGATCCCCGGCGCGTCGATCTCGATATCGAAGACGTCGATGCCCGCGAACTTCTTGAAGAGCACCGCCTTGCCCTCCATGACGGGCTTCGAGGCGAGCGGGCCGATATTGCCGAGACCGAGCACCGCCGAGCCGTTCGAGATCACGGCGACGAGGTTGGCGCGGGCAGTATAATCCGCCGCCATGTCGGGATTGTCGCGGATCGCAAGGCAGGGTGCTGCGACACCCGGCGAATAGGCAAGGGCCAGATCGCGCTGGTTGCCGAGCGGCTTGGTCGCCTGGATCTCCAGCTTTCCGGGGCGTGGGTAACGGTGGAAAAACAGCGCCTGTTCATCGAGATCGCCACTTGTCGGCGTGCCCTGCGACTTCTGTTGAGAATCCATCGTTCCTTCTGCCATTGCGCTACCCATATCTTCGAAACAGAAACCCTCCTTACATCAATCGGCAGGGGTGGACAGCATCAAATTTGCGCCTGCGTCAGAATCGCGCCGCCGGGCGCGAAGCGGCGCGTTGTCATCTTCCTGAAACACGAGTCTGATTTTGGGAGACTGAAAGCGGGCAACGAAAGGGCAGCTTCGTGAACGGTCCACAGATCAGGCATTTCAGGACGTTGTTCATTTCCGACGTGCATCTGGGCTCCAAGGCGGCACGAACGGAACTCCTCCTCGATTTTCTCCGTCACCACGAAGCCGAAACCATCGTTCTCGTCGGCGACATCGTCGACGGCTGGCGGCTGAAGCGAAACTGGTACTGGCCCCAGGGCTGCAACGACGTTGTCCAGAAGCTTCTGCGCAAGGCGAGAAAAGGCACGCGGATCGTCTACATCCCCGGCAACCACGACGAATTCCTGCGCGATTTTCCGGGAATGCATTTCGGCGGCATAGAAGTGGCCGAACGCATGATCCACGAAATGGCCGACGGGAAGAAGTATCTCGTCCTGCATGGCGACGAATTCGACGTCGTGGTGCGCAATGCCCGGCTGCTCGCCTATCTCGGCGACTGGGCCTATGACGCGGCGATCGTCGTCAACGGCTGGCTTGCCGCGATCCGCCGCAAGCTCGGCATGCCCTATTGGTCGTTCTCCGCCTGGGCCAAGCTTCAGGTCAAGCACGCCGTCAATTTCATCGGGGAGTTCCAGAACGTCGTGGCGGAAGAGGCACGCCGCAACAATGTCGATGGCGTCATTTGCGGGCACATCCACCATGCGGTGATGCAGGACATCGACGGCATCCACTACGTCAATACGGGCGATTGGGTGGAAAGCTGCACCGCCGTGGCCGAACACCGGGACGGCACGCTCGAGATGATCTCCTGGCAGCGGATGGGCGCCGGCGCCGACATCATGACGCTTACGAAACCGCAATCCGTCGAGGATGTGCAGGCCGCCTGACCGATCCCAAATTCTGGCCATAGGCGCAGACGGCGAGCTGTGCTAGGGAAGCGATAGTCTTTCCAACCTATCCGTTATCCCCTTGACCACTGCACGCCCGGCGGAAATCCCACCCCGCCACTTCCAACTGCGCTGCGCGCTGGCCTATGGCGCGCCGATCGCGGTGAACGGCATCGCATTGCCCTATTTTCCGGTCTGGCTGGAATCACTCGCTTTCAGCGAGGTGGAAATCGGCATCGTGCTCGCCGCGCCGATGATCCTGCGGGTCATCGCCGCTCCCGTTGCGGGGGCACTGGCAGACCGGATACCGGAACGGGCCAACGTGCTTCTGTGGTCCGGAGCCCTTTCGCTTCTGACGGCTCTGGCGCTCTTCGTGACGGAGAGTTTCTGGCCGGTGCTGGTCGTATTCGGCCTGCAGGCGGCGGTCTTCGCGCCTTACGTCCCGATCGTCGAATCGATCGCCGTCACCGGCGTCCAGCGCTGGGGCTTCCAATATGGCGCCATGCGCGTCTGGGGCTCGATCGGATTCGTGGTATCGACGCTGCTTGCCGGCGAACTCATCGGCATCTGGGGCGGAACGGTCGTCCCTTCGGCGCTCTCGATCGTCTTCCTGCTGACGATCGTCGCGGCCTATGCCGCGCCGCGCCTCGGCCGCGCATGGCCTGCCGGAACTTTGCCGGAAGCAGGCAGCAGACATGGTTTGCTCCGGCGCATGGACCTGCACGCCCTGATGATCGGGACATCGGCCGTTCAGGCAAGCCATGGCATGTTCTATGCCTTCTCCGCCATCCACTGGCAGCAGATCGGCTTTTCCGGCGGGGCGATCGGCATGCTCTGGAGCGCGGGCGTGATCGCCGAGATACTCGTCTTCTTCGCGGCCGGATGGCTCGCCCGGCGCTTCTCGCCCTGGACCCTGATCCGGCTCGGCTCGGCGGTCGCGATCGCGCGATGGATGCTGTTTCCGCTGCCGCTCGGCTTCTGGGGCTATCTGGCCCTGCAATGCAGCCATGCCTTCACCTTCGCCTTCGTGCATATCGGCGTGCAGCATCGGCTGGCGGAGACGGTGGGTGAAGACCAGGCATCCTCCGCGCAAGGGGCCTATTTCTTCTATAACGGCGCCCTTCTTGCGCTCTCGACCTTCCTGTCCGGTCTCATCTACCGGGAATACGGACTGCCGAGCTATATGCTGATGGCGGTTTTTGCAGCAATCGGGCTCGTTGGCGTGGCGCTCGCCGCCCGTATTCAGCCCCAGAGCGCAGGTACGGGCGGGAAGACCAGCGAGCCCTCGTAGCGCAAGCCACCGGGACGGTCCTGTGCCAAGAGCAAGGGGCCGTCGAGATCGGCAAAATCGGCATCCTGGGCGAGGAGAACTGCCGGGGCCATGGCAAGCGAGGAGCCGACCATGCAGCCGACCATTACGGAAAAGCCCAGCCGTTTCGCTTCCGCTTTCATGGCGAGTGCCTCCGTTAGGCCGCCCGTCTTGTCGAGCTTGATGTTGACGGCATCGTAGCGCGCGCGGAGGTTTGCGAGATCGCCGGTGGAATGCACGCTCTCGTCGGCGCAGACCGGGACGGCCCGCCTGATGCCGGCAAGCGCTGCATCCCGGCCGGCGGGCAGGGGCTGCTCGATCAGCGATATCCGGGCTTCCTCCGCGACCGACAGGTGGCGGGCAAGGTTCTCCTCCGTCCAGCCCTCGTTCGCGTCGAGAATGATCCCCGCCTCTGGCGCTGCCTCCCGGACCGCGCGGATGCGGGACGTATCGTCGGCGGTTCCCATCTTCACCTTGAGGAGAGGGCGCGCCGCATTCTTCCTCGCTTCGGCCGCCATGGCTTCCGGTTCCGCCAGCGAGAGGGTGAACGCTGTCACCAGCGCCTTGGGTGATTCGATGCCGATAACCGCCGCTGCGCGCCCGCCGCTTTGCTTGGCTTCGAGATCCCAAAGCGCGCAGTCCACCGCGTTGCGGGCCGCGCCCGGCTTCATGATCTTCTGCAGGGCCTGCCTGTCGAGGCCATTCTCGATCGCGGCCGCGGCCGCGCGGATATCCGCAACGACGCCTTCGATGCTTTCGCCGTAGCGTTTGTAGGGCACGCATTCGCCGCGTCCCGAAAGCCCATCCTGGCGGATCGTGCAGGTCACGACTTCGGCCTGCGTCTTGGAGCCGCGCGAGATGGTGAAGAGACCCGCGATCGGAAAGGTTTCGATTGTGGCTTCGAGGTGACGGCCCATGGTTTTGCGTGTTCCCGACATGGCAATTCCGGTGAAGGCGGCTATATTGCCCGTCTCGCTGGCGCGATCAACCGGTCGGTGCCGAAGGCGAGGTTTCGAACCGCGAAAGATGCCTGTGACTTTGATGCCAGCCGAAAGCCGCAACGCCGAGATAAGGGCCGAGAACGTCCAGGGCGGCGAGCGCTATGTACTGACGGGCGATTGGCGCAACCAGAGCATCGCGAAAGTCTTGCCTACTCTGGAAAAGCTGGGGCGGTCCGGCGGGCAGGGGCCGCTGGAGGTCGACATCTCGGGTGTGGAGGGTATCGACACCGCGGGCGCCTGGCTGATCCGCAGGCTGATGACGGCAAAGCAGGAACAGGGACGCGAAACCGCGCTGGCAAGCCCCAACAGCGCCTTCAGGGAATTGATCGAGGTCCTTCCGGAAAAAGCGCCCGCTCCGCCGAAGAAAGGCAGGGAGGGCGGCACGCTGTTCGAACGCATGTTCGCTCCGCTCGGCAAGTTGATCGCCGATCTCGGCAGCGATTTCTACGCGGCCATGCATATTCTGGGTTCGGCCGTGCGGGGCGCACAGCTCAAGTTCGGGCGCGGCGCGGGGATCTCGCCGGCTTCGGTGGTCAATCAGATCGACCACATGGGCGTTCGCGCGGTGCCGATCATTACCCTGATGTCCTTTCTGATCGGCGCGATCATCGCCCAGCAGGGTGCGTTCCAGCTCCGCTATTTCGGCGCCGAGATATTCGTCGTCGATCTCGTCGGCATCCTGCAATTGCGCGAAATCGGCGTGCTTCTGACGGCGATCATGATCGCCGGCCGTTCGGGAAGCGCGATCACCGCCGAAATCGGCTCGATGAAGATGCGCGAGGAGATCGACGCGCTGACCGTGATCGGCCTCAACCCGGTGGGCGTGCTCGTCTTTCCGCGGCTGGTGGCGCTGACGGTGGTGCTGCCGCTCCTGACCATACTGGCGAATTTCGCCGCCCTTTTCGGCGCGGCGATCATTGCATGGAGCTATTCCGGCATCACCTTCGATACCTTCCTGTCGCGGCTGCACGAGGCGATCGACAATTCATCCGTCGCTTCGGGCATGATCAAGGCGCCGTTCATGGCTCTGGCGATCGGCATCGTGGCGGCTGTCGAAGGCATGAAGGTCGGCGGCAGCGCAGAATCTCTCGGCCAGCACGTCACCGCCTCGGTAGTGAAATCGATCTTCGCGGTCATCCTGATGGACGCGCTGTTCGCGATCTTCTACTCGGCGATCGATTTCTGAGGGGGCGGCGCGTGAACGATATGGCGAGGATACCGGAAAACAGCGCGGAGGAGAGGCAGGTCGTGCTTTCCGTGCGCGACCTGACGGTCGGCTTCGGTTCCAACATCGTCCTGGATCACCTCGACCTCGACGTCTATCGCGGCGAGATTCTCGGCTTCGTGGGAGCTTCCGGCACCGGCAAATCGGTGCTGATGCGGACCGTGCTGCGGCTTTTGCCGCATCGCACCGGGACCATTCACATCCTCGGCAGCAATTACGAGCGGGCCAGCGATGACGAACGCATGGCGCTGGATATGCGGCTCGGCGTCCTCTTCCAGCACGGCGCGCTGTTTTCGGCGCTGACCGTCAAGGAGAACATCCAGCTTCCCATGCGGGAATATCTCGACCTGCCGCAGTCGCTGATGGACGAGCTTGCCTATCTAAAGATCGAAATGGTCGGCCTCGCGCCGGATGCCGCCGACAAATATCCCTCCGAGCTTTCCGGGGGCATGATCAAGCGGGCGGCGCTCGCCCGGGCGCTGGCGCTCGATCCGGATCTCGTCTTCCTCGACGAGCCGACCTCCGGGCTCGATCCCATCGGGGCGGCGGAGTTCGACATGCTGATCGCCAAGCTGAGAGATACGCTCGGGCTCACCGTCTATATGGTAACGCACGACCTCGACAGCCTTTTTTCCGTCTGCGACCGTATTGCCGTGCTCGGACAGAAACGGGTATTGGTTGAGGGGACGCTTGAGGATATGTTCGCCTGCGACGATCCATGGGTTCGATCCTATTTCCGCGGGAAGCGGGCGCGCGCCGTCGTAACTTCCGAAAAGCCCGAGGCGGACGAGACAGAGAAGTGACCTGAACGCATGGAAACCAGAGCCAACTACGCCCTTGTCGGCTTCTTCACCCTGCTGGTCGTGGCTGCCGCGTTCGGTTTCGTCTATTGGATGGCGGAATACGGCCGTGGCGGACCGAGGGCGGAACTTGCGATTCGCATTCCCGGATCGGCCAATGGTCTCTCCGTCGGTTCGCCGGTGCGCTTCAACGGTATTGCGGTCGGCAGCGTGCGCAGTCTCACGATCGACCAGGAAGATCCGCAATTCTCCATTGCCTTCACCGAAGTGCGCGCCGATGCGCCCGTCTTCCCCTCGACCAGGGCGGTCCTGGAGGTGCAGGGCCTCACCGGCGCCGCCTATATCGAGCTTTCCGGCGGAAGGACGGGTGAAGAGAACATTCTCGAGAGGTCTATCGAGACGGGCCAGCCCGCCGTTCTGATCGCCGATCAATCGAGCGTCACGAACCTGCTCGCAACCGCCGACAAGATCCTCGACCGCGCCGATCAGGCGATTTCCGACATCCAGGGCTTCGTGGCCGATGCCAGGGGACCGTTGACCCAGACGATCCGCAACGTCGAAACCTTCACCTCCGCGCTCAGCCGCAATTCCGACAGCATCGACGAGTTCCTGGAGAGCCTCTCCACGCTTTCCAGAACCATCGACGGTGTTTCCGGGCGTCTGGATTCGACGCTTGAGGCCGCAGAGCAGCTCGTGCGCGCCGTCGATGCGCAAAAGATCAATTCCGTCGTCTCCAATGCCGATCGGATCACGCGCAACGTCGCCAATGCTTCGGATGATTTCGGACAGGTGGTTGCGAACGTGAAGAACGCCGCGTCGAGCTTCGAAAAGGCGGGTCAGGAC
This sequence comes from Rhizobium moroccans, assembly GCF_057559155.1. Taxonomy (NCBI): domain Bacteria; kingdom Pseudomonadati; phylum Pseudomonadota; class Alphaproteobacteria; order Hyphomicrobiales; family Rhizobiaceae; genus Rhizobium; species Rhizobium moroccans. The sequence continues at coordinate 171,132 of NZ_JBHFJG010000013.1, read as the reverse complement.
GCCCAAACGGTGCTGAGACGGGCCGATACGCTGCTTACTGCCGTCAATGCGGACAATGTCGGAACGGCGATCAACAATTTCACGGCAGCCTCGGAGGACGCCCGCAGCGCCGTCGCCTCCGCCCGCGGCGTGGTGGAAAGCGTTGCCGGACGCCGGGAGGATATCGACAAGGCGATCGGCGATTTCACCGAGCTTGCGCAGAAGCTCAACAACGCCTCCAGCCGCGTCGATGGCATTCTCGCCAAGGTCGACGGCATGGTCTCGGGCGGTGATTCTCAATCCCTGTTTGCCGAAGCGCGGCGCACGCTCGAGAGCTTCCGTACGGTTGCCGACAACATGAACGCCCGCATCGGCCCCATCGCGGACAATCTGCAGCGCTTCTCCGCGAGCGGATTGCGTGACATCCAGACGCTGGTCGACGATACGCGCCGCACGGTTCGCACGCTCAACGACACGATCAGCAATTTCGACGAAAACCCGCAGCGCCTCATCTTCGGCGGCGAGACGGTGAAGGAATATGATGGCAGAACGCGGCGGTAAGTTCATAAGAACATTGAGGATTTCATGAGAGGTGCGGGGTATTTCGAGCGTCGCCATGCGCTTTTGCTCGCGCTGCCGCTGACTGCGGCATTGTTGAGCGGATGCGGCACTAAGGCGCACAACGACACGTTCGATCTTTCGCTGACGCCGGCGGTGGACGGACCTTCCGCCCGCAACCGGCAGATTTTGGTGCCGGAACCGACCGCGCTGAAAATGCTGGACAGCGAGCAGGTGGTGGTGCGCATATCGCCTTCGGAGGTCCAGTATCTCGCAAATTCCCGCTGGGGCGATCGTCTGCCGCGCATGGTGCAGTCGAAGCTCGTCGAGGCATTCGAGAATTCCGGCAGGCTCGGCGGCGTGGGCAAGCCGGGGCAGGGACTGGCGATCGACTATCAGGTGGTGACGGATATCCGTACCTTCGAAGTGACGACCGACGGTACGCGCGTGGCGAATGTGGAAATCTCCGCCAAGATCCTCAACGACCGTAACGGCACCGTTCGCGCCCAGAGCACCTTCAAGGCGAGCGCGCCGGTCTCCGGCTCGGAGAACCGGGATTTCGTCTCGGCCCTGGACAGAGCCTTCGCGAAGGTCGGCTCCGAGATCGTCGACTGGGCGCTCCGTTCTATGTGAGGCCAAGATGGTCGCCGATTGTGGCGGACGCCAGCAAAACTGACTTCCTTCACAAACAAGAACGGCCGCCCCTAGAGGCGGCCGTTTTGTTTCTATTTCGCAGGCTCCGCTTTGCGAGGCGGCTTAGCTGAACCGGCCTGCCGCATGGGCGAGCATGGTATAAACCTTGCCCGTATCCGAAGTCAGGTAGCTCTGCGTCACGCTCTTGTCGCGATCGGTGCGGGCGACATCGGCAAGCAGCTTCTCGAAATCGGCTATATAGCGGTCGACGGCAGTGCGGAATTCCGGCTCGCGGTCATACTTGCGCTTGATCTCGTCGAAGGTCTGCTGGCCTTTCAGCGTGTAGAGGCGACGGGTGAAGACGTCGCGCTCGCCGCGCTGGTAGCGGCGCCACAGATCGACCGAAGCGTCATGATCGATCGCGCGGGCGATGTCGACCGAAAGCGAGTTCAGCGATTCCACCATGTGGCGCGGATTGCGGTTGTCGCCATTGCTCTTTGCCGCCGGGGCGGGGGCTGCTTCGCTTGTCGGACGGGCCGGCTGCTGGCGTGCAGCCTGGTTGGCGTCGTCGCGGGAAGCGCCGCGGAGGAGATCGCTGATCCAGCCGCCGCCGTCCTCACGCCGGGTCGCCGGTTCCGAGCGCGGCTGGGCTGGCGCCTGAGGTGGCGTCTGGGCCGGTGCGGAACGCTCGAGCCCAAGCGTACCCCTCAGGCCGCTGGAATAGGTTTCCGCGCGGGGAGCTGGCTGCGTGGATGCCGCGGGAGCAGGGCGCTCAGGCTGCGGCTGGGGAGCCGTACGAGCCGCTGCCGGCTCTGAGACCTCGAGCTGCTGGGCCGAACGGCCGACGAGCTGGGAGAGGTCCTGGAGCGCCTTGATCTGCTCGGCCACGGCGCGGCGCATCGCGGCAGCGCTTTCCTTGGCTTCTTCCGGGAGATCGAAGGCGCCGCGCTTCAGTTCCGAACGGGTCGTGTCCAGTTCGCTGCGGATCTCGTTGGCGGAGCGGCGGATTTCATCCGTCGCGCCGGCAAAGCGGCCGATCGCCTCTTCCACGGACTGCCGCAGCGTTTCGCGAAGCTTGTCGGCGGCGCTGTCCGAACGCTGTGCGGCATCGGAGAGCAGGCGGTCGATATCGTCCAGCGAGCTCGTGATGCCGCCCCGCATGCGCTCGGCGACATCCCGCGAGCGGCGCTCCGCTTCGGTGAGGGTGGATTCGAGCGCCCGATTGGCCTCCTCGCTTGCCCCGTGCAGGGCTTCGCGCATGGCGTCCGCCGTAAGTTCGGCACGCTGCTGAGTTTCGCCAAGCGTGCGGCCGATATCGGCAAAGGAGGCGAGAAGGTCTTCGCGCAGGCGCGTGGCGACATGCGCGGAGCGATCCTCCGCCCGCTCGAAGGCGCCTTCAAGAAGCGTGGTCATGCCGCGCATCGTTGCCTCGATCTCTTCCGACCGCTTGACGAGGCCGACGGAGAGCGTGCGCAGGGCAGTCTGGCGTTCGTCCAGCGTGCTGGCGAGGTTGGACTGGGCGGCGCCGAGCAGTTCGGACGCCTGGGCGAGCACTTTGGAATGCTCGTCGAAGCGGGCGACGATGCCGCCGACCTGGCTGAGGGTCTGGCCGGAAATGTTCGACAGGCGGTCGATGTTGTTTTCCAGGAGGCGACTGGAGCCGGCGACCATGTCGGCAGCCTGGGTCGCCGCTTCCGAGAAGCGCGTTGCCGTCGAGTCGAGCTTCTCGTCCACGCCGACGAACTGCTGTGCGGCATAATCCGCCGCGGCGTGCATGTCCTGCAGCGCCTGATGGACGACGGTCGAGATGTCCGCGTTGCTGGTTGCAAGGCGGTCGATGAGGCTGTTGACGCTGGTCGACAGGCCCTGTTCGGCGAAGCGGATGGTGCCGGCGGCATCTTCGGCGCGCTGCGCGATTGCCGCCAGCGTGTCGTTGGTGCGTGCCGCGATCGCATCGACCAGCGCATCGTTTTCGTTGCGGATGCGGTTGGTGCTTTCTTCCGCGGCGGCGACAAGCCGTTCCGTGCTCGCCTGGGCGGCTGCGGCCATCTGATCGGCCGCGGCGCGGCCGGTCTGGGCAAAGCCCTCGATCATTGGACGCGCCTTTTCGTCGATCAGTCGCGACAGCTCTTCCGAGCGGCCGGCGAGCATGGAGTTCAGGTCGCGGGTACGGCTGTCGAGCGAGGAGCGGATCGCATCGCTGCGAGCGGCGAGCGCGCGGTCCACCGAGTCCATGGCGGCGTTGATCTCGCCGGCGGTCTCGGAAAGCGTGCTGCGGATGGTGCCGCCGCGCGCCTCCAGCGTCCGCTCGGCTTCACCGAGCGCCTCGGAGATTGCGGTGACCTGGCGCTTCACCAGGGAATCCGCTTCGGCAACCTTGTGGACGATCGCGTTGCCGGCATCGGAGAATGCCTGCGCGACGGTCGCCGCCTGGCCTGCCAGGCGGTTCTGTGTTTCCGAGATGCGCTCGACGATCTCGCTCGAGCGGTCCTCGATCGCCTTCGTGAACTCGGCATTGCGGGTGCTGAGTTCCTCGGTGAACTCCGAGCCGGCGCGGGCGAGCAGTTCCGCCGAGCGCATGGCTTCGCTGTCCATTCCTTGAGCGGCGGCGCTGACGGCTTCGCGCAGCGTCGAGGCAAGCCCCGAAGCCTTGCCTTCGATCGTGCGTGTGACGTTGTCGAGCCCGATGGTGAGCGCCCGGTCCATCGTGGACAGGCGTTCCTCGATATGCGCGGTGCGGCCGTCCATGGTTTCGGCGATGCGCTCGCTCGCTTGCGTGCTGATGCGCTCGATGTCGGCGGTGCGCGCCGTGAGCGTTTCGTCGATGCGCGTGGCGATCTCGCCGCCGATGCGTTCGATGTCGCTGGTCCGCTGGCCGAGCGTATTTGCAAGGCTGCGGCCGGCATCGTCCACCAGCTGCGTGACATTGCCGAGTTCGTCGCGGATACGGCCTTCGAGACCTCCGAAAGTGGTCTCGATCTTCTCGCCCGTCTGGTCGAGCGCCGTGGAAACGCCGCCGACCGTCTGCTCGATGCGGCTGGAGAAGGCGTCCGCCGAACGGCTGATCTCACCCGCGGCCTCGCCGAGGCGGCCGGCAATGTCGCCGGCGGTCTCGCGCAGCCGCTGTTCGAGGGCCTCGCCTGCACCGTCGATGGCGGCGCGCAGGGAGTCCTGATGGCTTTCCAGCGACATTTCCAGCATTCCGGCGCTGGCGGCGACCGTCGTGCCGATCGAGGTCGCCTGGTCGGACAGCATGTTGCCGATCTGCTCCTGCGCATCGGTCAACGCGACGGAGATCATGTTGCTGCGCTCTTCGAGCGTCTGGCGCATGCGGTCGTAGCCCGAACCCAGCGTCTCGGACATCTGCCGGTTGGCCGCATCGACGGTCTCGGCCATGCGCTCGTTGCCCTGGCCGAGCGTTGCTTCCAGGCGCTCGTGCGATCCGGAAAGCGTGCTCGTCAGCAGTTCCTGCGACGTGGCGAGCGTGAACTCCATGTTTTCCAGCCCGTCGGCCAGGCTTTCCTGGAACCGGCGCGAACCGTCGCCAAGAGCCGTTTCGATCCGGCTGGCGGCAGAGCCCACGGTTTCCTCGATGCGCCCGCTATTGGTCTCCAGAACGCGGGTGAGATCGGCGGTCCGGCTTTCAAGCGACTGATCGAGCCGCTGCTGGTTTTCCGCATAAGCGGTGCGGATAGCCTCGGAGCGGCTTGCAAAGGCCTGTTCGAGCCGGCTGTCGGCATCGGCGGCGGCGTTCAGCAGGGAAGCCGCCTTCTCGTCGAGCATTCCGGCGAACCGGTCTTCGCTGAGCGCAAAGGACGTGGTGAGTTCCATCGCCTTGTCGTCGAAGATTTCGGCAATCCGATCGCTGTTTTGCGTAATCGTGCGATTGAAGTCGGAAACGCGCTGGTCGAGGCCGGTTCCGAGCCGCTCCTCGCTTTCGGCGAGGGTGCGCGTGATGGTTTCCGCACGCTCGTCGAGAATGTTCGCCAGGCGATCCGGAGCGCCGGACAATGCGTTTTCGACGACGGAAGCCTTGCGCTCGATGAGTTCGGCCAGACGTTCGCCGTTGGTGGCGAGCGCTTCGCTCACCTGCTCGACGCGACGGCCGAGATTTTCGCCAAGCAGGTGCTCGCTGTCGGAAAGCGTGCGGGAAAGGGCCGCGGTGCTCCGGTCCAGAACGTCCGCCATGCGGTCGTGGGCGCCCGAAACGGAGCCGATGATGGCGTCCGAACGCGTCTCCAGCGTTTCCTCGAAGCGGGATTGGCTCTTCGCCAAGCCTTCGAGAAGGGCATCACCGCGTTCGCCGAGAACGGCGTTGATCCGCTCATGCGTGGAGCCGATCGCGCTCTGGATCTCCTCCGATCGCGCCGCAAGCGCATCGGAAAGCTCGCGCGTGCGGCTGTCGAGCATGGAGTCCAGCACTTCCTGGCTGGTGCCGAGCGTCGTCGCAAGCGCCAGCGACTGGTCGGTAAGCGCCGAACCGATACGTTCGATGCTGGAGCTCAGAATGCCCTCGATGGCTTCCGAGCCGCCCGCGACCGTCTCATTGATGCGGGCGAGGCTATCCATGAGCTTGCTGTCGAGCGAACCTGCGCGCTGGTCGAAGGCGGTGGTGAACTGCGCCAGCCCGTCGTCAAAGCTGGTGCTCAGCTGGCCCACGGTCGTCTGCAGCCGCTCCTCGAAGAGGCCGGTGCGCAGGTCGAGATCCATGATCGCGTCGTCGGCCGCGCTCTGCAGGCTGCTGCGGAAGGTGGTGCCCTTCTCGTCGAGCGTGCGGTGGAGGGTTGTGATGACGTCGTCGAGCGTGCCGGTAATGGAGCGTTCGCCGTCGTTCAGGCCCTCGGTGATCTCGCGGGTGCGGGCAAGCAGCGTCTCGTTGAGCTGGCGTGTCCGTTCGGCAAGGGCGGCGTTCAGCTTCTCGGTATTGGCGTCGAGCGTGGAGGCGCGCGTCTCGAACTCGCCGAGAAGGGCCTGGCCGCGATCGGAAAGCGTCGATGTCAGGGTCTCCAGCCGCTCGTCGAATTCGTGGGCGAGCGCGAAACCGGAGGAATTCAGCGTCTGCAGCAGAGTGTCGGCCTTGGCCGAAAGCAGCGTGCCCAGGGCCTCGCCGGCCGCATGGGACTTCTCCATGAGGGCTGCGGCGCGGGTATCGATCATCGAGGCGAAAGCCTCGCCGGAGGTCGCCAGACGGACGGAAATCTCCTCCGTTGCAAGCGAAAGCTCTTCCTTCAACTGCTCATGCGCGCCAACGATCGAGGAGCGGATGCGTTCGGCATGGTTGACGATCGAATCGCGTTCCGAGCCGAGCTCATGCACCAGGCCGCGCATGCGCAGCTCGTTGTCAGCATAGCTGCGCTCCAGCGCGTTCACTTCGGAGTGCACGAGGGTTTCGAGCTCGGCGGCGCGGGCGATCGTGCGCTCGATGCCTTCGTTCATGGCCGAGACTTCGCGGCGGACGGCCTGGCCGACCGTCATGATGCGTTCGCTGGCAATGGTTTCCGGCTCGGAGAGCCTCAGCGCCACCTCGGCCATGGAGCGGGCCGCGTTGCGCAGATCCTGCGCGCGCGCCATCATGATCGCGAAGGCATAGAAGAGCAGGATCGGCACGATGATGCCGACGAGAATGGCGACGACGCCCGGAATGGCCAGAACCTCAGCGATCGAGCCGAGCTGCCAAATGCGGCTTCCATAGATCAACTGTCCGAGGCCGAGGCCGGCAACCGCCCAGAGGATCGATATCAGTGTCGCGTTGCGCAGCGACGAGCGCATCGAGCCGCTTTCGAGCGCGCGAAGCATGGTGACCGGGTTGCGCCGACCGCTGTCGTTGGCGGGCTCGAAAGCCGGCGCGCGGGGCGCGGCTTCGGGCGATGCGGAGCGGACCGGTTCGGCCTGCGGGGCAGGGCGCTGGCTTGGCGTATCTGACACTCTGGCCTCCGAGGCGTGGGACGCGGAACTCTTTGCCGAAGACTTCTGGCCCGGGGATTTTGGAGAGGGCCTGGGGCGAGATTCCGGCTCGTCGTTGAAATCGATCTTTAGAGCATCCTCCAGAGCCTGGAACGCGGTCTCGTCGATCGACTCGCTGCTGGTATTCTTCGCCATGCGGTTACGCCTCGTTACATACTCGCCCGGCCGTTCCTTGTACGCACCCCCGCCCAGTGGTCCCGTACAGAAGATACTGCCTGCCGGAAACCCTTCGTTCCGTCGCCGGATGTCGGGATTTCCATTTCACTTTACAATTTCAGACGGCTGTTCTTTCAAACGGATGATAAGGAAAACTTACCAGCCTGCCATCCGCGGCAAAAGGAGTATTCTCCCCGCCATCCTAACCGTACTGTAGTGGCACATTCGCGCAAACGGTACAATTAAAACGCCCCGTAGGCGGCTTTGGCCTGGAAGCTTGTTAACAGAATTTAAACCATAGAAATGTGCAAAAGGCCTAAAATTATGGGAGCTTAGCAGAAATTAACCATATGGGAAGAATCCTGCCGCGATTGTGCCGGAATTTGACGGGATAGCCGCCTTGCCCGGCAAAAACGGGACACTTTGAAAATTAGAGCAGGGAAATAGTTCATGGCAGCGGTTAGTATCGCGTTCGAAGCTCCTGACAATGCGCAGGGCGGTTGCCCATCTCAATCCCGGCCGATCGATCTCGTTCATCTCGCCACCCAGACCATGGGTGACAAGGCTCTCGAAATCGAGGTGCTGCAGATGTTCGCCCGCCAGGCGCGCAAGGCCCTTCAGGATATGTCCGTAGGAGATGAGAAGGCCGTCGTCGCGGCCGCGCATCGGCTAAAGGGTGCCGCAAGGGGCGTTGGGGCTTTCCGGGTGGCTCAAGCCGCCGAGCAGCTGGAAGCGTATGTGTCGGATGCCGCCCTCCAGGCAGCGGTCGCCGCCGCCGTCGTCGAGGCTGAAAACTTCATTCTCAAGCTCTGCCGCTGAGCGGCACGCAATCAGCGCCGTGGGGC
>NZ_JBHFJG010000013.1:131495-162971 GCF_057559155.1 Rhizobium moroccans | reverse complement strand
GGCGGGCGTCGCCTGAAAATGTTGACTGTCCAGGGGTTTTATTGGAAGACGGCGCCGCTTAGATAAGTCCCGTCTACCACCAACCCCTACCGGATTTCCTGATCATGACGAAACTCACCATCGTTGCCTTCGACGGTACGCGCTTCGAACTCGAAGCAGAGACCGGCTCCACCGTGATGGAGAACGCGGTCCGCAATTCCGTTCCCGGCATCGAGGCCGAATGCGGCGGCGCCTGCGCCTGTGCCACCTGTCACGTCTATGTGGATGAGGAGTGGACGGACAAGGTCGGCCCGCCGGCGCCCATGGAAGAGGATATGCTGGACTTCGCCTACGAAGTGAGGCCGACCTCGCGCCTTTCCTGTCAGATCAAGATCACTCAGGAACTCGACGGACTGGTAGTCAACGTGCCGGAACGCCAGGCCTGATCTTTCCGCAAGCCAAAAAAACGCCTCGCTGCGCTGGGAGCGGCAAGCGAGGCAAGGCGGGCGCATCACCGCGGGCGAGGGAGGAGACACCTGCGGCTTAGGGACGCGCCAGGAGAACGGCACTCAGGGGCAGAACACGCGGACTGACTTCAAAACTGCATGCGACACAGCGCCCAACACACGACGGGCAGGTACCGGTCGCCTCGTCTTTGCCGCGATCTCCGGAGAATCAGTCGGCTAAAGATCATGTATGAATTTCTAGCCGAATTTCCTTTATTAGGCCATTACCATAAATCGCACTCCCCCGAAAAATCGTGATGGAGGCGTGGTTTACCGAAATGGGAAGGAGGCTTTGGCGGCAGGCGCGGCCTTGATCAGCGGCCGTTTTGCTGCATGCGGTACTTCAGAAGCCGCATCATGCGGGCATCGAAATTCTTCGATTCCACCTGGTCGAAGCGGAGCTGATCGCGGTCGTGCGCCTCCAGAACGCGGCGCGTCGTTTCCGCCACCTGCTTCTCCAATGCCTGGCAGCTTCGGCTGGCCGGCAGCCTCTTCAAGTCCCGCTCCAGCGTGCGCGCGTAGTTGCGGGCGATCTCGGCATGACGCTCCTCGTGCCGCTTGATATCGGCCGAGAGCGCGTCCCAGATCATCACGAGATCCTTTTCGGCGCGGCGCCGATTGTTCCAGCGGGGAAGGATGAGGTGGGTGCGCAAGGTGATCTTGGCGCCGCCGACCGCGCAGCGCCCTTCGCGCTCCACATAGGTGACTTCGCCGCCGAACTTGATCTCCGTCGCACCGGGATGCCGATGGCCGGTCGTCCTCGTCACCGGACCGCGCTTTTCGAGCTCCTTGTCCAGGTCCTCCGCCGTGCGGCCGCCGATCCGGAAATAGGAATAGGTCTTGTTGATCAGAGGATCGGCATGCGTGATGGCCGGAATCATGGAAAGGAAGAGGGCTCCGCCGACAATCCGGCGGAAACGGCACATCAAAAACATTCTCTGGCCTGCAACGTTGAACTTGTTTCGAGCTTGGGGCATAGCCAACTCAAGCGCAACACAAAGGCTGGAAAATTTGCGTTACTCCCCGAGAGATGGGCGGAAGGTGATATCCCCGCGCAACACACTATGGCAGGTCGGTGGCGGGCGCAGTCTCGAACTCGGTCTTCGTGGCCATATCATGGCGATCGTCAACGTGACGCCGGATTCCTTTTCGGACGGCGGGCTCTACACGAATGTCGAGGCGGCGGTGGCGCACGGCCTCGAATGCCTGGAGCAGGGCGCTGCAATTCTCGATATCGGAGGCGAGTCGACCAGGCCCGGAGCCGCGGATGTGAGCGCTGCCGAGGAGCAGGACCGGGTTCTGCCGGTGATCGAAAGGCTTGCCGGAGAGAGCGACGCGTTGATCTCCATCGATACCTATCGGGCCGAAACAGCAAGGCTTGCGATGGCCGCCGGAGCGCACATCATCAACGACGTGCATGGGCTCCAGCGGGAGCCCGAGCTTGCCCGCGTGGCGGCAGAGACCGGGGCAGGGCTCTGCATCATGCATACCGGGCGGGGACGGGAAAAGCTCGATGACGTGATCGCCGACCAGGAACTCTTCTTCGAACAGTCGCTGAAGATCGCGGAAGCGGCGGGTGTTGAGCGGGCGAGGATCGTCCTCGACCCCGGATTCGGGTTTGCGAAGGACGTGGGCGAGAATGTGCGGCTGATGACGAGGCTCGATGAATTGCACCGGTTCGGGCTGCCGCTGCTCGTCGGCACGTCGCGCAAACGGTTCGTCGGGTCGCTCACCGGACGCGGGCAGGCCGAAGAACGTGATATCGCAACGGCTGCGACCAGCGCGATCCTGCGGCTTGCTGGGGCGGCCATCTTCCGCGTTCACAATGTCGCGGCAAGCAGGGACGCTCTTGCGATCGCCGATGCGATGATCGCGGCGGAGAGGGAAACCGGAACGGAGGGCACCGCATGACCTATACGATTACGCTCAAGAACTGTTCCTTCTTCGCAAGGCACGGCGCATTGGAGCAGGAGGAATTCCTCGGCCAGCGGTTTTTCGTGGATGTCGTCATGGAGGTCGACGCGGACGAGGCGCTCGATACCGACGACGTTGCGAGGACCGTCCATTACGGTACTGCCTTCCAGATCGTCGAAAAGGTGGTGACCACCCAGCGGCGCAAGCTCATCGAGGCGCTGGCCAGGGATGTCGCGCTGGCGCTCTGCGAGCGTTTTCCGCAGATCCGCCGCACGGCGATAACCGTGCGTAAGCCGAGCGTACCCATTCCCGGCATTCTCGACCATGCGGAGGTGTGCGTTGAGCACGTCCCGTAATGGCGGCCTGGAGGTCGCGTCTCTCGGCCTAGGCGGCAATATCGGCGATCCGCCCGCTGCCATGGCAAGGGCATTGCGGCAGCTCGACCGTCGTGAGGATTGCCGTGTACTGGCGGTTTCCCGGCTCTACTCGACGCCTCCCTGGGGAAAGACCGATCAGGCGGATTTCTTCAATGCCTGCGCGCTGGTCGAAACCTCGCTGGAGCCCGAGGCCCTGCTCGATGCCTGCCTTTCGATCGAGCGGGACATGAAAAGGGAGCGGCTGGAAAGATGGGGGCCGCGTACCATCGATATCGACATCCTGACCTTCGGCAGCCGCGAGCAGAAGACGGATAAGCTCGAACTGCCGCATCCGCGGATGACGGAGCGGAGCTTCGTGCTGATGCCGCTTGCCGATATCGCACCGGACCTGAACGTCAAGGGAAAGAGCGTCGGCGCATGGCTGGCGGAGGCGGATGTCGCCGGAATAAGGGTGGTCCGGCCAAACGGGGACTGGTGGCGGGTCGATTGAGCGCCACCACACCTTTTCAGCGGATCGAGCCGACGGCGATCGAATCCATGTCCCGATCGAGCGTGAGGCCGATCACCGGCACCATCTGATCCTCGACCTTCACCGAAATCGTGATGTTCATCTTGTTGTCGCCGCGCAGGCTGGCGACCATCGCGCCGTTCAGCTTGGCCCGATTGATGCCCATCACGACCTTGTCGCCGCTCACAGAGCCGGAGATGATGTCGAGGCCCTTGCCTTCGGCGCCATCGAGGAACTTGCCCTGATAACCCTTGCCGTTATGGGTGATGACGGCCGACATCGGCTGCTTGAAAACGCCGACGCGGCAGGTGCCGTCGAGCTTCATGCCAGTCTCGCCGCCCGGAGCGGATTCGCCGGTGAGGTGGCAAGTGAATTTGGTGCCCTTGTATTTGCCGGCGACGATCTCGCCCGGTCCCTTCCAGATACCCGAAACCGATTGGAAGAAGACTTGATCGCGAGAGGCCGCGAGTGCTTCCGGCGCCAGCGCCGACGAGGCTGCGAAAGTCACGGCGGCCAGCCCGCCAAACAGCGAAAAGAAGCGCGAAAACATGGAACTTTCCTCGGGCAAAGCAGCAACCTGAACTCGTCGCAACCTACGCTCGGAATGGTTAACGAGTGGTATCTGCGTCCAGTTTCGGGACTGCTTTATTAGCCTTCGGGCGGCAATCAGGTCTCCCGGCGCGTACCCGCCGCAGCGATATCGGAGATGAAATCGCCGATGCCCGGCCGCTTGAGCGCCCGGAAGGGCAACGGCCGGCAGAGGTCCATGGCGGCGATCCCGATCCTGGCCGTCAGCAGCCCGTTGATCACGCCTTCGCCGAGCCGGGTCGAAAGTTTCGAGGCCAGCCCTTGGCCGAGAACCTGCTGGGCGAGACCGTCGCCCACGGCGATCGAGCCGGTGACCGCGAGATGGGCGATCACATCCCGCATCAGCCGCAGGAGGCCGAGCGTGCCGGGCCTGCCGCCATAGAGTTCGGCCATGGCCCGGACGAGCCGGCTCACCTCGAAAAGCACGAAGGCGAGATCGACGATGGCGCGCGGGCTGACCGCGGTCACGATCGAAACGCGTTTGGAAGAGCCGAGAATGAGGGCGCGGGCTTTTCGGTCGAGCGGCGAAAGCAATTCGCGTTCCGCCAGTTCGATGAGCTGCGGCCCGTCGATGATCTCGTCGCTGGTGGCGTCGAGAGTTGCGCGGCCCTTGGCGGTCTCGGCGCGATGGGAAAGAACCCTGACAAGCTTGGCGGTGACGGCACGGGCCGGCGCCGGCCGCGGAGCCGCAATGGCCTCCTCCGCTTCGGCCTTCAACGTCTGCACGGCGGAAAGCCGCATGATCCCGAGAATCTCCCTGCCGACGACGACGAGGAGGCCGATCAGCCCAAGCCCGAGCGCGGTAAGCGCCGCATAGCCGAGCCAGTCGGCCCGCGTAAAGAGATCGCGGACGACCCGGTCCGCCCAAAGCCCGAACGCGAGCGACAGGAAGGTGCCGAAGGCCGCAAGCGCGAGATTGGCGAAGGAGAACTTCCGACGCCGCGGCTCGGCCATCGGGATCGCCTCGGGCGAAAGCTCCGCGGGCGAGAGGAAGGGATCTTCCTCGTCGGGCGTGACGATGATGTCACCCGCAAAGCTGCGTGGAGCGCGGCGAAGCGGCGGCGCGGGTTCACGGAACTCCTCTTCCTTGATCGCGAAGGAGGCTGGCCGGCGATTCTGCCGCTCTTTCTCGGTTTCGGGCGGTCTCATGCGAGGCGGTCTCCGAACAGGAACTGCATGGCGCGATCGAGCCGGATATGTGGAATGGAGAGTTTGAGCCCGCCGCCGGTCTCTTCCAGCGCGGGCGGGCGGAACCGTATCACGTTGATATCCGGCAGGGTGGGCAACGAGGATTCCATCTGCTGAAAGAATGCTTCAGGATTTTCCGGCAAGTCACCGGGAAATATGGCAGTTTTCTTGTCGCCGTCGAAGCGCTCGCCATTGATCGTTTCTCCCGCCATCGGTGTGCCGACGATGACCGGCAGAAGCTGCCCGTTTTCCTTCACGGTGGCCTCGCGCGTGGCGCGGACCGAGGCGATCGCCATCACGTCGATATCCGCGCCCGACATGCCGATGCGCTCGACCGCCCGATCCACCATCCGCGCCGCGATCCGTTCCAGGCGGTCGTGGCTCTCGTGATGGAGGTGATCGGCCTTTGTGGCGGCAACGAGCACCTTGTCGATACGCCGGCCGAGCAGGGAGGAGATGAAACTGTTGTGGCCGGAACGGAAGCAGGCGAGCACATCGGTGAGCGCACGCTCCAGATCCTGCACGGCTTCCGTACCGCGATTGATCGCCTGCAGGGCATCCACCAGTACGATCTGCCGGTCGAGCCGCGCGAAGTGCTCACGGAAGAAGGGCTTCACCACGACCGACTTATAGGCGTCGTAACGCCGTTCCATCATGGCGCGCAGCGATCCCTTCGGCGCGCGGCTCTGCGGAATGTTCGGCAAAGGGGCGAAGGTGAGCGCCGGAGATCCTTCGAGATCGCCGGGCATCAGGAAACGGCCGGGCGGCAATGTGGAGAGCGAGCGCTCGTCCGCCTTGCAGGCCCGAAGATAGGCGGTGAACGCCTCGGCCAGGCGTCTCGCGGTCATTTCGTCGACCGGCGTATCCATATCGATGCCGGCCGTGAGCGCCAGCCATTCACGCGACAATTCCTCGCGTATGCCGGTTTTAGCGAGATTTACGGTGTTCTCGCTGAAGGTGGAGTAATCCTGCCCGAGGAGGGGCAGGTCGAGCAGCCATTCGCCGGGATAATCGACGATATCGATGGAAAGCCGGCCGCGCGAGAACATCCGGCTCCAGCCGCTGGCGCTCTCGTAATCCAGGGTTATGCGCAATTCCGAGATGGCGCGGGTCGAATCCGGCCATACCCGATCGCGTACCAGCGCCTGGATATGGTCCTCATATTGGAAGCGGGGAATGGCGTCGTCGGGCTGGGGCTCCAGCCTGACCGCCGAAACGCGCCCGGAGCGCATGGCCTCGAACAGCGGCAAGCGCCCGCCGTTGAGGAGGTTGTGGACCAGCGAAGAGATGAAGACGGTCTTTCCGGCGCGGGAAAGGCCGGTAACGCCGAGCCTCACCGTCGGGTTTACAAGGCCGGTGGCTCGGTCCGCGAGATTGTCGAGGGCAATCCGCGCGTCGTCGGTGAAGCTGGTGAGAGAAGGCGGCAAGGCGTCATCCCGGATGAATTTCGATCTTATATAGTCTGCGATGCCGCGCGTGCAAAGGAGTGCGTCGCTGCCGCGGCTGCAACCTTCAGGCGGTGATGAAATCCGCGATGACCCAGCCGGTCTCCGCGCCGGACGTAACACCTCTATGATCGATCACCGCAAGGCCGGCAGTCGGGAAGCCGCCCGGGATCGCGGCTACCATGCGATCGGCCCCCACCAGCGCTTCCAGCGCTTCCTCGATCGTCGGGTTGTGGCCGATGAGCATGACGGACTGTTTTTCCTCCTGCGCCCCAAGCAGGGCGAGATAGGTGGCGAGCGGCGCGTTGTAGAGTTCGTCGACGAAGACCATCTCCAATGTCTCGTCCATCGCCCGCCGTATGGCATCGGCCGTCTGCCGGCAGCGCACCGCCGTGGAGCAGATGACGATATCGGGGCGATAATTCCTGTCGGCCGCCATATCCGCGACGATTTCCGCCTCGGCATAGCCCTGATCGTCGAGCGTGCGGTCGAAATCCCGCTCGCCGGGCTTGGCCCAGCCGGACTTGGCATGCCTCAGAAGATAGATACGAAAAGGTGGAGGATCGATGGTGACCATGCCGGGGCCGCAACTCCGTTTGAACGACTGCGTAGCCCCGCAAGGGGATGTTCGTCAACCGCCATCCAGGCTGTCCGCGGCGATAGCACAAGCGCGTGAGGTGCGGTCCCGCTGTTCGGTCTGTGCGGAATAAAAGCTTAAATAATAATCGTTTAGCTCATTTTTGTGACAGTTTTAAATTATCTCTTGTTTCGAGTTGTAAGGCTTGAACGTGGATAGCCGAATAGGATATAGAGCGCGCCAAGAGATGTTCTTCGGGAGAATCGCGTTGAGTGAGAAGATCGATCTTAGCAATTATGTGCTCTCGGAAGACGATGAGTTCATGAATGCAAAACAGAGAGCCTATTTCCGGGCGAAGCTGATCGCTTGGAAGAATGACATCCTGAGAGAAGCGCGCGAAACGCTGGGTCATCTGGCGGAAGAAAGCGCAAATCATCCTGACCTCGCCGACAGGGCTTCCTCCGAAACCGACAGAGCCATCGAACTTCGCGCTCGCGATCGTCAGCGCAAGCTGATCTCCAAGATCGATGCCGCCCTCCAGCGCATCGATGATGGCACCTACGGTTACTGCGAGGAAACCGGCGAGCCTATCGGGTTGAAGCGGCTGGACGCCCGTCCGATCGCCACGCTTTCGATAGAGGCCCAGGAGCGCCACGAGCGCCGCGAGAAGGTCTATCGCGACGAGTAATCGCCGCCTCGACCGGAAACAAACTAAAAAGGCACGGGAAACCGTGCCTTTTTCATTCGCGGAATAGGGGCGGCATCGGAGCCGCGCCGCACGCTCATTTGTCGCGCGTGACCGACATTTCACCGAAAATGCGCGCGACTTCGGCCTGGAGCGTGGGTTCGGGCGTCGCGCCGGTGACCGGCGGCACGGCCGGGTTGCGCTGAGGCGTCGCTCGATTTTCTCCGGAAGCCGCGGCCTGTCGGGCCGCGAGATTGCTGGCCATCTCTTCTTCCAGGATGCGTTCGAAGTCGCTGCCCAGCACTTTTCCCGCTTCGGGCTGGATGGCCTGCAGCGGTGCGGCGCGAACAGGCTCGGTCGCGCCGCCGAATACACGACCGCGCGCCGCCTCCAGCATATCTTCCGCCTGATTGACGCCGGGCGCGGGCCGGGAAACCGGGTGCGGCGCTTCGTCCGGAGCCTGCAGGACGGGTTCCTGTCGCGGCCGGGCAGGGGTTGTTTCAGGCTCGGGAGCAACGGCGCGTGCGGCGACCATCGAGGTTGGGCCGGCAGCCGCGAGGCGTTGCTCAGGCGTGGCGGTCAGCTGGGGCTCGGATGCCGCGGGTCGCGGCTCCGGCACGGGGCGGGGTTTGACGGCAACGGGCGCCTCCGCCGGGACGGGCACCGTCTGGACGGGCGTGGTCCGAGGCAGGCCTGCCGGTGCGATTCTGCTTTCGATGACGATATCCGTGGGACCGCCGATCATGATCAGATGTTCGACGTCGTCGCGGCGCACGAGCACCAGCCGGCGGCGCGTATCGACGGCGGCGGCGTCGAGCACCTGCAGGCGGGGTTGCCTGTTCTTGCCGCCGCGCACGAAAGGCGAGGGGCCGCTGCGGCCCCTGAGCAACCAGAGGACGCCGATCAGGCAGATAAGGCCGACGGCCACCCCCAGGATGGCGATCACGAAGCGGCTGCCATAGGCGCCCATCAGTTCTTCGACCATTTTCGGTTCTCCTTCGAACTGCCCCGGGGGACTACTACCGCGGCAGATGACGATTTTTTTCACCTCGTGGCAAGCACGGACGGGCCGCGCGAGAGCAATGTGTACCACTATCCCGGCTTTTCTGTGCTTCGGAGCTTTTTGCTTCAGCTTCAACTTGCTAAGAGAGAATCGTGGAGGAATTCCGCAGTTTTCTATGGCCGCGCTCGTCGATCGGTCGAAATGTGAGGGGTAGATGACGAGGTTGCAGCAGGGCGGCAACTACGAGGCGCCGCTGGTGGAGCGCGGAGCGCGGGGCGGCACGATCATCCGTATCCTGCTGCTCGCTCTCGTGCTGATCGGGGTGGCGGTGGCCTTCGTCTTCTTCCAGCATGCGCTGGATAACGAGGTGATGCTCGGCATCCTCGGAATCCTCGCCATGGTCGGCATCTTTTTCGTGGTGTCTTCCCTCATCGGCCTGGTGGAGGTGATGCCGCAATCCCGATCGGAGGAGTTGGCGCGCGGCTTTCTGGCCAATCATCCCGACGGAATCCTGATCACCGATCCGAAAGGTCACATTCTCTACGCCAATGCCGCCTATGGCCGGATGACCGGCGCGACGAAGGCGAGCAACGTGCAGTCGCTGGAGACCTTGCTTTCCAGGACGCGTGATTCGACCGAGGCGCTCTACCGCCTGACGACGGCGCTGCGCGAGGGCCGGGAGGGGCACGAGGAATTCCGGCTGATGAAGCCGCTCGGCCGCGCCACTGAAAACGGTTCCGGCGCGCATTGGTATCGGCTGAAGGCCCGGCTGCTCGCTCCCGAAGACAAGCGCAAGAACCAGCTCGACATCTGGCAGATCACCGATATCACGCCCGAGCGCGACGAGCAGGAGCGCTTCTTCCGCGAGTTGCAGAACGCCATAGACTATCTCGACCATGCTCCGGCAGGCTTCTTCTCGGCCGGCAGGAAGGGCGAGATATTCTACCTGAACGCGACGCTTGCCGAATGGCTCGGCATCGATCTCACCAAGTTCACGCCGGGCTCGATCAGCATGGCCGATCTGGTGGCCGGCGAGGGCATGGCACTCATCCAGTCCGTGCAGGCCGCCCCCGGCCTCAAGCGTACCGAAACACTGGATCTCGACCTACGCCGCACCAACGGCCAGAGCCTGCCGGTCAGGCTCGTGCATAGCGTGAGCTCCATGCGCGACGGCGCGCCGGGAGAAAGCCGAACCATCGTGCTTGCCCGCCCGAAAGGCGGCGAGGGGGACCAATCGGCATCCGCCATGCGCTTCACGCGCTTCTTCAACAACACGCCGATGGCGATCGCCTCCGTCGATGGCGAAGGCAAGATCCTGCGCATCAATGCGCCCTTCCTGAAACTTTTCGCCGGCGTGGTGTCCCGCGACGACGTCGAGACCGGCGCCATGCTGGATGCCATCGTCCATGAGAATACGCGGCCGCAGCTCCTGCAGGCGCTTGCCGCCGCCAAGGACGGGCAGGGCGACATTCCTCCGATCGACTCCCGCTATCCGGGCGAGGAGAACCGCTACGTCCGTTTCTACGTCAACGCCGTGATCGACGCGGGCGACGAGGCGCCGGAAGAGGTGGCCATCGTCTATGCCTTCGAGACCACCGAGCAGAAGGCGCTCGAAACCCAGATGGCGCAGACGCAGAAGATGAATGCGGTTGGCACGCTTGCAGGCGGCATCGCGCACGATTTCAACAACGTGCTGACGGCGATCCTGCTCTCTTCCGACCATCTGCTTTTGCAGGCGCGCCCATCCGACGCGAGCTTCGCCGATCTCATGGAAATCAAGCGCAACGCCAACCGCGCCGCCGTCCTCGTGCGCCAGTTGCTTGCCTTCTCCCGCAAGCAGACCATGCGGCCCGCCGTATTGAACCTCACGGATGTGGTGGGCGATCTGCGCATGCTGGTCGATCGGCTGATCTCCGGCACCAATGTGAAGCTCGAAGTGGATTACGGCCGCGACCTGTGGCCGGTCCGCACCGACCTTTCGCAGTTCGAGCAGGTGCTGATCAACCTTTGCGTCAACGCCCGTGATGCAATGCCGCAAGGCGGCACGATCCTCGTCAAGACGCGCAACGTTCCGGCTGAAGAGGCCGCAAGCCTCCATCAGGCGGATCTGCCGGCCGAGGATTTCGTGATGATCGAAGTGTCGGATAGCGGCACGGGCATCCCGCCGGAAATCATGGACAAGATTTTCGAGCCCTTCTTCACCACCAAGGAAGTAGGCAAGGGCACGGGCCTTGGCCTCTCCATGGTCTATGGCATCGTCAAGCAATCCGGCGGCTACATCTATCCGCAATCGGACCTCGGCAAGGGTACGAGCTTCCGCATCTTCCTGCCGCGGCACGTTCCGGAGGAGCAGGCGCCCCGGGAGCAGGATGCAGCTGGCAATGCGGCGGAAGGCGAAAAGGCCGGAGCCGCGTCGAAGGCCGCCGCCGCGAGCAGCGAGAGCGTCGATCTGACCGGAAACTCCGCGGTCGTTCTGCTTGTCGAGGACGAGGAGGCCGTGCGCCGCGGCGGCAAGCGGATGCTCGAGACCCGCGGCTACACGGTCCATGAAGCGGGCTCCGGGACGGAAGCGCTGGAGATCATGCAGGAACTGGATGGCAAGGTCGATATTGTCGTCTCCGACGTGGTCATGCCCGAAATGGACGGTCCGACCCTGCTTGCGGAGCTGCGCAAATCCTATCCGGATATGAAGTTCATCTTCGTTTCCGGCTATGCCGAAGATGCCTTCGCGCGCAATCTGCCGGCGGATGCCAAGTTCGGCTTCCTGCCGAAACCGTTCTCGCTGAAGCAGCTTGCTGTGGCTGTTCGGGAAATGCTCGACGAGCAGAAGTGATTTCAGGCCGGTTGGGGTTCTGAAAGACGGAGCAGCTCATGATCGAGCGTTCTTTGCGAAAGGTCGTCCGGCACAGATCGGGGTGAACGAAGCGCGATCAGCGCGCCAGCGGTTCCCGAACGGAGGGCTTGCGAGAGGCTTTTCCCTTCCAGCAACGCATGGATGAAGCCCGCCGCCAGTGCATCTCCGGCCCCGGTGACGTCGACGATCATCGCGGGGGGAGGGGCGAGAAGCACTGTTTCGGCCTGTGAAAATGCAACCGCCTGGCTGCCGCCTTGCGTGACCACGCCGCCCTTCAATCCCATGGCACGCAGAAGTTCCGGCCATCCCTCCGGGCTTTCCGGCCGTTCGCCCGCAAGGGCTTCGGCCTCCGCGGCGTTCATGAAGAGGAAATCGATGCGGTGCAGGCAGCCGGCGAGCCTCGCGACCTTGGCCGGGGAAACGCCGATTGCCGCAATCGGCTTGCCGTTCTCATGAGCGTGTGTGGCGATCGCCTCCAGCGTATCGGCCGGCAAATTGGCGTCGCATAATACGAAATCGGCGGCGGCGAATCGCTCGCGGAGCGCCCGGATGCGCAGGCGTCGGGGCGTGAAGAAACGGTAGAGTTCCATATCGGCAAGGGCGACGACGAGATTGCCGTCATTAGCCAGGATCGCCGTGTAGCTGGGCGTCGGTCGGTCGAGGAAGACGAAAGGGCAGTCTTCGACGCCCGCTTCGCGGGCGGCTGCCGCGACGCGCTTTCCTGCGTCATCGCCGCCGCGCGGCGCCACCATCTGCACCGCATGGCCGAGGCGCGCGAGATTGCGCGCCGCATTGAAACCGCCACCGCCGGTGTCCTCGATCCAGTGGCCGGGATTGCTGGCGCCCATCGTCGTCTCGCCCGAAAGCCTTCCGCGCCGATCGATATGGGCTCCGCCGAGGACCAGAATCTTCTTCATTTTCCAATTCCCGCGGAAGGTTTGATTCGCTGCGATTTCAGGTTGTTGGACTTGATCGTCACCGCCTCAGAATGCGTATCCCGCTCGGCGGGAACAAGCGGAGAACGCAGGCCGGATAACCTTTTTTTCTCAATTCGTTGAGGGGTGCTTGCTAAACTGGAACAAAACATGTACGAAATTCACATCGGCTGCTTCATTGCCTGCGCGGCTTCAATAACCTAAAGGTGGATCGGATGGCACAAAATTCTTTGCGGCTCGTAGAGGACAAATCGGTGGATAAGAGCAAGGCGCTGGAAGCGGCACTGTCGCAGATCGAACGATCCTTCGGCAAGGGGTCGATCATGAAGCTCGGTGCGAACGAGAAGGTCGTGGAGATCGAAACGATATCCACCGGTTCGCTGAGCCTCGACATCGCACTCGGCGTGGGCGGTCTCCCGAAGGGACGTATTATCGAGATTTACGGTCCGGAAAGCTCGGGCAAGACGACGCTGGCCCTGCAGACCATTGCCGAGGCGCAAAAGAAGGGCGGCATCTGCGCCTTCGTGGACGCCGAACATGCGCTCGATCCGGTCTATGCCCGCAAGCTCGGGGTCGATCTGGAGAACCTCCTGATCTCCCAGCCGGACACGGGCGAGCAGGCGCTCGAGATCACCGATACGCTGGTGCGCTCCGGCGCGATCGACGTTCTGGTGGTGGATTCGGTTGCGGCACTGACGCCGCGGGCCGAAATCGAGGGCGAGATGGGCGACAGCCTGCCGGGCCTTCAGGCCCGCCTGATGAGCCAGGCGCTGCGCAAGCTCACGGCTTCGATCTCCAAATCGAATACCATGGTCATCTTCATCAACCAGATCCGCATGAAGATCGGCGTGATGTTCGGCTCTCCGGAAACCACCACCGGCGGCAACGCGCTGAAGTTCTATGCTTCCGTCCGTCTCGACATCCGTCGCATCGGCTCGGTCAAGGAGCGCGAAGAGGTCGTCGGCAATCAGACCCGCGTCAAGGTCGTGAAGAACAAGATGGCCCCGCCCTTCAAGCAGGTCGAATTCGACATCATGTATGGCGAAGGCGTTTCCAAGACCGGCGAGCTGGTTGATCTCGGCGTCAAGGCCGGCATCGTCGAAAAATCCGGCGCCTGGTTCTCCTATAACAGCCAGCGCCTCGGGCAGGGCCGCGAAAACGCCAAGCTCTTCCTGCGCGACAATCCGGAACTGGCGCGCGAGATCGAGATGGCGCTGCGTCAGAATGCCGGCCTGATTGCCGATCGCTTCCTGGAGAACGGTGGTCCCGATAGCGATGACGGGGATAATGCCGCGGAGATGTGAGAAATTACATCAATAGCTGGGCTCGTTCGCCGGCCGCCATCTGTGAAAGATGAGCGGCCGGTTTGCGTTCGTCTGGACAGCGGTGGGTGCGAACGATAAAAGCCAGTGGTTTTTCGGCGATTGAACCGCAGTCAGCGGAATAAAGGGCTTAGCATGAGCGGCGTGAATGACATCCGGTCGACCTTCCTCGACTATTTCCGGAAGAACGGACACGAGGTCGTGTCCTCCAGTCCGTTGGTGCCGCGCAACGATCCGACGCTGATGTTCACCAATGCGGGCATGGTGCAGTTCAAGAACGTCTTTACCGGTCTTGAGACCCGGCCCTATTCCACGGCGGCGACAGCCCAGAAATGCGTGCGCGCCGGCGGCAAGCACAACGACCTCGACAATGTCGGCTATACCGCGCGCCATCATACCTTCTTCGAGATGCTCGGAAATTTCTCCTTCGGGGATTATTTCAAGGAGCGCGCCATCGAGCTTGCCTGGAACCTGATCACCAAGGAATTCGGCCTCGATCGCAATCGCCTTCTGGTTACGGTCTATCATACGGACGACGAGGCATTTAACCTCTGGAAGAAGATCGGCGGACTGCCGGACGAGAAGATCATCCGCATCCCGACCAGCGACAACTTCTGGGCCATGGGCGATACCGGGCCCTGCGGCCCCTGCTCGGAGATCTTCTACGATCACGGCGATCATATCTGGGGCGGCCCTCCGGGATCGCCGGAAGAGGATGGCGACCGGTTCATCGAGATCTGGAACCTCGTCTTCATGCAGTACGAGCAGCTGACGAAGGAAGAGCGCATCGATCTGCCGCGCCCGTCGATCGATACGGGCATGGGCCTTGAGCGTGTCGCAGCCGTTCTGCAGGGCGTGCACGACAATTACGATATCGACCTCTTCAAGGCGCTGATCTCCGCTTCGGTGGAAGCGACCGGCGTGAAGGCCGAGGGCGAACGCCGGGCCAGCCACCGCGTGATCGCCGATCACCTGCGCTCTTCCGCCTTCCTGATCGCTGATGGCGTCCTGCCGTCGAACGAGGGCCGCGGCTATGTGCTGCGCCGGATCATGCGCCGCGCCATGCGTCATGCCGAACTTCTCGGCGCGCGCGAGCCGCTGCTCTGGAAGCTTCTGCCGGTTCTCGTGCAGGAAATGGGCCGCGCCTATCCGGAGCTCATGCGTGCGGAAGCCCTGATTTCGGAAACCTTGAAACTGGAGGAGACCCGTTTCCGCAAGACGCTGGAGCGCGGCCTCTCGCTGTTGTCCGATGCGACCAACACGCTCGGCAAGGGCGACATGCTGGACGGTGAGACCGCCTTCAAGCTTTACGACACCTATGGTTTCCCGCTCGACCTGACCCAGGACGCCCTGCGTGCCCGCGAGATCGGCGTCGATATTGCCGGTTTCACCGACGCCATGGAGCGCCAGAAGGCGGAGGCCCGTGCAAGCTGGGCAGGCTCCGGCGACAAGGCGACCGAAACCGTTTGGTTTGAGCTGAAGGAAAAGCACGGCGCCACGGAATTCCTGGGTTACGACACCGAAGCCGCCGAAGGCGTGGTGCAGGCGATCGTCAGGGACGGCAAGGTCATCGACAGCGCGTCTGCCGGCGATCAGGTTCAGGTCGTCGTCAACCAGACGCCGTTCTATGGGGAGTCCGGTGGCCAAGTCGGCGATACCGGCGCAATTTCGACGGATCATGCGCGCCTGACCGTGTCGGATACCCAGAAGAAGGGCGAGGGGCTCTTCGTTCACACGGCTACCGTCTCGGACGGCACGCTGACGATCGGCGATGCGGTTCTGCTCGCGGTCGATCATGAGCGCCGCTCGCGCCTGCGTGCCAACCATTCCGCCACCCATCTGCTGCATGAAGCGCTGCGCGAGGTGCTGGGCGGACATGTGGCGCAGAAGGGGTCGCTCGTGGCGCCGGAGCGGCTTCGCTTCGACATCTCACATCCGAAGCCGATGACGGCGGAGGAGCTGCAGAAGGTAGAAGACATGGCAAACGCCATCATCCTGCAGAACTCTTCGGTTGCCACGCGCCTGATGAGCGTCGACGATGCGATCGCTGAAGGCGCGATGGCGCTGTTCGGCGAAAAATATGGCGATGAGGTGCGCGTCGTCTCGATGGGCAAGGGGCTCGAGGGTTCCAAGGCAGGCAAGACCTATTCGCTGGAACTCTGCGGCGGCACGCATGTGAACGCCACCGGTGATATCGGTCTCGTGCGCGTTCTTTCCGAAAGCGCGGTCGGCGCGGGCGTGCGCCGCATCGAGGCGCTCACGGGCGACGCGGCCCGGACCTATCTCGCTGAGCAGGACGAGCGCGTGAAGTCGCTTGCCGGCGCCCTCAAGGTGCAGCCGGCGGAAGTCCTGCCGCGCGTCGAAGCACTGATCGAGGAGCGGCGCAAGCTGGAACGGGAGCTTGCCGATGCCAAGCGCCGGCTCGCCATGGGCGGCGGGCAGGCTGGCGCCGGCGATGACGTTCGGGAAATCGGCGGCATCAAGTTCCTCGGCAAGTCCCTCGAAGGGATCGATGCGAAAGACCTCAAGGGACTGGCGGACGAAGGCAAGGCGAGCCTCGGTTCGGGCGTCGTGACACTGGTCGGCGTTTCCGCCGATGGCAAGGCGAGCGCGGTTGTCGCCGTCACGCCGGACCTGACGGAGCGTTTCAGCGCCGTGGAGCTCGTGCGTGTGGCGTCTGCTGCTCTTGGCGGCAAGGGCGGCGGCGGCCGGCCGGATATGGCGCAGGCAGGCGGCCCGGATGGCTCGAAGTCGCAGGAGGCCATCGCGGCCGTGGCTGCCGCTCTCGGGGCCTGATGCCGGAATGGAAGCGGCCGCTCTCGGGCGGCACGCATCACCATGAGCGGGCCGGATTTTCGCGGCCTTTCAGGAGAAGCGAATGGGGATAGTGACGGCAATCGCCGATGAACTGGATGAAGAGGCTGGCAACGGCCTCGTTCCGGCCCTTTTCGCGGATGCGCCGAGTTCCGTCTCGTTTAACAAGCTGCGCAAGCGGCTCTTGCGGCAGGTGCGCCAGGCTTTCGACGATTTCGGCATGCTGAAGGAGCAGAAGCGCTGGCTGGTCGGCCTTTCGGGCGGCAAGGATTCCTATTCGCTTCTCGCTATCCTGCTGGACCTGCAATGGCGCGGCCTGCTGCCGGTGGAACTGATCGCCTGCAATCTCGACCAGGGCCAGCCGAATTTTCCGAAGCACGTGCTTCCCGATTACCTGGCCTCGATCGGTGTGAAGCACCGGATCGAATACCGCGATACATATTCGGTGGTGAAGGAGAAGGTTCCGCAGGGCGCGACCTATTGCTCGCTCTGTTCGCGGCTCAGGCGCGGCAATCTCTACCGCATAGCGCGCGAGGAAGGCTGTGATGCCCTGGTGCTCGGCCATCACCGGGAGGATATTCTCGAGACCTTCTTCATGAACTTCTTTCATGGCGGGCGGCTTGCGGCCATGCCGCCGAAGCTTCTGAACGATGAAGGGGATCTGATGGTGCTGCGGCCGCTCGCCTATTGCGCCGAGGACGATCTTGCGAAATTCGCCGCCGCCATGCGCTTTCCCATTATTCCCTGCGATCTCTGCGGCTCGCAGGATGGCCTGCAGCGCAACGCCATGAAGGCCATGCTTGCCGATATCGAGATGCGTATGCCGGGCCGGAAGGACACGATGCTTCGGGCGCTGGCGCATGCGAACCCGTCTCATCTTCTCGATCCGAAACTCTTCGATTTTGCCGGCCTTGCCGCCGCTCCAAGGATTTCAGAATGACTTTGCCGCTCGATGTCGCCCGGCTTGCCGATCTGCTGCGCCAGGCCGCCAAGGCCGAGATCCTGCCACGCTTTCGCCGGCTCGGCAGCGGCGATATCCGCTCCAAGAGCGAGGCGACGGACCTTGTGACCGAAGGGGACGAGGCCGCGGAACGGATGCTTCGGCGGGAAATCGAAGCTCTGGTGCCGAATGCCCTTTTCGTCGGCGAAGAAACGGTCGCGGCGGACCCCGCTTTGCTCGGCAGGCTGCCGGATGCCGATTTCGCGGTGGTGGTCGATCCGATCGACGGCACTTTCAATTTTGCCTCGGGCATTCCCGCCTTCGGCGTCATGGCCTCGGTCGTCTGGAAGGGCGAAACCGTGGCCGGCATCATCTACGATCCGATGGGCGACGACTGGGTCATGGCCGAGAAGGGGGCGGGCGCCTTCCTGCGGCGCCCGGATGGCTCCTCACAACAGCTTCGCGTCTCTCCGCCCGCGCCGCTTTCACAGATGGTCGGAATGGCGTCCACGGGTTTCTTGCCGGCGGAACGTCGTGCGGAAATCCTCGGTAATCTCGCCAAGGTGCGCTATGTGATGTCCTATCGCTGTGCGGCCCATGAATATCGTGCCTTTGCAAGCGGTTACGCGCATTACCTCATGTATAACAAGCTGATGCCGTGGGATCATCTGGCCGGAGCGCTGATTGCGGTCGAGGCCGGGGCTCATGTGGCGCGTTTCGACGGATCGCGCTATCTGCTGCGGCATACAAGCGGTGGCCTTTTGCTTTCGACCGATTCCCAAAGCTGGGAGACGCTGCGGCGTGAGGTCTTCACACTCTGAATAATCGGGGGGCGGGGCGCTTGGCCGTGCCGCCGCCCTCCGAAAATGTCAGACCGGCGGGTTATGCGGCTGGAACAGCTTTCCCTTTTCGCCGATCAGCACAAAGATCAGACCGATCACCGAAACCGTGAAGAAGCCGGCGACCATCGGCAGCGCGGTGCCGTTGAATGCCTGCCCGATCATCGCGCCGATGATGCCGCCGCCAATCGTTCCCATGAAGCCGAGCACGGAGGAAGCCGTTCCGGCAACATGGCCCAGCGGCTCCATGGCGAGCGAATTGAAGTTCGACCCGATCCAGCCGAACTGGAACATGGCAAGCGCGAAGAAGGCCAGGAAAAGCGGGAAGGGCATGGGCTGCGGCCCGAAGATCTGCACCATCAGCCACAAGAAGGTGATCGCGATGAAGCCGAGCAGCGAGCCGTGCGAGAGGCGACGCATGCCGAAGCGCCCGACAAGCTGCGAGTTGATGAAGGACGAGAAGGCCATGAAGACCGCCACCGCCGCGAAGGCGACCGGAAACCAGACGCCGAGCTGATAGATGCCGACATAGACCTGCTGCGCGGAATTGATGAAGCCGAACAGCGCACCGAAGATGAAGGTGCTTGAAATGGTGTAACAGAGCGCTACCCGGTTGGTGAGCACGATGCGGAAGCCGTCGAGCACGGAGGAGATGGTGAACGGCCGCACATCCTCGGCATGCAGGGTTTCCGGCAGGCGCATGTGCATCCAGATGACCACAGCGAGCGCCGCGACGGCCATGAAGACGAAGATCAGGTGCCAATCGCCGAACAGCAGGATGAGCTGGCCGGTGCCCGGCGCGATGACCGGCACCACCATGAAGACCATCATGATCAGCGACATCACCTCGGCCATGGCGCGGCCACCATAAATGTCGCGGACGATGGACACGGTTATGACCCGCGTCGCCGCCGAGCCGACGCCCTGGATGAAGCGCAGTGCGAGCAGGCCGGCAAAGGAGGGGACCGCCACGACCGCGAGCGAGGAGAGGATGTAGATCACCAGTCCGATGATCATTGGGCTACGACGTCCGAAGCGGTCGGAGATCGGCCCATAGACGAGCTGGGCGACACCGAAGCCCAGAAGATAGGCGGAAACCACATATTGCCGGTGGTTCTCGTTTTCCACGCCGAGCGCGGCGCCGATTTCCTGAAGACCCGGCAGCATGATGTCGATCGCCAATGCGTTGAGCGCCATCAGCATGGCCATCATGGCGATGAACTCGACTTTGCCCATGCCGCTGAGGCGAACGGAAGCGGTTTGTGAAGGATTTGTCACAGCGATATTCCCAAAGACGTTGAAAGGCGCCGCTTGCACGGCGCCTCGAAAGAAAAGGTTATGAAAGGCCCCCGCGGAGCGGGGACGGGGGATCAGGCGGCGCCGCGGACGCTGATGCCCTGCTCTTGAAGATGGCTCTGCAGCTCACCGGACTGGAACATCTCGCGGACAATATCGCATCCGCCGATGAATTCGCCCTTCACATAGAGCTGCGGAATGGTCGGCCAGTTGGAATAGTCCTTGATACCCTGGCGGATTTCAGCGTCAGCGAGCACGTTCACGCCCTTGTAGTCGAGACCCAGATAATCGAGAATCTGGACGACCTGGCCAGAAAAACCGCACTGCGGAAACTGCGGTGTGCCTTTCATGAAGACAACCACGTCGTTCGTCTTTACTTCGTTGTCGATGAAATCGTGAATCGCGCTCATGTCAAATCCTTGTCTATCCGGGTTCAAGGTCCGGATCGCTGTTCGCCTTTTAGATAACACGCGCCGCGGGAATTTCCAGCGGGGAAGTCATCAAAATCCCTGATGGAATGATCAGCGGGCGCGCTGGCGGCTTCGGGAAGCCGCGCTGCGGCGCCGGCTCACCTGCTTGCAGACGACGGTTTTGGTCTTCTCGGTCTTCGCGCGGGAGGGACGGCCACCAGCGGCTTGCGCCTTGCGCTTCTTTCGCTTGGTCGTCGTGCGGCCGTGAGACTTCTTCAGAAGCTCCCGCATGACGTTTTCAACGACGCCGGTGACCAGTTCCTTGATGAGATCGGCCATGGGGTTCAGTGGGGCTCAGTCGGCGGGAGCGGAGGTCTGC
This sequence comes from Rhizobium moroccans, assembly GCF_057559155.1. Lineage (NCBI taxonomy): Bacteria > Pseudomonadati > Pseudomonadota > Alphaproteobacteria > Hyphomicrobiales > Rhizobiaceae > Rhizobium > Rhizobium moroccans. The sequence continues at coordinate 142,412 of NZ_JBHFJG010000013.1, read as the reverse complement.
AGCGCCAGCGCATGCAGCACGCCGCCCATGTTGCCCTTGAGCGCGTCGTAGACCATCTGGTGCTGCTGCACGCGGCTCTTGCCCCGGAACGCTTCGGCGACAACTTCGGCGGCATAGTGATCGCCGTCGCCGGCGAGGTCCCGTATGGTGACACGGGCGCCCGGTATGCCGGCCTTGATCATGTCTTCGATGTCGCCTGGGCTCATGGGCATGTTTTTGTCGTCCTTTCCTCCTCCGCAGACTCAAAAGCGGAGTTCAATCGAGTCGAGAGTGCCTCAAAGAAGGCCGGCGGTCAAAGCGGGATCGCCGCTCTATCGACAGGGAATATTATCCGCCTTCCGGAGGTGAGGCGCAAGAAAAGCCTGCGCCTCCCGCTGCGGATCAGGCCATGAAGCCGGGGAACCAGCTTTCATGTGCATTGGCGAGATCGACGACGGCAAGGCTGACGAGATCGTCCACCGCGAACGTTTCTCCACCCACGGTGCCCAAGCGGCGGAAGGGAACTGCTGCCGCTTCCGCATTCGCTTCCACGAAATTGGCGAGATCGGCCGGAACGGCGATCACATAGCGGGCTTGGTCTTCGCCGAAGAGCAGGGCATGCGGGGCGCCCTTCTGGTCCTTGAGGCTGACGGTCATGCCCTTGCCGGATGCCATTGCCATCTCCGCAAGCGTGATGGCAAGGCCGCCCGAGGAAATGTCGTGGCAGGCGGTGACCTGGCCGTTGCGGATCAGCGAGCGCACGAAGTCGCCGTGGTGGCGCTCGGCTGCGAGATCGACTTCCGGCGGCGGGCCGTCCGTCTGGCCGAGGATGTCGCGGAGGTAGACGGTTGAGCCCAGATGGCTGCCGTCGACGCCGATGAGGATCAGCTTGTCACCCTCGTTTGCCGACCCGATCTTCGCCATTTTCGACCAGTCGGGCAAAAGCCCGACGCCGGCGATCGTCGGCGTGGGCAGGATCGCCACGCCATTGGTCTCGTTGTAGAGCGAGACGTTGCCGGAGACGATCGGGAAATCGAGCGCCTTGCAGGCTTCGCCGATGCCCTTGATGGCGCCGACGAGCTGACCCATGATTTCCGGCTTTTCCGGATTGCCGAAGTTCAGGTTATCGGTGGCCGCGAGCGGCTCGGCGCCGGTTGCGGTGATGTTGCGCCAGCATTCGGCGACCGCCTGCTTGCCGCCTTCGAAAGGATCGGCTTCCACATAGCGGGGCGTCACGTCGGAGGAGAAGGCGAGAGCCTTGGAGGGATGATTGTCGACGCGCACGACGCCGGCGTCGCCACCGGGGAGCTGCAGCGAATTGCCCTGGATCAGCGTGTCGTATTGCTCATACACCCAGCGTCGGCTCGCCTGGTTCGGAGAGCCGACGAGCTTCAGAAGAGCCTCGTTGTAGTCCGCAGGCGCTGCGACCTGGGAGGCGGGCAGGGATGCCGGGCCGTTCGACTGAACCCACGGCCGGTCGTATTCGGGCGCCTCGTCGCCAAGCTCCTTGATCGGAAGGTTCGCCACTTCCTCGCCCTGATGCAGGATGCGGAAGCGCAGGTCGTCCGTCGTCTTGCCGACGATCGCGAAGTCGAGCCCCCACTTGTGGAAGATCGCCTCGGCCTCCTTTTCCTTCTCCGGTTTCAGAACCATGAGCATCCGCTCCTGGCTCTCGGAGAGCATCATTTCATAGGCGCTCATGCGCTCCTCGCGCACCGGCACCTTATCGAGATCGAGCTCGATGCCGAGATCGCCCTTGGCGCCCATTTCCACTGCCGAACAGGTGAGGCCGGCAGCACCCATGTCCTGGATCGCGATGACCGCGCCCGTCTGCATGAGTTCCAGGCAGGCTTCCAGCAGGCACTTTTCGGTGAAGGGGTCGCCGACCTGAACGGTCGGACGCTTTTCCTCGATCGACTCGTCGAATTCGGCGGACGCCATCGTGGCTCCGCCGACGCCGTCGCGGCCGGTCTTGGCGCCGAGATAGACCACCGGCAGGCCCACGCCCTCGGCCTTGGAGTAGAAGATCGCATCGCTCCGGGCGAGGCCGGCCGCAAACGCGTTGACGAGGATGTTGCCGTTGTAGCGCTCGTCGAACTCCACTTCGCCGCCGACGGTCGGTACGCCGAAGGAGTTTCCGTAACCGCCGACGCCTGCGACGACGCCGGAGACGAGATGCTTGGTCTTCGGATGGTCAGGCGCGCCGAAGCGCAGCGCGTTCATCGCGGCGATCGGCCGGGCACCCATGGTAAAGACGTCGCGCAGGATGCCGCCGACGCCGGTCGCGGCTCCCTGATAGGGCTCGATATAGGAGGGATGGTTGTGGCTCTCCATCTTGAAGACCACGCAGTCGCCATCGTCGATATCCACGACGCCGGCATTTTCGCCGGGCCCCTGGATGACGCGGGGCCCCATGGTCGGTAGCGTCCGCAGCCATTTCTTGGAGGATTTGTACGAGCAGTGCTCGTTCCACATCGCTGAAAAGATGCCGAGTTCGGTAAAGGTCGGTTCACGGCCGATCAGGTCCAGGATGCGCTGATACTCGTCCGGCTTCAGGCCATGCGAAGCGACGAGTTCGGGAGTTATCTGGATCGAATTGGGGATCGTCATCAGTGTTCCTAGGATGGCTGGCCGTTCCGAAGCGTTGCGCCTCTTTAGCGCATGTGTTTGCTGCACGCGACAGGAAAATAGCGGAAAACCTCCGCTTTCCGCAGAGCTTTGATTGCGGGGATGAAGGCGATCGGGCCGAGCCTGAACCGACCTGCCGACTAGCCTCAAGCCAGGCTGTCGTAGCCCGCCGATCCGTTTTCCAGCAGGCGTCGAACGACCTTCAGCCCGGCTGCCACATCTTGGCGTGTATGAGGTGAGGAGAACCCGATGCGGACGCGATGCGTGATCTTCCCCGATCGTCCGGCCCTGAATTCGTCTTCATCGTCGATGAGCACCCCGTCGGCCAGGACCGCGTTCTTGAATGTCGCGGAAAGCCAGGGTTCCGGCAGCTTAAGCCAAAGGAAGGGAATGTCCGGATTGGAATTGAAATCGTGGCCGGCGAGGATTTCCCTTGCAAGTTCCTCTCGGGCATTGATCTCAATACGGCATCGATCCCATATGCGTTCCGCCTCTCCGGAAAGGACGAGGCGAGAGCAGAGTTCCGCAAGCATGAAAGGCAGTCCGCCTGTTAACATCTTGTGGGCGATGCGGACGCGCTGAGCAAAATGCGGCGGACAGGCGACCCAGCCGCCGCGAGTGCCGGCCGCAACGGATTTCGACAATCCGTCAATGACGAAAGTCCTGTCCGGCGCCAGCTCAGCGATGAGAGGAATGTCCTTCTTGTCCATCGCGCCGTAGAGATTGTCCTCGATCAGCCAGACATTGTGCCTGTGCGCGATATCGGCGATCGCCCTGCGGCGATCGAGGGGCAGGGTCGCGAGTGTCGGGTTCTGGGCTGAGGACATGAAGAAGGCAATCTTGGGGTGCAGCTGGACACAGACTCGCTCAAAATCCTCGGGCAGAACGCCGAAATCGTCCGCGTCCACGAGCGAACTCCGTCGCCCGATCAGCCCGGCCGCACGGCTGATCTGCGAATAGGTCATATGCTCGAAAACGATCCTGTCGCCCGGACTGGTGAGCGACGAGATAATGGCCATGATGCCGGCGTGGGCACCAAGGGTGGGCACGACCGAGTCGATTGCGGGTGTCCAGTTGCCATAGGAAAGCCAGCGCGCCCCCGCTTCGGACCAATGGTCGGGAAAGCTCCGCGTGTAGCTTGCTATCTCCCGGGGGTGGTCTCGCATGATGTCGTTGATGATGCCGGCGATTATCTGATTTTGCCCGACATCCGGTGCTGCGGTGCTGTCGAACCGGATCTTGCCCGGTGGAGGGTGGAAGGGGCGGGTGCCCGCGAAACTGGCTGTTGCCGGATCATTGGCATCCTGCGATGCAATTTCCGGTCGCGGGCGAACATAGGTGCCGCGTCCGACTTCTCCGCTGACGAGACCCCGCTCATGCAAGAGGGAGTAGGCGCGACTGATCGTGCCGATCGTCACACCTATATCGTAGGCCAGATTTCTTTGCGGTGGCAGTTTCGCGCCGGCCGGCAGGTTGCCGGCCATGATCGCGTCCTCGATCTGATCCGCCACGCGAATATAGAGCGGGCTTTTGCCCTCTTTGATGTTTGGAAGCCAACTTGTCATGGTGACAATTCTCTACATTGTACCCTTAATTGAGTCAATGTAAAAGAATTGCACCACTAATGACTTGTATGGCAGGTGCGGTATGCGCAGGTTAAACGAATATCTTGCGACAATCGATACAATTTACCCAGACAACTTTGCTCGAGAGTCGCAATTGCGGGCAAGCGGTGATCTTTTGGCTCCGTCGCCTTTGCCGGCACCACGCCAGGGCCTGCTTGGCATTATCGACATCTATCGGAACTGGAGCATCCGCCGCAAAGGCCGAGTGGCTTTGCTGGATATGGATGAGGGCCAATTGCGGGATATCGGATTAACCCGCGTCGAGGCGCATCGTGAAGCGGCCAAATCGCGCTTCCTGTTCTGAAACATCTTCTTCCAGCACTATTGGAAGCAGGGCCCGATGCCGCATCCCAACCTGCGCATCGGGTCTTTTCTTATCGTCCGCCCGTGCAGTACGAGGCGGCGGCGGATAGCCGTTGCTTCCGCTGGGTCATGGGCTTTAGAACTTGTAGCCCAGCATGACGCCGGCGCGGCTCAGGCCGTCGTTCGGGCCGTTGCAGAGCTCCGCATGGGAGGAGTGCTCGATCTGGGCGGTAAGCCGCCAGTTGTCGGTGAGCCTGAAGCCGGCGGCCGCATATTCGTGGAAAAGCAGGCGGCAGCCGAGCGCCGGGCCTGATCCGCCGTCATAGTCGAGGTCGCCGTCGTGAACCGCCCCGCCGACACCCACTTCGAGAAACAGCCGATCGGTGAGATCGGCGGTCCAGGAAAAGCCGGCATAGACCTGGCTGGTTTCGCCCGCCGTGCTCAGGCTTCCGCCCAGATGGATTCGCGGACGCAGGAGCTTGTCGATGCCTTGCGCAGCATCATGGCCCCAGGGATCGAAGAAGATCATGCCCGTCGCGAATACCCCATCTTCGTGATGTCCGTTGTCGACGGAGGCGAGCACGCCGAAGCGGGCTTCGTCGAATATCGGTTCCTGGGCATTTGCGGGAGTGATCGTAGTGGAGCAGAGCGTTGCGGCCAGACCGGCCGAAAGGAGAACATGAAGGCATTCGGATTTCATCAGCATGCGTCCACCTCACCGAATCGCTTTGCGATCCTCAGTGATTGGTAAAGCGGGTAGCGTCCCGCGTCTATCCATCGTTTAAGCTGTGGCCGGACGGATGTTCAACGGATGCGGGATTTAGGTGGAATGGGCCGAGGTGGGTTTCTCAGCAGCCTTTGCCGCCACCCGCCCAGCGCAATACGTCGCGCTTGATCCGTTCGCCGGTTTCGCCGGCCATTATCGGACCGAAGGCATCGAGCTTCGCGGGATTGCCCTCCGCCTGGACGACGAGAACCGGCCGCGATTCCGGGCTATTGCGCGGTACGGCGAGAATGCGCGGACGGCCCGAGAAGGAATTGAGCTCCGGCGCCAGCCGATAGGGCTTGAAGGCGGTATCTCCCGATTTGAACCAGCAGGCATTCGCCGCAAGCGCGACGCGCTCCATCATGGGCAAGGCGGCATTGTTCGGGGAGGGGGCCGGTTTCCTGTCCGCCTGACAAGCTGTCAGCATAGTGCCGGCGGCGGCGAGGAAAACGAGCGTGAGGCTGCGGGTGTAGAACGGCATCGGGATATCCTGAAAGCGGCGCGCGCGCCGTTCTACAACGGTATGGTGAGGGGAAGGTTAAGCTGCGATCACATCGAGGGCTGAGGCGAAGATGCCGCGCCCGTCATTGCCGCCATGGGCCGCTTCGATCAGGTTTTCCGGATGCGGCATCATGCCGAGCACGTTGCCGCGAGCATTGATGACGCCCGCGATATCGCTAAGCGAGCCGTTCGGATTGGTGCCGTCGGTATAACGGAAAACGATCTGCCCTGCGTCTTCCATGGAGGCGAGGGTGTCCGCATCGACGAAATAATTGCCGTCGTGATGCGCGACCGGGCAGCGGATGACCTGGCCCTTTTCATAGGCGCGGGTGAAATCCGTCTCGGCGTTGACCACTTCCAGCTTCACTTCCTTGCAGACGAACCTGAGGGACGTATTGCGCATCAGTGCGCCCGGCAACATTCCCGCTTCGACCAGGATCTGGAAGCCGTTGCAGACGCCGAGCACCTTTACGCCCTGGTCGGCCTTTTCCTTGATGGCCTGCATGACCGGCATGCGGGCGGCGATTGCGCCGCAGCGCAGATAATCGCCATAGGAGAAGCCGCCGGGAATGACGATCAGGTCTACATCCGGGATTTCGGTTTCTGTCTGCCAGACCGTGATCGGCGCCTGACCGGAAATCTTGGTAAGCGCGGCGATCATGTCGCGGTCGCGATTGAGGCCGGGAAGCTGGACGACTGCGGATTTCATGGGTGCGGTTCAAACCTTGCCTGTGCCTCGGCGAGTTCGCGCAATTCGAGGCGGTTTTCGATACGATCGAGACGGACGAGAACTTGCGCCATCGTCGTGTGCAAGTTGTTCATGTCGCCCTGCATGACATGCATGTGATTGCGAAGGCTGATAACGTCCTGCCGAAGGCCCCTCTGGTCCTCCCGCAGATTACCCAGTTCGGAATGCATGCGCTTCATCAGCTCATACACCAAGTCGTTCGTGATCTCAGCCATCACATGCTCCACAACCTTCAGTCGAGAGTTATAGTATAATTCTCGATGACCGTGTTTGCCAGAAGCTTCTCGCACATTTCCTTGAGGTCGGCCTCGGCCTTCGCCTTGTCGGCGCCATTCACTTCGATATCGAAGACCTTGCCCTGCCGCACATGGCCGAGGCCGGAAAAGCCGAGGCTGCCGAGAGCGCCTTCGATGGCCTTGCCCTGCGGGTCGAGAACGCCATTCTTGAGCGTGACGGTCACGCGTGCCTTGATCACTGATCTACCCCCGATGATTACTTGACGAGAACCGGGCCGGTGCCGCGGATCGGTTCGTTTTCATTAATGATGCCGAGCCGGCGGGCGACTTCGGAATAGGCTTCGACAAGACCGCCCAAATCCCGGCGGAAACGGTCCTTGTCCATCTTTTCCTTGGTCTCGATATCCCACAGACGGCAGCTGTCCGGCGAAATCTCGTCGGCCAGGATGATGCGCATCATGTCGCCTTCGTAGAGGCGGCCGCATTCGATCTTGAAATCGACGAGCTGGATGCCGACGCCCAGGAAGAGGCCGGAAAGGAAGTCGTTGACGCGGATCGCGAGCGCCATGATGTCGTCGAGCTCGGCCGGATTGGCCCAGCCGAAGGCGGTGATGTGCTCTTCCGAAACCATGGGATCGGCGAGCGAATCCGACTTGTAGTAGAATTCGATGATCGAGCGCGGCAGAACCATGCCTTCCTCGATGCCGAGGCGGGTCGACAGCGAGCCCGCGGCGACGTTGCGCACCACGATCTCGAGCGGGATCATCTCCACTTCCTTGATCAGCTGCTCGCGCATGTTCAGCCGGCGGATGAAGTGCGTCGGAATGCCGATCTTGTTCAGATGCGTGAAGAGGTATTCCGAGATGCGGTTGTTCAGAACGCCCTTGCCGTCGATGACATCATGCTTCTTCTTGTTGAATGCGGTGGCGTCATCCTTGAAGAACTGAATCAGCGTGCCCGGTTCCGGGCCTTCATAAAGGATCTTGGCCTTGCCTTCGTAGATACGGCGGCGACGGTTCATGATTTTTTGTCTCGTTGTTGGCATCCGTAATGCGGACGCAGTGGAAGATCGTTGAAGCGGTCCCTTATCGCAAAAGAACGCATTTCACAATGCAGACCTCTTAACCTTGTCAGCAGCCGCATTGGGCCGGTGCCTTCACCACGAACATTTGTTCTGAGATTACACGGATTCTCGAAACCTTGTTCCGGTGACGGTGCCGTCGTGGAAGAAAAACGGCGGCTATGAACAAGAAAAAGGTGCTTGTCCGTCTTCCCGATCCAGTTGCCGGCCCGGCTAGCGCCTCAACGCGGCGTGGCCGACGAGGAACATATAGGTTGAAAACAGGAGGATTCCATACAGCTTAAAGCCCTCCTCGAGGAGCATCAGTCCCGGAAAGTATGAGGGATAGAGATCGAAGAGCAGGGACAGGCCAAAGGACATGACGGCCGCACCAAACACCAGCCACGGCGTTTCGGTTCGCATAAGCCAGGCGTAATAGCAGCACACCGCCAAGAACAGCGCATGCGGAAGCAGGATAAGCGGCTCGGCCAAACCCGTGACGGAAATCGACTCGTGAAGCATGAAAAGATCGTCGAGCCCCATCAACGTCGCGAAAATCCCGCCGGAAAAGAGCAATCCGCTGAACTCTCCCCGTCGCTTCAAGCCCAGCGAGGCATAGGCCTGAAGCGCTACCGCGGCGCTCGCGATCCATAGAACGACGCCGAGATTGGAGATTATGCCGAAATAGCGTGGATGATTTGCGATCGCATTCGGGTCCCGCATCAGATCATGGTGGTCGATTCCCCACCACGTGTCGGCGGCCACGACCAAAGCCGTTATGACAAGGACGATCATCGTGACGAACGACACGACTTTGATATCTATGCGGGAACCGCCAAGTGTGATCGATCTCGAATTATGCATCCAGCCCTCCTGATCCCGGCTATTCCGCGCTTCGAACTCCTCGGCCGAGCGGGGACAACAATCCCTGGCGAGTTTTGCGACAGTTTTATGACAATCCGGCATCATCAATGCGGAAGACATGCGCCGAGGGGCTGCATGATTGCTTGATCGCGGGACATCGCCGTTCCGGTCGACAAAGCGCATTGCGCTTCGGTGCCGGTTTGATTATGGGTCAAAGCGACCAATCGTTTGGGAGATCCGCATGGCCACGACGTTCAACGATCGCGAAAAAGGCTTCGAAAACAAGTTCGCGCATGACCAGGAACTGAAGTTCAAGGCGCTAGCCCGTCGCAACAAGCTGGTTGGCCTCTGGGCCGCGGACCTTCTTGGGAAGAGCGATACGGAAGCCTATGCCAGGGAAGTCGTCGCCGCCGATTTCGAGGAAGCCGGCGAGGAAGACGTTTTCCGCAAGCTGCGCAAGGATTTCGACGCCGCGAGCGTTTCGATTTCGGACGAGGACATCCGTACGAAAATGTACCAGTTCCTCGCCGAGGCCGTGGCCCAGCTCGAGCAGTAAACCTGACATCACTCAAGCAAAAAGCCGCGCTCATCGGGCGCGGCTTTTTGCTGTTCTCTACTGCGTTGCGGCGTCAGGCAGTTTCCGTCAGGGCTTCAGCTGGCTGAGGAACTGCGCGAAAACCATCGTACCTTCCGGCCAGGGGCCGTGGCCGCTTTCCGCGTTGATATGGCCCGTTTCGCCCGCATCGATGATGAGCGAACCCCAGGCGTTGGCGATTTCGTCCGCATGTTCATAGGAGCCGAATGGATCGTTGCGGCTTGCGATCATCAATGACGGAAAGGGCAGGGGATCGCGCGGATAGGGACCAAAGGTCATCAGATGCTTCGGCCGGATCTCGGGATTGTCGAGTTCCGGCGGGGCGACGAAAAAGGCGCCGGCCACCTTCTTGCGAAATAGCGGGATCGCGTGGACCGCGGAGGGTATGCCCAGCGAGTGGGCGACCAGCACCACCGGCTTGACCGCGGCATTCACCTCTTCGGCAACGCGCGCCACCCAGTCTTCCCGCACCGGCTTCGACCATTCGGCCTGCTCCACGCGGCGCGCCGTCGAAAGCTTCGTCTCCCAGCGCGTCTGCCAGTGTCCCGGCCCGGAATTGGTGTAACCCGGAATGATCAGGATTTCTGCTTCGGATACTTTCATGATGGCGCCGATGTGAGATCGACACCTATTGAAGTCAAGCAAAAAGGCTCCAGATTTCTCAAAATCCGCTAGGATCATCGCATGCCGGTAGCATTGAGCATCTCGGCAATCCGCCTTGCCGAGCCTTCTCCACCGCCGGCTGCTAAGGAGGAGACTATGTCATGACGGCATTTCATGTCATGGCCGGCGCGGACAACAGTTTCGTGCGCCCGGCTGTTCGCAGGATAGGCATAGGCGATATCGTGGACGCCCTGCGGCTTGGATGGGACGATTTCCGCGAAAAGCCGTCGCATTATGTTTTCCTGTGTCTGATGTATCCGATTGCCGGCGTGGTGCTCACGTTGTGGAGTTCCGGAGCCAATCTCTTGCCCCTGATCTATCCGCTAATGTCGGGCTTCGCCTTGCTGGGGCCGATCGCGGCCATCGGCCTCTATGAGATCAGCCGCCGCCGGGAACGGGGCATGGATACCTCCTGGCGCCACGCGCTGGATGTGCAGAGATCACCGGCGCTGCCGTCGATCGTCGCGGTAGCGCTCTTGCTGCTTGCGCTGTTCGTTGTCTGGCTTCTCACGGCCCAGGCGATCTATACAGCCTATTTCGGCGAAGCGGTGCCCACCTCTGTCTCATCCTTCCTGTCGCAGGTGCTGACGACGCCGGAGGGAAGGGGAGTGATCCTCTGGGGCAATCTTGCCGGCTTCCTCTTTGCGGTGGTGGTGCTCGCAACGACCGTCGTCGCATTCCCGCTCCTGCTCGATCGGGATGTGGGTGCCGCAGCCGCCGTGGATGCGAGCGTGCGGGCCACGTTCGCCAATCCGGTGCCGGTGGCGCTTTGGGGGCTGATCGTCGCCGTGCTGCTGGCAATCGGCACGATCCCGATCTTTGCAGGGCTTGCCGTCATCATGCCGGTTCTCGGCCACGCGACCTGGCACCTGTATCGCAAGATCATCGTGCCCGCCGAGGGCGAAATGCGCCAGCCGGGCTGACGGCCGGAAACGAAAATGCCGCCCGC